>CAYZYG010000015.1:0-65491 GCA_964481395.1 uncultured Vicinamibacterales bacterium
TGATGCCGACGGGCGTGCGCACGCCGGTCGTCAGCATGTCGATCCGGCCCTTGATGGGCATCGTCCAGGCGTTGCTCACCCCCGGGATGCGGAGCGCACGGTCCATCTCGTCGACGAGTTCATCCCACGAGATCCGATCCGGCCAGAAGGGCCGGACCACCGGGTGCAGCCATTCGGGCAGGCGCCCGGTGTACCAGCGCGGCTTGTGCCGCCACTCCGACTCCGGTTTGAGGACGACGGTGGTCTCCATCATGGAGAACGGCGCCGGGTCGGTTGACGTCTCAGCCCGCCCGGCCTTCCCCATCACCGTCTCGACCTCGGGGAACGTCATCAGCACCCGGTCCTGGCGCATCATGAGATCGGTCGCCTGCGTCACCGAGATCCCGGGCAGCGTGGTCGGCATGTAGAGGATGGACCCCTCGTTGAGCGGCGGCATGAACTCCTGGCCGAGCTTGAAGTACACCGGCAGGGTCCCGAGCACGGCCGCGATCGCCAGGGCAACGACCGCTTTCGGGTAGCGGAGAACCGCCCGGCAGACGGGCTCGTAGACGGCGAAGATGGCCCGGCTGATCGGATGCCGCTCCTCGGCGTGGTAGGTCCCGACGAAGGCGCCCGTCGCGATCCTGGCGATCCACCGCGGCCTGAAGGAGAACGGATCGATCCGGGCGAAGAGCATCCGCATCGCCGGGTCCAGCGTGACGGCCAGCACGGCGGCGAGCACCATGGCCAGGTTCTTGGAGTACGCCAGCGGCCCGAACAGCCGTCCCTCCTGGTCGACGAGCACGAAGATCGGAAGGAACGACACGGCGACCACGAGCAGCGAGAAGAAGACGGCCGGTCCGACCTCCTGCAGCGCCTCGAGCCTGATGGCGTGGAAGTCGCCCTGCCGGCCGCCGGCCTGCCAGTGGTGGATCTTGTTGTAGGCGTTCTCCACCTCCACGATCGCGCCGTCGACCAGCACGCCGATCGAGATGGCGATGCCGGCCAGCGACATGATGTTCACGGTCACGCCCAGGTAGTACAGCGGGATGAACGAGAGCAGGACCGAGATCGGAATCGTGACGATGGGCACGAGCGCCGACGGAATGTGCCACAGGAAGATCAGGATCACGACGGAGACGATGGCCATCTCGACCGTGAGCGTGCTCCGGAGCGTCGCGACCGCGCGTTCGATGAGCGTCGACCGGTCGTAGGTCGTGACGACCTCGACGCCCGCCGGCAGCGAGGCGCTGAGATCCGCGATCCTGCTCTTCACCGCCTCGATCACGTTCAGCGCGTTCTCGCCGTGCCGCATGACGACGATGCCGCCGACGCTGTCGCCCAGGGCGTTGAAATCGGCGACGCCCCTGCGCATCTCGGGACCGAGTTCGACCCGGGCGACGTCCCGCAGCAGGACGGGCACGCCCGTCGCGGTGGTCTTCAGCACGATCTGCTCGAGGTCCCGGATCGACCTCGCGTATCCACGGGCGCGGACCATGTACTCGCGGCCGCTCCATTCGAGGAGCCGGCCGCCGACCTCGTTGTTGCTGGCGCGGACGGCGGCAGTCACGCGGTCGAGCGGCACGTCGAGAGCTCGCAGCCTGTTAGGGTCGACGGTGATCTGGTACTGCTTGACGAAGCCGCCAATCGACGCGACTTCCGCCACGCCGGGTACGGCCTGCAGCGCGTACCGCACGGTCCAGTCCTGGATCGAGCGAAGCTCTTCCGGGCCGAGCGTCTTCGAGCGATCGACGAGTACGTACTGGAAGACCCAGCCGACGCCCGTCGCGTCCGGGCCGAGTTCCGTCCTGACGCCCTCGGGCAGGCTGGGCTGGATCTTCGACAGGTACTCGAGCACGCGGCTCCGGGCCCAGTAGATGTCGGTGCCGTCCTCGAAGATGACGTAGATGAACGAGAAGCCGAAGTCCGAGAACCCGCGGATCGCCCTGACGCGGGGCGCTCCCAGCAGCGCGCTCGTGATGGGGTAGGTGACCTGGTCCTCGATGATGTCGGGCGACCGGTCCCATTTCGAGTAGATGATGACCTGCGTGTCGGAGAGGTCCGGCAGCGCGTCGAGGCGGATGTGCTCGAGCACCGTCACCGCGCCGACGACGGCAGCCGCTGTCGCCAGCAGCACGAGCATGCGGTTGTGCGCGGAGAACGCAATGATGGCGCGGATCATGCGCGTACCGCCTGCGGGTGAGGGCTCCGCGGGCTGGCGCCGCTCGGATAGACCTGGTCACCGATGGCCGCGGTGGCATGGCACGGTCGGACACGCAGGTCACCGAGCAGGCCCTTGAGCCGAGCCGCTTTCACCCTGCCGCCGCTGGGTGAGCTTCGACAGACCAGGGCCGGCGGCAGTCTGCGAAACGCCTCGGAGGACAAGGGGGTCAGCCGGCGCAATCGTCCGCGGAGCAGCCGTGCCCGCGCACGGCCGCGACGCGGCAGCCGGCGGCCAGCGGGCCGCAACGGGACGGAGAGGCGTTTTGCCGGCGAGTGCGAGCGGGCCAGCGAGCGTGACCTGCGAGTCCTCTCATGGCAGGCCGTCATCCTACCGTCCCCCGCCAATCGCCGCGCGGAGGCGCGACTCGGAATCGAGCAGGAAGTTCGCCGCGACAGCCACCCGCTCGCCGGCGTGCAGCCCCGACTCGATGATCACACGCCCGTCGTGGCGGAGGCCGACCTTCACCTCGCGCGGCTCGAATCGGCCTGGCTCGGCCTCCACGAAGACGATCTGACGCGTCCCGGTGTCGATCACCGCCGAGTCCGCCACGAGCACCCCGCGGGCGCGATCGCGGTCGAGTTCCACGTTCACGAACATCCCGGGCTTGAGTACCAGACGCGGGTTGGCGAACTCGAGGCGCACCCGGATCGTCCGGCTCGCCGCATCCATCGTCGGATAGACGAGGCTCACGCGGCCTGAGAGTCTGACTGACGGGTCGTGCTGGAGCGACACCATGGCCGGACGGCCGGCGCGCGCAGCCGAGGCCTCGATTTCGTACAGCTCGGCGACGACCCAGACGCGGCTGAAATCCACGACCGTCATGAGCGGCGTCCCGGCGTCGATCCGCTGGCCCTCGACAACGGGCTTCTCGGTGACGTACCCGTTGAACGGAGCGCGCAGCGTGATCGTGCGCTCCGTCAGGCCAGACCGTTCGATCCCCGCGATGAACGAAGGGGGCACATCGAACAGTTCCAGTCGCCGGCGGGCCGCGTCGGCCAGGTCCCGACCGCCGCGTCGGACTTCATCGAGGGACGAGCGCTCGAAATCCGCAGCCGTCTGGCGGGCCCGCAGGTATTCCTCCTGACTCGCCAGCAACTCGGGCGAGTAGAGATCGACGAGCGGCTGCCCGGCGGTGACGAACTGCCCGACGGCATTCACGTGCAGGCGCTCGACCCATCCCGAAACCTTGGTCGTCACCCGGCGGACGCGCGACTCGTCTTCGACGACGTTGCCGACCGCCCTGATGGTGGCGGCGAGCTCGCCCGCCTCGGCTTCCTGAATGCGGACGCCGGCCAGCGTGGACTGGTTCCCGGTCATGCTGATGGGCGCGAGCCCGTCCAGCGTGACCGTTCCGGGTGACGCGTGCGGCGACTGCTTCACCAGATCCATGCCGCACTTGGGACAGCGACCCGGCTCGTGCTGCTGCACGTCCGGGTGCATTGGACAGACGTAGAGGTCACTGGTGGTCGCAGGTGCCGCAATCCCGGCCGCGCCCTGCTTCACCAGATCCATGCCGCACTTGGGACAGCGACCCGGCTCGTGCTGCTGCACGTCCGGGTGCATTGGACAGACGTAGAGGTCACTGGTGGTCGCAGGTGCCGCAACCCCGGCCGCGCCCTGCTTCACCAGATCCATGCCGCACTGCGGGCACGTCCCAGGCTCGTGCTGCTGCACCTTCGGGTGCATCGGGCAGTAGTACACGTCCTCCGTCGCGGCTGCCGAGTTCTGCGCAGTGGGCACGAGGCGCATACCGCAGATCGGACAGTCTCCTGGCCTCTCGGACGTGTACGACGGGTGCATCGGGCAGTGATAGGCCTGGGCTCTCGTGCGCTCATCCGAGTGCACGAGCAGCCATGGGGCGGCGACCACCGCCGACGCGAGGAGCACGAGGAGCAGGACCTTGCCCCAGTGTTGACGGAGGATCTCGCGGATGTTCATGACCGTCCCTTCATTTCATCGAGCCCGCAGGGAGATTGGGCCCAGCCTGCTGCTCCGTGGCAGGTGCCGTCTCCGGCGCGAGGAGCGCCTCGAGCCGGACGCGAGCCGTATAGCGATCGGCCTGGCGCCTGGCGAGTCCCACGCGCACCTCGATCCAGTTCCGGAACTCGTCGAGGACCGACACGAATTCACCGCGCCCCACGAGGTAGCTGGTGCGGGTCGCGTCGAGCGCGGCCGAGTTCTGCGGGAGCAAGGCGGACTCGTAGCGGCGGACCTGGGCGTCAGCGGTGTGCCACGCCTCCATGAGTGTGAGCAGGTCCGCGTGGAGTTGAGCCGTCGCGTCGGCCAGGTCCAGTTCGGCGGCGCTCTGCTCCCGTTCGGCGGCCGCAATCAGCGGAAGCTGCTTCCGTTTCTTCCAGATGGGCAGTTCGAGGCCCACGCTGAAGGTCGCCATCCGGCCCCACCCGCCCTGCCAGAAGAGGCCGGCCCCGACGTTCCAGGCGGGGTGCGCGTCCGCCTTCGATTGCGCGACCTTCTCGGCCGCCACGCTGATCTCCGCCCGACGAACCGCGATCTCTGGCGATTGGTCGAGTTCCGTTGTCCCGTCCGGGGTGGTCGTGGGAGGGGTCGAATCCGGCAGCGCGGCCACGCCGCCGATCGGGGTGCCGGGAGGGTCGTTGGTCAGGCGGTTCAGCGCCGCCTGGACGGCCACGCGGTCGTTCTCGAGGTCCGCCACCCGCTCGCCCAGCCGCGATCGCTCGAGCTGCACCCGCAGCACGCTGGCCTGATCGGACTCGCCAACCGCGTAGCGCGCCGTCGCGGTGGCCTCGAGCATGCTGAGCAGTTCGCCGGCCGCGTCCAGCGTCTCCCGTTCCCGATCGATTGCGAAGAGGCTCGCATAGAGCACCCGGACGGTCGTCGCCAGCGTCGTCTCGCCGAACGCCAGCTCGGCGCGGCTCTTCAGAATCTCCGCCTGCGCCAACATCCGCCTCGACCGGCGACGCCCTTTGCTCAGCATGTCCTGACGGTAGGAGGCGCCCAGCATCGAGCCGGGATCGGTTCCGATCGTGTACTTGGGAAAGTCGGCGGCCCGGTACTCGAATTCGATCATGGGATCCGGCAGCGCGTCTGCCGCCGTCAGCGCCTCAGCAGCCGCGTCAATTCGCGCTCGCTTCGCCTGGAGCGACGGCGCGTTCGCGAGCGCCCGGGTGACCAGCTGCTCGACCGGCGGAGCCGCGGTTGGCTGGGCCGAGGCTGGAACAACCGCTCCCGACAGCGCGAGCGTCAGTGTGAGTGTCGGAGTGGCAAGCTGGAGAACCGTACGAGGACGCATCTCGCCAGCAGGAGTGGCAAGAGCCGTGCCGTATCCAATCTGTCAGGATTCCCCCAAAAGACGGAGAGATGGACGGACCCGTCCAAGAGGATCTGTCTGTTATCAGACATCCGGCGGGCGGGCTGTCTCTTATCGGACAGCGCCACTCACTGGGCTTTTCGCTACTCCCTGTCCCCTGTCCCCCGCCCTTCCCCTGTCGCCTGCCCCCTGTCCCCTGTTCCCTGTCTTCCGATTCCGTGCTTCTCCATCCGGTACAGGAGCGCGCTGCGGGTGATCCCGAGGTACGCCGCAGCCCTGGTCTGGTTCCAGTCGTGCCGGTCGAGCGCCGCCCTGATCAGATCGCGTTCGACCTCGTCCAGCGAAATGCCGTCATCCGGCAGTTCCACCCGCGCGCGTCCGAAGCGCAGCTCCGTCGCGGCCAGTCGCTCGGGCAGGTCGTCGGTGCCGATGACGCCGTCTCTGTCGAGCACGAGGGCCCGTTCGATGACGTTCTCGAGTTCACGGATGTTCCCGGGCCAGCCGTACACGTTCAGGAGCTGAAACACTGGCTTGGCGACCGAGGGAACGGGCCGGCCAAGACGGTCGGCGTGCTTCGACACGAAGTGCTCGACCAGCAGCGGAATGTCGTCCGCGCGTTCGCGCAGAGGCGGGACGCGGATGGGCACGACCGCCAGGCGGTAGTAGAGATCCTCGCGGAACGATCCGTCCTGGATCATCGCCTCGAGTTCGCGGTTGGTCGCCGCGATGACTCGCACGTCCACCTTCTTCGGCCGGGCGTCGCCGACCTTGTCGATCTCGCGCTCCTGCAGGACGCGGAGGATCTTGACCTGCAGCAGCTGCGGCAGGTCGCCGACCTCGTCCAGGAAGATCGTGCCGCCGTCGGCGGACTCGAACTTGCCGGGTGCGTCGGCGACGGCGCCCGTGAACGCGCCGCGCCGGTGGCCGAACAGCTCTGACTCGAGGAGATGTTCCGGAATGGCTGCGCAGTTCACCGGGATGAACGGCCCGTCGGAGCGGTCGCTGTTCACGTGGATCGCCTTGGCGAGCAGTTCCTTGCCCGTTCCGCTCTCGCCAAGCAGCAGCACCGTCGCGTCGCTCTTCGCCACGCGCGCAGCCACGTCCGTGACGCCGCGCATCGCGCGGGAGCCGCCGATCATCGCGGCGAACGAGAAGCGGTCCGTGACGAGCTGGCGCAGCCGCCGGTTCTCGGTCTTCAACTGGGCCACTTCGAAGGCCTTCCGGACGCTGGCCCGCAGCTGGTCGCGCGTGAACGGCTTGGTCAGGTAGTCGAACGCGCCGAGTCTCATCGCCTCGACGGCCGCCTCGATCGTGCCGTGAGCAGTGAGCATCACGACGGGCAGTTCCGGCCGCATGCCCTTCAGCCGGGCCAGCAAGTCCATGCCGTCCATGCCGGGCATGCGCACGTCGGTGAGAACGAGATCCACATCCGTGGACTGGAACAGCGCCAGGCCCTCTTCACCGCCGGCCGCGGTCATCACACGATAGCCAGACTCCCGCAGCGTGTACTCCGTCACCCGCCTCAGGCTCTCGTCGTCGTCAACGAGCAGGACCGTCGGTGTCGTCGCCATGGGTGAGACCTCATGCGGGCGCGCGGACCGCGTCCGGCCCGAGCGGAAGCTCGACGCGCACGATTGCACCGGACACCGCAGGGCCGGCAGCGGCGGTGCCGGCGTCCGGCGTCCCGGCGGAGCCAACGGAGATCCGTCCGTTGTGGTTCGCGATGATTCGCGACGACACCGCCAGACCGAGGCCCGTCCCGTGGGCCTTGGTCGTGAAGAAGGGGTCGAAGACCCGCTCGCGCTGCTCCGGCGGCACGCCTGGCCCCTGGTCGACGACCTCCACGACGGCCCAGCCGGGAGCCTGACGGGTTCGGATGACGACCGTCGATCCGGCAGGGCTCGCCTGGATGGCGTTCAGCGCGACGTTGAACAGCACCTGCCTGATCTGCTCGGGGTCCATGCAGACATCAGGCAGACGCGCCTGCTCCTCCCGATTCAGGGCCACCCGCGCGCGCTCGGCCTGGGGTCTGAGCAGCAACGTGACGTGGTCGATGGCATCGTGCAGGCTGGCCACTCTGAGCTCAGGTTCCCGCGGGCGCGCGTAGGCGAGGAACTCCCCGACGAGGCCGTCGAGGCGGGCGAGTTCGGTCGCGGCGACGCCGGTGAACTCGGCCTCTGGCGTGCCGGCGGACACACGCGACGCGACGATCTCAAGCGCCCCTTTCATGCCCGCCAGAGGATTGCGGATCTCGTGCGCAAGGCCCGCAGCCACCTGTCCGAGCGCGGAGAGCCGGTCGGCCCGCCTCACTTGCTCCTGCGACTCTCGCAGGTCCCGGTTCGCGGCCTCGAGCGACGCGGCGGCCTGCTGCGACTCCCGCGTGAGCCGGCGCTGCACGTCGGAGAGCACGCCCACCAGCAACCCGGCCGCGTGGAAGATCACCAACTCCGCGTACTGGCTCGCGGCATAGGGCTCATTCGCTCCCCAGGTGTAGTGAATGTGCGGCCAGTAGGCGACGGCGGCCGCCAGGGCCGTCACCAGTCCGCCGCGCACGCCGAACCAGTACGCGCCGACGACAATCGGCGCGTAGTACAGTCGCTGGTAGATGTTGTGCAGCCACGCCCGATCCGGGCTCGTGGTGTAGTGCAAGAGCGAGACGACGATCAGGCCGACGAGCAGGAGAATCCACCGGCGCAGCACCGTGCCGGCGTCGATCCGTTCTCCTGCCGCGGGCACCAGGGGCCCCATGGGGTCCCATGGTAGCGCACTCCTGCCGGCTCAACCTCGACTTCAACGTCGTAGAGATGAACAGTCGGCCGATCGGGGCCGACTCCCCCTTCCGTCTCCTGACTCCTGACTCCTGGCTACTGTCCCTGCCCCGGCCGTCCCGTAACTTCCGCGACGAGCGCCTGGGCGCCGATGAACCAGCGGCCGGTCGTATCCAACCGCCACTGCGTCAGGTAGTGTCCTCGTTCGAGAAACGACGTCCGCACGGTCTGCGCAGCGGGATCGACCGTAAAGCTCAGCGTGTACTTCCCCCGTTCGACGGCCAGGGGCCCGCTCTCCTCGACGGTCCCGGTCTCGAAATAGAGCTCCCAGGTCCCGCCCGGCATGTTCTGTTGCCAGTAGCGCTGGATGGCCTGCTGGCCGACCAGGATCGGAACGTTCGAGCGGGCCTGCCAGCCGTCCGTGGCGAAGAACCCCGCCACGCAGCCGGCATCGGCCTCGGCGACACAGGCTGCGAATTCTTCATTGGTGGCCTCGACCACCTGCCTGATGAGGGGAATCTCCTCCTCGGCCGGAGCAAGTTGGCCGCACCCGGCCAACATGATCATCGCTCCGACGACGATGGTTCCCACTGACTTCCGCATCGTTCCCTCCTTGTCGCGAAGTCCATCGAGGACCGCTGATGGGGACTGGGGACATCCGCAACTGGTCCCCGGTCCCAGGCCCCCGGTCCCTGCGGAGCGCAGCGTCCGTCCTACCCCCGCCCGACGCTCCGATGCTCCTCGATCAGCCGCTGGACGACCTCCGGCTCCGCCAGCGTCGACACGTCGCCCAGGCCATCGTACTCGGACGACGCCACCTTGCGCAGGATGCGCCGCATGATCTTGCCGCTCCTGGTCTTGGGCAGCCCCGAGGCCACGTGGATGACGTCGGGTGTGGCGAACGCGCCGATCGCCGTCCGCACCTGCTGCTTCAGGGCACCGACGAGCTGTTCGGGATCGGCGTCCGCCACGTCGGCGTTCAGTACGACGTAGGCATAGATGCCCTGGCCCTTGAGTTCGTGCGGGAAACCGACGACCGCGGCCTCAGCCACCGATTCGTGAGCCACGAGTGCGCTCTCGATCTCGGCGGTACCGATCCGGTGTCCCGACACATTGAGGACGTCGTCGATTCGGCCGGTGATCCAGTAGTAGCCGTCCTCGTCGCGCCTGACGCCGTCGCCGGTGAAGTAGTAACCGGGGTACGTGCGGAAGTACGTGTCGCGGAACCGCTTGTGGTCGCCCCAGACCGTGCGCGCCTGGCCTGGCCAGGGACTCGAAAGGCAGAGCGCGCCGGACACCCCGTTGCCCTCGAGGGGCCGTTTGGTTTCCGGGTCCATGACGACCGGCTTGACGCCGAAGAACGGCAGCGTCGCCGAGCCGGGCTTGGTCGGCGTGACACCGGGCAGCGGCGTGATCAGCGCGCCTCCGGTCTCGGTCTGCCACCACGTGTCGACCACCGCGCAGCGCCCGTCGCCGCACACGTCGTGATACCAGCGCCAGACCTCGGGGTTGATGGGCTCGCCGACGGTGCCGAGAATGCGGAGGGACGATCGCTTGTAGCGCCTCACCCACGTGTCACCGGCCTGCGCCAGGGCCCTGAGCGCCGTCGGCGCGGTGTACAGGACGTTCACCCCGAGATCGTCGACGATGCGCCAGTAGCGCCCGGGATCGGGATAGAGCGGCGTCGACTCGAACACCACGGTCGTGGCCCCGTTCGTCAGCGGCCCGTAGACGATGTAGCTGTGGCCCGTGATCCAACCCGCGTCGGCCGCGCAGAAGTAGATATCGCCGGGATGGTAGTCGAAGATCAGCCGGTGTGTGAACGCGGCGTAGACGAGGTAGCCGCCGGTCGTGTGCAAGAGTCCCTTTGGCTTGCCCGTGCTGCCGGAGGTGTACAGGACGAACAGGGGATCCTCGGCACCCATCCATTCGTTCGTGCAGGTGGATCGCTGCCGGTGGCACTCGTCGTCGAGCCAGAAGTCGCGCCCGGGCCGCATGTCCACGTCCCCGTCGGTGCGCCGGGCCACCAGCACCGCGTCGATCGACGCCATGCCTTCGACGGCGCGGTCGACCGTCTTCTTGAGCGGCACGCGGCGCCCGCCCCGCAGGCCCTCGTTGGCCGTCACGACCACCCGGCAGCGGGCGTCGACGATCCGGTCCCGCAGCGCCTCGGCGGAGAACCCGCCGAAGACCACGGAATGCACCGCGCCGATCCGCGCGCACGCCAGCATGGTGTAGATGAGCTGCGGGATCATCGTCAGGTAGATGCAGACCCGGTCGCCCTTCTTGACGCCATGGCTGATGAGCACGTTGGCGATGCGACAGACGTTGTGCTTCAGCTCGCGGTAGCTGATGTGATGGTAGACGCCAGGCTCGTCCTCGACCCAGATGATGGCCGTCCGATCGCCCAGTTCCGGCAGATGGCGATCGACGCAGTTGAACGAGGCGTTGAGCCGTCCGCCGGAGTACCAGGCGAAGTCCACCTCCTCGTAGTCGACGTCCAGGACGGACTGGTACGGATGGAACCAGCTGAGCGCCTTGGCCTGTTCACCCCAGAACCACTCCGGATTGTCCAGCGACAGACGATACAGGCGCTCGTACTCTGACATGCTCCGCAGGTAGGCGCGCTCGGTGATGTGGGGTTTGACCGGGTAGATGTCCGTCGGCACGGCTCGTCCGCTCCTTGGCTGCAGGGGTGGCGCCCGGCCTGGTCCGGTCCGGGCGAAACCCGTTCAGTATGCCACGGGGACGCGAGTGACCATGTCGGGGACCGGGCATCTGGGACCGGGGACCAGTTCTCGAGATTCCTCGTCCCCATTGCTGGCCCCGACCGCGGCGACACGCCCCTGGGATCGGATCGCTCGGGATCGCCCGTGCACGGCCTGAGGACTACTTGATGAGCAGCACGCGCAGGATGAGCGGAATCATGACGATGCCGGCCGTCACCCGTTCTCCGAGCGGGCGTCGGCGGACGAGGGCCGCCGTCAGCAGGATCACCAGAACAACCGCGATCAGGCGGTACGTCCACAGCAGCATGACCATCACCTCGCCCCGGCAGGTCCACGGAGGGCTGCGGCTGGGGACTGGGGCCATCGAGAACTGGTCCCCGGTCCCCGGCCCCCGGTCCCGACGCGCGTTGTCACTCCATCTACGGCCTCAGCCAGCGGCCGACCGCTGGCGATGCGAGCAGCACCAGCACCGCGACGACCACCGCGGCGATGGCCGGAGCCACGCAGCGCCGCAGCACGAGGCGGCGGTCCTCCACGCCGGCCACGCGCGCCGCCAGTGTGGCCACGATGGCCGCCGGGAGCATCAGGTCGCCGAGCCCGGCCAGGAGTGACAACGCGGCCGTCGTCACGACCTCGTCACGACCCAGCAGGGCCAGCAGGAACGGCACGCCCAGCACCGTCGCCGAGCCGAAGGCCGACACCGCTCCGAACAGCGGCATACTCACGCCCGCGGCGAGCGCGAGGGCCCAGGACGGCGCGGCCAGCATCTGCGCCACGAGCCAGCCGCGGGCGCCGGTGAGCGTCATCACCTGGATGAACGCCCCGACGCCGGTCAGGATGCCCAGCACGGGCAGCGCCTCGTCTGTGGCCGTTTCGAGCGTCCTGCGAATCGGGAAACGCGCCGACACCGCAATCGTCACGCCAGTCGCCACGACGAAGACCAGCGGGAGTCCCGGATCCGGGATCGTGCGGGGCCAGATCTGCGGAGCGGCCATCATCGCCGCCGTGAGTCCGATCGGTACGAGCGCGCGCCAGAGAGGCAGCGCCGCGTTCGACGTACCCCCGGGCGCCTCCACGGCCGGCGCACCCGCGCCCTCACCCGAGCGGGGCCGCCGGAGGAGCGGCCAGCCCAGGCCGTACGCGTACGCCAGCGCCAGCGGCACCGACACCAGCAGCAGCGGCCGGACGAAGCCGACGTACGGGAGATCGATGCCGCCGCCGATCAGCATCGCGGGGATGTTCACCGGCGGCGCGATCATGCCGACGATGCTCCCCATGGCCACGAAGGCCGCGGCGCCCGCCGAAGGCAGACCGAGGCGCATCAGGATGGCCGCTGCGAGGGCGCCCGTGGTCAGCACCGACGCCGTCGATGACCCGGTGATCATCCCTGGGAACATGACGATCAGCATCAGCACCGGCAGCAGGATCAGCGGCTGGCGGCCGAGACGCCGTTCGACCGCTCCGCCAATCGCCTGCAACGCGCCGCCGTCGGCCAGCGCCCGCATCAGGATCGTGGCCGTGGCGATGACGAGGATGGGATCGAGGTAGGAGAACGCCCCTTCGACGAGATGCCGGAGCGGAAACAGGTCACCGTTCGCCGCGGCGCCGAGCCACGCCGCGACGGCCAGCGACACGCCGACGGGCCACCGGGCGCGCGTCACGAGCCCGCCGAACACTGCCAGCATCACCAGCAGCGTCAGCGGCTCAGCCGAGACGACGTCGAAGAGAGAGGCCTCGCTCACACGGCAGCCGGCTGGGCTACTTGAACAACGGCTTCAACGCCTCACCGAGCGCCGCCAGCTTCTCGACCTCGACGACGGGGGTGCCGCTCTTCTCCGCGAGCGTGTTGAAGAGCCGGTCCTTGTTGCCGGCCGCGACGATGACGACGTGGTCGGCCGAGGGCATGACGGCCTCGATCATGTCGTTCGACGTCTTGCCCCGGCGGCCCTCGCCTCCGGTGTGCAGCACGAGCACCTTGACGCCCTTCTCCCTCGCCGCGGTCAGCAACGCCTTCGCGCGCGTCACTTCCTTCTCCACGTCGAGCCCCGCGGCGCCGAGCCCCTTCGTGCTGGCGCCCACGACGACGACCATCGTCTTCATGCCGTCGAGATCGGCGGCCGTCGCCAGAGGCTTCACCTCGAGGCCGAGCTTCATCTGCGTGTTCAGCACGACTTTCACGATGGCCACGTCGGAACTCTGGCCGACCGACGTCACCACACCGGGACGCTCGAACACGCCCTGCGCCGACGCGGCGGACACGCCCGCGACCAGCAGCATCAGTCCCACCACCCTCACTGTACGCATCATCGAATCACCTCACGTCCACGTCACCCCCGGCGCGGCAGCCCGCGGCGGGAAGACCACGGCTGGCGGGGTCACCGCTCGGCCCCGCTCACGCTCGCCGGCAAACCGCCTCTCCTGACTCCTGACTCCCGGATGCGGTCTTCGTTTCCTGCTCCGTCGTACCAACTCTCTACTATCCACTGTCTACTATCTACCGCGTTGTCGTTGTCGTTGTCCTTGTCCTTGTCTTTGCCCGGCCCCCGATCCCCGGTCCCTGGTCCCTGTCTTCCGTCAGTACCCCACCACCGCCCCGTCCCGTCTCGGATCCGCGCCGCCAATCCGCATCCCGGTCTTCGGGTCGATGAGAATGCCCTGGGCTCCGCCGAAAAACAGATCGTACTCCCCGAGTTTCTTGACCGAGTAACCCATCGCCGTCAGCGCCTCGACCGTAGCGTCCGCAACGCGCGCCTCGATCGACAACTCCTTGTCGGTGTCCCGGGCGTAGAAGCGCGGCGCTTCGATTGCCTCCTGGATCCCCATCCCGTAGTCGACCAGATTCGAAATGAGCAGCGTCATCGTCGAGATGATGCGGGCCGCGCCGGGCGTCCCGATGGTCAGGAACGGACGTCCGTTTCGAAGAACGAGGGTCGGCGCGATGGTCGTCCGCATGCGCTTCCCTGGCGCGAGCATATTCGGCCCGCGCGCCGAGAAGTTCTTCATCTCGTTGTTGAGCATGATGCCCGTGCCCTCGATGACCACCTTGGCGCCGAAGAAGTCCGACAGTGTCTGCGTCAGCGCAACCATGTTGCCCTCGGCGTCCACCACGCTGAGGGAGGTCGTCGAGGGCGGTTCGTCCTTCTGGATGCCGGCTGGGGCGATCTTCCCGGAGATCTTCGTCGCGTCGATCTCCGCGGCGCGCGTCTTCGCGTAGTCGCGGGAGAGCAAGGTCGGGAGCGGAACGCTGACGAAATCGGGATCGCCGATGTGCGCGGAGAAATCCGCGAACCCACGCTTCATGGCCTCGGCCATCAGGTGGACGTGCCCGGGTGAGAAGTGCGGCGTCGATTCGAGGCTCAGGTGATCCAGGATCTGCAGGATTTCGATCACCGTCGTGCCGCCCACGGGCGGCGGGGCCGAGACGAGGTCGTGCCCCCGATACGCGCCGCGGACCGGTTCGCGTTCGACGGCCCTGTACGCGGCGAGATCTTCCTTGGTGATGAATCCGCCGCGGCGGGCCATCTCGTCGGCAATCCGGCCGGCGAGAGCCCCGCGGTAGAACGCCTCCGGCCCTCCCTTCGCGATCGCCCGCAGGCTGGCTGCGAGATCCGGATTCTTCAGAGTGGCCCCCGCCTCGATGGGGAGCCCGCCCGGGCACACCACGGCGGCGAGCGCGTCGTTCTTGGCAATCTCCTCGAAGTTGTCCACGACGACGCCCGCGAGGGTCGGCGAAACGATGAATCCCTGAGCCGCCAGCCGGGCGGCTGGCTCGATGACGCGGGCCAGCTTCAGCTTCCCGTACTTCTGCTGCGCCATCGCGAGTCCGGCCACCATGCCGGGAATCGCCACCGCCGCATGCCCGGTCGCCGGGATGCCTCCCTCGAACCGTGTCACCGCGGGAGCCGACGAGCGGTAGTCGATCGCGACGGTCTTCGCGGGCGCCACGAGCGACACCACCATCATGCCCTCGCCGCCGAGTCCGGAGGCGTTCGGCTCGACGACGCCGATCGCGAAGGCCGCGGCGACGGCGGCGTCAACGGCGTTTCCGCCAGCCCGGAGGATGTCGAGGCCTGCCTGCGACGCCAGCGTATGCGCCGAGGCAACCATCCCGCTTCTGGCCGTCACTGGCGCGAGTCGCAATCCGCCGCTGCCGTGCGAGGCGTTCTGCGACGACGCGTCCACGGCGGTCGTCCGCGGTGCGATGAGCGTGGCACTCAACAGAAGCGGGATGAGGACGGATGCGCGCTTCATGGTCTTCCTTCCGACATGGTCAGGGATATTGAGCCTGGCGCGCGGCACGCTGCGGCTGCAGGAAGGCGCCGACGCCGCGGTCGATCACGGCCTGGTAGTCCGGTACACCGGCGAACCGGACCGCCTGGTCCGGCGTGGTCTGGCCGAGCGCGTCGATGAGCGCCGCAACCGAGGCCAGATGCCGCGCGACCCTGGCCGAGAGCGGCCAGCCGTCCTCCGGGAACGGCGTGCTCAGGCGCCCGCGCGACGACGCCAACGCGTAGAAGCGGTCACGTCCATCGAGCACCAGCCGGGCATCGGTTCGGCCCCGCAGCCGGCCCTGAGTCGGGTTCGTGGTTTCCATCAGCACCGCCAGCACACCGGTCGTGTCGCCCCACTCCCGATGCGACAGCCCGTGCAGGTTCACCGGCGACGTCTCGAGGCCAATCGAAACGCCAGCGATCTCCATCGACACGCTGGCCAGGGCAGCGAGATCCTCCGCCCGTTGGTGGGCCACGATCGTGTTGACGACAGGATATTCCGGCGAGGCTTCGTGCAGGTCGAGCGCGAGCGCGGCCGACTCGCGCCGGATGAGCGTCGTGATGGCGTACGCGATCCGCTCGGTGAACGTGCCTTCTGCTTCGCCGGGATACGCACGGTTCAGGTTGCGCGTCTCGGATCCGGACAGCGTCTGGCCGGACCCTCGCAGCGTGTACACCTGCGGGTCCGGCCACTGGTGGACGGGATTCGTCGCGCGGGCGCCGTACGTGAACCGGCGGACTCCCCCCTGGACGGGGATCTCGAACCGCGTCGGATGCCCCTCCTGCGCGTAGTTGTGCGTGAATCCGCTCGCATTCGCCCGGGGAACGACGATGAGGCGACCGGCCTCGACTCGAGCGCATTCCACGAGCACCACGGCCGCAAGGTAGCCAGCCGGTTCGTCCGCGTGCGTCCCGCCCAGCACGACCACGGTCCCCCCGGGCTCGGATCCGCGCAGGTCGAAGACCGGCGTGTCGCCGTCCGTCCCAGCCAGAGCCGCGTGATACGCGCTCAGGCGTCCGAAGGACGTCACGCCCGGCCCGGGCACGATGTCGTCTGGCTCGTGCATGCGCCGGAAGCCCGGAACGACGGCCATCACGGCGGCAACCACGCCGGCGATCACGAGCGCCGCCTGCGCTCGGCTTCCCGACGCGGACGACGGCCTCTTGGGCGGCGGGGTCGGCATCGGAGCCTTACTCCTTCGATGCGTACAAATGGCGACGCACTTGCGCCCTCAGGAGCAAGTGGTGAGGGAGCAACTGCGGCCATCGATCGCGCATGTCATACGAGGCCATGATGGGGAATCGAGCCACTTTACTCGCGCGGAATCGCCGTCGTCCTGGAGACGCGCCGGATCCGTGCGAGCAGCGCCCGCGGGCCAGGCGGCAACCCGGCCACCAGCAGCGGCGCGACTGTGGACTCGCGCGAGAACCAGGCGTGGGTGCCGGCGTCGAGCACGTCGATCATGTAGCGGCCTCGCGGCAGGTCCATCACGAACTGGCCGCCCAGCGGCTTCGCACCCCGCCGTCGCTCGCACCAGAGCCACCAGGCGCCCCGCGACCGCAACAGGGCAGCCCGCGCCACCCACGGCGGCATCAGACGGACCTGAGCCAGGTCGGCCTCGGTGAAACGGCTCGGAATGGTCGTGCGGCGGTCCCGGGCCCGGGCCGCCGCCAGCTGCATCACGATGTGCTCGAGCGCAACGGCCGCGTCAATCGTCTGGAAGGATGAACGGACCATATCACCTCAGTGCTTCGACTCGCGCGTCGAAAGGCTCAGGAATGCCCCGACCCCGGCCTTCTCCACCTCGGCCAGCGTCGGCACGTCGAGCAACGTGACCTGCGACGCCGCAGGCCGATCGGCGTTGTGGGCGGCCAGCACCGCCGCGAACGACGCGAGTTGTCCCCCGACGCGCTTCGACAGGGGAAGCTTCGGATCGTTCACGAAGTCTACGCCCTTCGTGTCGTTCACCATCGAGGGGCTCGGCGTCTCGAACAGGAAGGCCTGGGCCTCCGATGCGTCGCCCCATTCGCGGTGCGACAGGCCTCTGAACGTGTCCGACGAGGGCTCGAGCTTCATGGACAGGCCCTGCATCTCGAGATCGAGGACCGCTGCCGCCGCCGTATCGATGTTCTTCGGATTGGCGACGATCATCCAGGCCAGGCGCGATTCAGGGCCCGCCTCGTGGAAATCGAAGGCCAGGGACACGTGTTCCCTCAAAATCACTTGCAGGATGCCGTGCGCCATCCGCTGCGTGAGGTTGCCGCCGGCGACGCCCGGGTACGACCGGTTCAGGTTGCGGGCCTCCGTCCCCGGGAGTTCTTCGTCGGACTTCGGGTGGCGGTACTTCGCGGGATCCGCTTCTCCCTGATGCGCGGCCTTCGTGCGCCGCGATCCGTAGCGGAACCGGCGCTCGCCCGCCGAGGTGATCAGCGTGATGAATTCAGGGCCGGGCCGCTCCGGATCCACGTCGGTGATCGCCGAGTTGTTGGCGTGCGGCACGACGATGAGTCGCCCCTGCCGCACGCGCGCGCGCTCCACCAGGACGATGGCCGCCATGATGCCCGCGATCTCGTTGCCGTGCGTGCCGCCTGCCACGAACACGGTGGCTCCCGGTTCGCCGCCGTCGAGCACGTAGACCTTCGTATCGCCGGGCGTACGGGCCAGCGCCGGGGCCCACTCCGAGAGCAGACGCGTCGCTGTGACGCCAGGGCCTGGCCTGATGTCGTGCTCGGCCGGGCTTCCTTCCGGCACAGCGACCTGGGCGGCCAGTGCGGCCGCGGCGCACACGAAGATCGCAGGGACGAGCGAACGGACACGCATGGGATCGGCCTCGCACGCGCCGGATGCGTCACCCGCGGCGCCGGGGCGGGAGCGCTCGCATTTTACTCCTATCCCGCGCTGCCGCCGCGCCGGGTGACTGGTGATAGACTGCCCGGACTGCATCTCGCTCAGGTTCGAGGAGGACCCATGTTCACAGGCGCCAGGCGCTGGACGGCCGCACTCACTCTCGCCCTCATCGCCACTGTGGCATCCGCCGCGTTCGCGCAGCCCGCCGCCCGCCGCGGCGACGCTGCACCGTTGCCGACCATCGAGGAGCGGACGGCCGGCATGCAGAAGATGGACGGGTTCCTTCCGCTCTACTGGGACGCCCGTGCCGGTCAGCTCTGGATGGAAATCTCGCGGTTCAACACCGAGGTGCTCCACAGTACCGGGTACGGCGCCGGCCTCGGGTCGAACGACATCGGCATCGACCGGGGCGCCCTGGCCGGCTCCCGCATCGTCTTCTTCGAACGCATCGGTCCGAAGATCCTCGTCGTCCAGCCGAACTATCGCTTTCGGGCCACGAGCGAGCACGCCGCCGAGGTGCGGGCCGTTCGCGACGCCTTCGCGCGGTCGGTGCTGTGGTCGTTCCAGGCGGCGGCCGAGTCCGGCGATCGCGTCCTCGTCGACATGACGGAGTTCCTGATCCGGGACGTGTCGAACGTGGCCGCCAGGCTGCGTCCGGGCAGCTACCGCCTCGACCCATCTCGTAGTTCCATCCACCTGCCGCTGACGCAGAACTTCCCTAAGAACACCGAGATGGAGGCCGAGCTGACGTTCACGCAGCAGCCCGGAACCGCAGCCGGCGGGCGCGGCGGCGACGGCGGCTTCTTCGAGGGCGTCAACGCGGTGGCGGCCAGCGGCGAGGCGGCCAGCATCCGCCTGCATCACTCGTTCGTGGAGCTGCCGGACGGGAACTACAAGACGCGCGCGTGGGATCCGCGTTCCGGGTTCGGCGCGGTCGAGTACCAGGATTACTCGGCACCGCTCGGCTCATCGATGACGACCCGGTTCATCCGCCGCCATCGCCTGCAGAAGGTCGATCCGAAGGCGAAGGTCAGCGACCCGGTGAAGCCGATCGTCTACTACCTCGATCCAGGCGCGCCGGAGCCGATGCGCTCGGCCCTGCTGGAAGGCGCCCGCTGGTGGAATCAGGCGTTCGAGGCGGCCGGTTACCGCAATGCGTTCCGCGTCGAGCTGTTGCCCGAGGGCGTCAGCCCGCTCGACATCCGCTACAACGTCATCAACTGGGTGCACCGGTCGACGCGCGGGTGGAGCACGGGCGGATCCGTCACCGACCCGCGGACCGGCGAGATCATCAAGGGCGTGGTGACGCTCGGTTCGCTGCGGGTGCGGCAGGACTACATGCTCGCGGAAGGCATCCTCTCGCCCTATACGAGCGGGACGGAGGCACCGCCCGCGCTTCGTGAATGGGCCCTCGCCCGTATCCGCCAGCTCTCGGCCCACGAGATCGGCCACACGCTCGGCCTCGGACATCAGTATTACGACAGCACTGCCGGGCGGATCTCCGTGATGGATTACCCGCACCCGCTCGTCACGCTCAAGCCTGACGGCACCTTCGACACGTCCCAGGTGTACGCCGTCGGCATGGGCGCCTGGGACAAGGTGTGGATCGAGTGGGGCTACCAGGACTTCCCGCCGGGGACGGACGAGCCGAAGGCGCTCGCGTCCATCATCGACGCGGCGTGGGCGAAGGACCTGATCTATCTGACCAACCAGGACACCGCGGCGAACCCCCGCGTGGACCAGTGGTCGAACGGCACCGATCCGGCAGCCGAGCTCGACCGGATGATGGAGGTGCGCCGGGTCGCGCTGTCGCGGTTTGGCGAGCAGAGCATCAAACTCAACGAACCGATGGCGACGATGGAGGAGGTGCTGCTGCCGCTGTATCTCCACCATCGGTACCAGGTGGAGGCCGCGGCGTCCGCGCTCGGGGGGCAGCACTACGTCTATGCCATGCGCGGTGACGGCCGCGAGCCTTTCAAGTGGGTGCCCGCGGGAGAGCAGCAGGCGGCGCTGAAGGCCCTGCTCGCCACGATTCAACCGTCCGTCCTGACGCTGCCCGAGGTGGTGCTGAAGAAGCTCCCGCCACGTCCGTCAGGGTACGGGCGGACCCGGGAGCTGTTCCCGCGCTACACCGGCGACACCTTCGACGTCATCACGCCGGCGATGGTGGCCGCGTACCACACCGTTTCGAACATCCTCGAAAGCGAGCGCGCGGCGAGGATGGTTGAGCAGCACGCCGTCGATCCGTCTCTGCCCGGCCTCGAGGCAGTCATCGACGCCGTCCTCGGCGCGGCATTCGACGCGACACCCGCGAATCCGTACGAGGCGGAGATTTCGAGAGCCGTCGAGCGCGTCGCGATCGAGCAGTTGATGCAACTGGCCGGCTCTGCCGCGATGCCGCAGGTGCGGGCCATCGCGTCGCTGAAGCTCGAGCGCAAGGCGGCGGAGCTCGGGAAACTCCAGTCGCCAGACACGGCCGAGTCCGCCCATGCCCTCCTCCTCGCCCGCGACGTCAAGCGGTTCATCGAGCGGCCGGCGCAGGCCGCGCAGCCGGCGGGCGCGCCGTTCGTCCCGCCGGGCGCGCCCATCGGCGAGCCGGCGCTGGAGTATCTCGGGTACTTGCGCTGGATCGATCTGCTCGAATCGGGGGACCTGGGACCGGGGATCGGGGATCGGTTGTGGATGTCCCCAGTCCCCATTCGTCGTCCTCGGTAGGGCGGCCCGCGGCCGCAGTGGACAGGACGGTGATCCGGGTCGGGATCGGGGACCGGGGACCTGGGACCGGGGATCAGTTCTGGAGGTCCCCAGTCCCCATTCGTGTTTCAGCTCAGGCCCAACCAATCCCGGTGCTGCACGGCACAGACGCCTGGGACGGGCGACGACAGGGCCGGTGGTGACACGCCTGGACCGAGGGTCACAGATAGGATCGGCTGGACGATGAGGGACGTGGCTAATGGTCGGTGATCTGTTTCGAATGCGAAGAGTGGTCGCGGCCTTGACGGTCGCGGCGCTCGTCACCGCCGCTGCCCTCGCGGTTCAGGGCGCGGCGGCCGCCGCGCCGGGGTTCCGAGGCAGCGAGGTCGAGCCGGATCCCACCATCAGCCGTGCCCTCTCCGCGATGTACAACATCGACTTCGCGCGGGCCAACCGGATCCTGGACGAGCATCTCGCGTCCGATCCTTCAGATCCGCTCGGGCACGCGGCCCGAGCCGCGGCCGTGCTGTTCGCCGAGTACGACCGGTTGAAGATCCTGGAGTTCAACTTCTTCGAAAACGACGACAGCCTGACCGACAAAGCCCGGCTGAAACCCGATCCGGCCGTCCGCGAGAAGATCCTCGCCAGCACGGCCGAGGTGCGCCGCCTGGTCACGCGTCGGTTCGCCTCGAATCCACGCGATCGTCGCGCGTCGTTCGCCATGACCATGGGCATCGGCAGCGAAGCCCAGTACACGGCCATCATCGAGAAGCGGTACATCCGGGGAGGCACGCTCACGAAGGAGACCCAGTCGCTCGCCGAGCGCATGATCGCGCTCGACCCGCCAATCTACGACGCGTACCTGACGCTGGGCTCCATCGAGTACGCCGTGTCGAACCTGAATCCCTTCTACCGGATGCTCGCCCGCTTCCGCGGCCTGCGCAGCGGCAAGGACAAGGCCCGGGAACACCTGCAGATCGTCGTGGACAAGGGCGCGTACTACGGCCCGTACGCCAAGGTTCTTCTTGCGGTCCTTCACATCCGCGAGAAGCGGCTGACCACCGCCCGGGCCCTGCTCGAGGAGCTGCGGGCGGAGTTCCCCGCGAACCCTCTGTTTCCTCGCGAGATCGCCCGGCTCGACGAGCGCATCTCCGCCGCGGGGCGCTGACCCTCGCTCATCGCGTCAGTCCGGAGCCGCGCCCTTCGACCCTCCGACACACTCAGGGGCGTCCCGAGCCTGGCCGAGGGGCGACGTCGCTCAGGGCTGCCCCGAGCGAAGCCGTGGGGCGGAGCGGAACCAGGAATCCAGCCCTGGATTCCTGCTTTCGCGGGGATGAAGCCAGAAGGCGACCCCGCTGGCCGCTCCGGCCGCAGCCTGCGGCTCGGCCGCGTGGTACCATCAGGTGCGCGTGCCGCAGCCTCACCCGTGCGCTCGGCCGTGTCGGCGTGCTCGTCGTCAGAAGTACTGGAGGTGCCTCATGCCAGACATGGACCAGGACGACCTGCAGCTCGATCCCATGCCCGAGCCATTGGGTTCGGGGTACGAGCCACCGCCGGAGCCGCGCAGCATCTGGCCCTGGGTCGCTGGCATCGCGGCGGTCGTCGCCCTCGCGGCGGCTGGTGTGTGGTACTGGCGGATGCCCGCGCAGGAGTCTGCCAGGCAACCCGAGCCGGCGGCGGCGGTGTCCGCGCCGCCCGAGGCCAGAGCGCCACTCGGACCGGCGGTCGAGCCGATGGATCTGCCGCCGCTCGACCTGACGGACTCCCTCGTCCGCGAGATGCTGCGCCAGTTGTCGTCGAGGCCGGAGATCGCCACGTGGCTGGCCACCGACGGTCTCATCCGCAACTTCGCCGTTTGTATCGACAACGTCGCCGATGGCAAGACGCCTGCGCGACACCTGCGGGCGCTGGCGCCCAGGGATGCGTTCCGCGTCACGACCAGCGGGGCGCTCGTGCAGGTCGATCCGCGGTCGTACCAGCGCTACGACAGCCTGGCCGATACGGTCGCGTTGCTGGACGCCCAGGCGCTGGCGCAGCTGTACGCCTCGCTCAAGCCGAAAATCGCCGACGCGTACCGCGAGCTGGGCCACCCCGAGGGGGACATCGACGCCGGCGTCGAGCGCGCGATCGTGCACCTGTTGAAGACGCCGAGGATTCCCTCGGACACCGGTCTGCGCGAGGCTGTCCTGTCGTACCGGTACGACGAAGAGCGCTTCGAAACGCTGTCGGACGCGCAGAAACAGATGGCGCGAATGGGCCCGCGGAACCAGGAACTGGTGCAGGCCAAGCTGCGCGAGATCGCGCTCGCGCTGGGGATCCCCCCGGATCGGCTGCCGCCGGCCTGAGGTCCCCCGCGGGGCCGGATGCCCGGTATAATCCCTCCCGCGCCCCCAGGAGGATCCTCATGTCTGTTCGCACTGCCCGCCTGGTGGCCGCTGCCGTCCTCATCGTCGCGTTCGGAACCGTCGCGCTCCTGGCCGTCGCACAGGCGCCAGCCACACCGCAGGAAGGCGCGGTCCAGATCAAGCGTCCGAATCTCGTCGTTACCGATCTCGATCGCGCCCTGAAGATCTACCGCGACATACTCGGATTCAAGGTCTTCGCGATCAGTGAATCGTCAGCGACCTCGTATTCGTATCCCGTGTTCGGCTTCCCGAAGACCGGAAAACTGCGCATGGCCACGCTCAACACCGACGAGGACGTGCGGATCCTGGCGCTGACGGAGTTGACCGGCACCCCGCTTCCGCCGAAAACGACGCCCCATCGTTCGGCCATCGTCATCGAGGTCAAGGGGATCGAGGGTATTACCGCGAAGCTGAAGGCGGCGGGCCTGCACGTGGTGCCGGCCACGACGTCGAAGACGCCGGAGGGGGCAACCTTCATCGAGCAGGGTTTCGAGGATTACGACGGGCACCTGGTCGTACTGTACGAGATGCGCCAGCCCTAGTGTCCCATAACAGTAGCCTGTCGCCGAATGTCCGGGCGGGGCATCCCGTCTCGCGGCGTTGCTCAACGCTCCTCGGCGCGGAGCGTGTGGGCAGACCGACCGCCGCGGGGCGCGCGGCCGGTCTCTGGCGCGACCGCCTGGCGAGGCTGCGCCTCTAGGTGCCCTGACCCGCAGGCTCCTCCGGCATGCCGGGGACCTTGCCGCTCCCGAGTTCCTGGTCGATCATGAGCAGCGCGAGGCCAGATCCGCCGGCCACGCGGATGCGACCGAGGACCGCGCGGGCGGCTGCCTCTTCTTCCATCTGCTCCGACACGAACCACTGCAGCATGATCTGCGCGGGCCGATCCTTGGTCTTGTCGGCCATCGAGTAGAGGTTGTTGATGGACGCCGTGACGGCCTGCTCGTTCTTCAGGACGTGGGCGCAGAGCGCCTCGGCGCTCTTCCAGGTCATCGGCGGCGCGGCCACGGCCGGCAGCGCGACCTTCTGTTCGCGTTCGATGAGGTGGTCGATGATGCGCTGAGCGTGGGTCAGTTCGTCACCGGACTGTTTCTTCATCCACTGCGCGAACCCGGGCAGGTCGTTCGACGACAGCCAGACCGACATGGCCAGGTATTCGTGCGCAGCGCGGAACTCGAGCTTGAGGTGCTCGTTCAGACCCTTCAAAAGTTGAGTGTTCATGGGATCAAGTGTATCAAAGACCGGGACCGGGGATCGGGGATCGGGGGCCGGTTGGGGATGTCCCCGGTGCCACCCACCGCGCCCCAGTCCTCTGATCACCGGCGGAACTGGCCCCCGGTCCCCGGTCCCCGATCCCGGTCCTCAGTTCTCCGCCTCCGGATCGCCCTTGAACCACAGGATGTGGGCGCAGCGTTCGCAGATGTATGCCGATGCTGCCCGGTTCGCCCAATCGATGTTGAAGAACGTCGCCAAGCGCGTGTTCAGCAGGTACTCACGTGCGTAGAACTGCGTGTGGCGGCAGACGGGGCATTGCAGTTGCATGCCCTTGATCGAACGCGGCGCGGCTTCGGTGTCAGGCATCTCCGCTTCCCGGATCCCGGATCCCGGGCCCCGGTCTCCCATGCTACTTGCCGGCGGTCAGCTCTCTGACCAGCGCTTCGGCCCCGTAGAGTTTGCGCAGTCCTTCGATTACGGCGGCCGAATGAACGCCGACGGCCCTTGAGCCCTCGGCATCATCGACGTAGAGGTAGCGGTTCGGCAGCTTCTGAAGGTTGCTGTCGAAGTTGATGCCGACGATCTCGCCGGCGCGGTTCACGACCGGGCTTCCCGAGTTCCCGCCGATGGTGTCAGCCGTGTAGACGAAGTTGAACGGCGTCGACAGGTCCAACCTGCTCTTGCCGTCCCGCCAGCGTGCCGGCAGATTGAACGGCGGCTTCTCGTTGAAGCTTGCGGCCCGTTCGTACAGGCCGTGGAAGGTCGTCTTGTACGGCACGAGCGTCGTATCCTCCTCGTACCCCAGGACGGTGCCGTACTCCAGACGCAGGTTGAAGTTGGCGTCGGGGTACACGCTCTTGCCGTAGACCGCGAAGCGCGCGCGGGCAATGCGTTCGCCGGCAGCAGCTTCGACGCTCAGGATGGTCCGCTCCTGCCACGTCCGAAGTTCGCGGATCACCGGCTCCACGCGCCGCGCCAGCTCCAGCAGCGGATCGGTCGAGGCGCCGATGGCGGCAGGTCCGCTCTCCACGAGCGCGCGCCGGACGGCTGGATCGGCCAGCTTTGTCCCGCCGATCGCCTCGCGCGCGACGACCGCCGCGGTCCGGCCGCCGAGGGCGGCCTTGATGAACGCGTCATCGGGACCGAGCGCCTTCAATGCGTCATCCAGCCAGCCGGCGAGCTGCGCTTCCTCCATGTCGAGGTACACCGGCGCCGCTGAGGCGAGCGTGAACTTCACACCGTCGAGGCGCGCGTCCGCGAACTCGGCATAGCGCTGAGCGCTGGGCTTGGGCACTTCCTCCGCGTAGCGAACCAGCGTGGACGCCAAGTTCGCCAGGCGGATCGGCGTGAACGTCGAGTACGCCAGCCGCTTGGCGTAGGCTGGCAGCCCTGCGTACGCCGCGGCCACCTCGTCCCACGCTGAGGCGTACCTGGCCTTCCAGTCCGGGTTCGCGGCGACCTTCGCCCGCAGGTCCGCCTCGTCGCGCTCCTTCCTGGCGAAGATCCGCGGATTCGACAGGCCGTCCTGCTGGCCGATCCCCCGCTTGAGTGAGTTCGACAGGCTCAGACGCGTGGGAGACGCACGTCGTGCCTCCTCTGGGCCTCGGGCGGCGTACCGCTCGAGGGCTGCCGCACGCGACTTCCAGACCTCCATCTGGAGGGGGTTGCCGACGTCACGCTGGTAGGCGAGCTGGGCCACGGTGAGCAGACGCGCTGTCGATCCGGGGTAGCCGGACACGAAGATCAGCTCGCCCTCCGCTGCGCCGGCCTTCGACCACGTCAGGTGGCTGGGCGGGCGGGCCGGCTGGTCGTTCTCGTAGGCGCGGAAGAACGTGATGTCGAAATTCCACCGCGGGTACGTGAAGTTGTCGTAGTCGCCGCCGAAGTACGCAATCTGTTCCTCCGGAGCGAACACGAGGCGGATGTCCGTGTACCGCTTGTTGCGGTAGAGCCAGTACTCGCCTCCGCTGTAAAGCGTGACCACGTCGCACTTGAGACCCGTTTCGGCCACGCACTCCTGCGTGATGGCCGAGATCTCCGCCTTCCGCTGGTTGTTGGCGTCCTCGTCCGACGCGCCGGGTTTCACGGCGCCCTGAACCCGCATCGTGACGTCGGCGTACGACATCAGGATGTTGACTTCCAGATCCGGGCACTTCAGTTCCTGGTCCCGCGTCGCCGCGTAGAAACCGTCGCGGACGAAATTGCGATCGGGTGTCGAGAGCTTCGAGACCTGCCCGCGGCCGACGTGCTGATTCGTGAAGATCAACCCGTCTGGTGACACGAAGGATCCCGACCCGCCGTCTCCGAGCCGTGCGGACGCCAGCCGCAGGTGCTCGAGCCACGGATCCGTCAGATCGAACCCGTACTTCTCCTTGATCAGCGCACGCGGGGGGTTGTCGAACGTCCACATGCCCTCGTCGCCGGTCAGCGCGACGACGGACACGGCGAGTACGCACAGGACGAGGACGACAGATCGGCGGGAATCGGGAATCGGGAGTCGGGAGTCGAACATGCGGACGCTCCGAGGACTGCTACTTCTTGTCCGGCGCCTCGACGGTGATCTTCGTGGCGACGGTGTTGTTGTCGATGTACCGCTCTTCGAGGCGGTTGTCGGCATTGGCCTTGGCGATCACGTAGTAGTCACCCGGAGGGACGGCTGCCGGCATCAGGACCAGCGTCGGATAGGAGCTCTGCTGGCCGGGATCCAGCCTTGGGACCCGGCGGCCCGCAATCACGATGTCGTCGGTGTCAATTCGGTCGTTCCCCGACAGGTAGAAGTACGTGACGCTCTCGACGGCGAACTCGGACCCGGCGTTCTCGACCTGGTCCAGCACACGAAACTTCTGCCCGGCCTTGACCTTGCCCGGCACGGTGCACGACATCTGGACGAGATCGATCGGACTGTTCTTCGACTGTCCGGCCGATCCCACCGCGATTCCGGGTGGAACGACAAGAACGGCCGCAACTCCCGCAGACACCACGAGCAACGCACGGGCCCGCATAGACACTCCTCCGGTACTCGTGGGTATTCTGCGCCCGCGCCCGCCCGCCATGCAAGACAAAGGGCGCCCTCGGGGGCGCCCCCTTGTCCTCTCCGACCGACCTCGGCAGAGCCGCGTCTGCCTTCTGCTGTCTACGACCGACTATCTGCAGGTCGCTTCAATGACCTGTGCGGGTCCTGTCACCGGACAGCCCACCGCTGCTCAAACCCACAAACATGACCACGGCGGAGGGCCTTCCGCCGCGGCGGGCGCCCGTCCGGTGCCACCCGCGCGGTCGTGAAACCGCGTCGACAGTCCCCGCCTCTGTTCGTGTCTTCCGTCTTCTGTCTTCTGTCTTCTGTCTTCCGTCCTTCGTCTCCTGACTCCTGACTCCTGTCCCTACCGCCCCGCCCCCAGATCGTTCCAGTTGAGAATCGCGTTGAACCCGAGCGGGTAGGTCCCCTGCGTCTGCGAACGCCAGTACGGCCGGATGGCGAACATCACCACGTGGCCCTTGCCGATGGTCGAGTCGATGACCTGCGCACGGCCGGCAAGGTTCTCGCCTCCCACCAGGACGCCGGAGAGCAGCATCTCGTCGGGGTTGGTCGGGAACCGCAGGATCACGCGCGCGCCCGATCCCGGCGCCATCCCGCCGAAGCCGGCGGCCCCTCGCCCGCCGCCGCGCCCGCCGGCCGTCTGCTCTGCGGCTTCGGCGGCTCCGCCCTTGTCGGGCTCCCACGGCGACAGGCGCTGCGTGGAGACCGAGTTGGGCGACACGTTCATCCCGACCCCGGGAATCTGGGCGCCGCCGCGCCCGCCGCCGCGCCCACCGCCGCCGCCGCCGACGGAGAGCACCGGCGCCTGGCTGAAGTACACGGGCAGCTGCGTCCCTTCGAACCCGTACACGATCGGGCTCTTCGCGTCGGCGATGAGGCCGCGCATCACGGACCCGCGGACGAACAGATCCTCGGGGCTTTCCACGTTCACCCCGCTCGTGAGCTTGTATTCGGGGAACAGCGTGGCGTTCGCGCCCTCCAGGATCAGCAGACCGCCGTCATTGACGAACTGGTACAGGTTCATCAGGCCTTCGAAGCCCATCCCGCCGCGGATGTCGTCGGCCTGGTCCAGCACGCCGAGATTCGGCGTGAGTTCGCTCTTCTTGTACGGCACGGGATCGGGTCCGGTCCGCGGGATGCCGTTCACCACCGACTCGGCGTTGCCGCCGACGTGCGGAAAGACAATGACGTCGTACTTCGACCGGAGGTTGCCCTCTCGCAGCTTGATATCGCCGAAGTAAGTGTAGGGCACGCCGTAGCGATCGAAGGCCCCGCGCACCCACCCCTCGTTCTGGGTGTTCGACCACGAGTGCACGTAGCCGATCCTCGGCACGTCGAGGTCGTGGGTCTTCACCGTCGGCGCAGCGGCCCCGGCCCAGGCGGACAGCCCCAGCTCCGTCAACGTCGGCTCGATCTTCGCCCGGTCGGCCCCCGCGACGATGAACGCGCCAGCGCGGAACTTGCGCCCGGCGTACTCGAAATCGTCCTCCGCGGCCTGCATCTTCACGTCGGCGTGCTTGAATCGGAACGTGACCAGGTTGTTGTCGCTCGTGTGGTCGACGACGATGAAGGCGCCCGTGCCCTCGATCCCGCCAGGCGCGGTCACGTCCGCGGTCACCGGCGTCATCGCCTGCTCGAGGACGCCCTTGTCGTCGACGGCCGTCAGCTTCACGTTCCGCATGTACTGCATCGTCCAGCCGGTGTCGTCGTACGGCCGCGGGTTCCCCGGCGCGTAGTTCTGCAGGCTGAAGTACATGTCGGCCATCGTCCGGTAGGGCTGGTCGGCCCGGACGATGAAGTCGCCCGCGGCCACGCTGATCGTGCCGGCCTTGAAGGCGGCGTTGGCCCGATGGAACTCGAGCCCCTGGCGCCTGAGCGCGTTGATCATGTCGGCGGCGTCGGCCTTCCGGCGCTGGGCGGCCGGGATGACCCAGGCGTACGGGGCCTGGCTCTTGCCCTTGTCCACGGCGCGCTTGTTCTTGAGCCAGTAGTTCTCGACGAACATCTCGCGGTTCTTCGCCACGTAGCTGAGGGCGAAGAGCAGCGCGGACTGCTGGATGTTGGTGTTGTTGCGCGGGCCCCACTTGATGACCGGCAGCGGCGGGTTGGCCTTGTACCACTCCCGGGTGGTGGCGTTCGCGCCCATGCGGAGGTTGGGATTGAGGTCCGGGCCGTAGCTCTGCACCTCGTAGAAGCGCCCGGTGGAGTTCTTCGAGTGGGCGACGAAGAACATGTAGTTCGGGACCCAGCCGTCGTAGAAGCCGTAGGTCCAGACGCCCGGGACGCCGCGCTTCGTCATCTCCATCACTTCGTTCTTGGCGATCAGCCACCACTCGTCGATGGTGATGGCGTCGAGGGCCTCGTTGTAGGGACCCGTGCCGGTCGACGCGTAGAGGTAGTTTGACGCCTCGTGCAGGTCGTGCAGGATCGTCGGGTGCCACTCGAGGAAGGTGCGGTTCACGTTCTGCGTGAGCTTCAGCATCTGCCCCATCGCGTCGCGGTTGTTGTCGTGCGCGACGTACTGGCCCCAGTACACGAGCGGCGGCCGCTGCTTGCCGGTCTTCTTGCCGTAGTAGTAGGTGTCGACGTGCTTTTCCTTGCCGTCGACCTCGAGGACCGGTGTGATGAGCACGATCACGTTGTTCCGGATGTTCCGGATGAAGGGCGTCTCCTCAACGGCGAGGCGGTAAGGTAGCTCGATGAGCATTTCGGGCCCACCGGTCTCGCCGGAGTGCATGCCTGCCGTCACCCAGTAGATGGGCTTCGTCGTCTGGATCAGCCGGCGCGCCTGCTCCTCCGTGGTCTTGCGGGGGTCGGTCAGGGCGGCGAGGTTCGCCTTGTGCGTGTCGAGCGCCTTGATCGTCGCCTCATCGGCCACCGCCAGGAGGACCATGTCGCGCCCTTCCTCGGACTTGCCGATGGTCCAGAACTTGAAGCGCGGGGAGGCCTTCGCCAGCGCCTCGTAGTAGCGCTGGATGTCCTTGGCGTAGGTCAGCTCGCCGGGCGTGCCGGGGATGCGGCCGAAGAACTTGAGGGGCGACGGAATCGTGTCGCTGGCCGGCATGTGATCGACCAGTTCGGTGCTGATGCGCGGGTCCTGCGTGTACTCTTTGATCAGCCTGGTATATTCCTCGTCCAGCTTCTGTGCCGTCGCCGGCTTGGACGACTGGGCTGGCAGGAACGCCACGGCCAGCACCAGCATGGCGAGCGTGACGAGAGCGATGGTCGGGATGCGACGCGCGAGCTTCGCGGTCATACGGCGGGTACCTCCTCGAGACTGGCGGGATAACCCCGGCGCGCGCGTTATAGCACAGAACAGGGATCAGGCCATAGCAGCCCGTGGTGCAAGTCTGTCTGCATTCGACCGACGCTGCATCCCGCCTCGCGGCGTGGCTCAACGCTCAAATATGGGCCAATATTCTCGCGCCTCGCGCCTTGCGATCCGGGCGCCGCGCTCCGGGACTAACGCAAGGCATTACGGTTCCGGGGGACTAGGCGATGGGCGACAGGGAAGAGCGGGGATCAGGGGCCAGGGACCAGGGATCGGGTGGGCCCATCAGCGCCGGCGCTGCGGGCGATACGTGCCAGCGAGCCGGGGCTGTGCTGTCACAGAGCAGTCCCTTGAGCCGAGCCGACGGCGACATGTCTGCAAAACGCACCGGGAGGGGGGCGACGCGCGCGGGGCTGGGGGTCCCCGCGCAAGGCAGCAGGGCGATTCCCCCGGGAGGTGCGTTTTGCCGGCGAGCGCGAGCGGGACTGCGATCGTGACTGCACAGCCTCGGAGGGGAGCGGTCGCCCGGCAGCGGCTGGCACGTGCTAGGCTGGAAGGTCTATGTCGACGCTCGTGTCCACGCTGAACGCCCCCCGACGCTGGCTCCGCCGGAGCTACGACTGGACCATGCACTGGGCCGACACGCCCCAGAGCCTGGTGGCGCTGCTCGTCATCGCCTTCGCGGAATCGTCGTTCTTCCCGATCCCGCCCGACGTCCTGCTGATCGCGATTGTCGCCGCCGCGCCCGCGCGCTGGTGGCACGCGGCGGCGCTGTGCACGGTCGGGTCGGTCACCGGCGCCATGCTGGGCTACGCCATCGGCTACGCCTTCATGGCCACCCTCGGCCAGGGCATCGTCGACTTCTACCAGGCGCAGAAGTACTGGGACCGCGTCGTCGATCTCTACAACGGGACGTGGGGGATCTGGTTCCTCGCCGGTGCGGCCTTCACCCCCATCCCTTACAAGGTCGCCACGATCGCCGCCGGGGCCACGCACATGGCGTTCTGGCCCTTCATCCTGGTCTCGATCCTCGGCCGCGGCGCGCGCTTCTTCCTGGTCGCGGCCATCCTGCGCGTGTTCGGTCCGCCCGTGCGGCGGACGATCGAGAAGCGCTTCGACCTGTTCGCGTTCCTGTTCCTGGTGCTCCTGATCGGCGGGTTCCTCGTTATCAAGGCGCTGTAGGCGTCCGCTACCGCGCCGCCGCCTTCTCCACCTCGCGCCAGACGCGCAGGAGGTTGCCGCCCCAGATCTTCGCGATCTGCTCCTCGGTGTATCCGCGGCGCACGAGCTCGATGGTGACGTTCGGCGCTTCCGTGTCGTCGTTGAAGCCGGGAATGCCGCCGCCGCCGTCGAAGTCCGTGCCGATGCCGACGTGATCGATGCCCGCGATCTTCACCGCGTAATCGATGTGGTCCACGAAGTCCTTGAGCGTCGCGCCCGGATACTTGGCGTCGATCTCCTTCATCCGCTCCCGGTACTGCTCCATGGCCTTCTGCTGCGCGGCTCGCTGCTCCTCCGTCATGGGCGGGGCCGTGCCTCGTCCCCCGCCGGCACCGGGAGCGCCGCCTCGTCCGCCGCGCGCCGGCAGACCGAGCTCCTCACGGAGCTTTGCCATGGCCGCGGTTCGCGCGGGATCGGGAGCCTTGAGATAGCTGGCCAGTGCGACGATCTGAATCACGCCGCCGTTCTTCGCCAGCGCACGCAACTGGTCGTCGGTCAGGTTCCGGTCCGAATCCGCAATCGCCCGGCAGCCGGAGTGTGACGCGATGATCGGCGCCCTGGTGATCGCCAGGATGTCCCAGTACGACTTCTCCGCGATGTGCGAGACGTCGATCATCATGCCGAGTCGGTTCATCTCGGTGACGACCTGCTTGCCGAAGTCCGAGAGGCCGTTGTGCAGGGGCTCCCGGGCGCTGGACGAATCGCCAATCTGGTTGTTGCCGCTGTGCGTCAGCGAGATGTATCGCGCGCCCAGATCGTAGAACTTCTTGACGTTGGCGAGATCCATCCCGACCGGGTAGCCGTTCTCGACGCCCGTCATGATGATCCGCTTGCCGGTCTTGACGAAACGCTCGACCTCGTCCGGCGACGTGGCGAAGACGCTCCGATCCGGATACATCTGCTGCGTCAGCCGCTTCAGCGCCTCGAATTTCTCCAGCGCCTGCCCGTGCGCCCGCGCAAATCCCGCCTCGTCGAGCGGCCCCTGCCCCACGTACACGGCCAGGAACGCGCCGTCGAGCTTGCCCTTCTCCATCTTGGTGAGGTCGCACTTCAGCGGCGAGTCCGGCGCGCCCGGATCGAGAGACGGCGTCGCGTAGTTCGCCCCCGCAATGTCCACGTGCGTGTCGAGCGTGATGATCCGTTCGTGGATGGCCATCGCCTTTGCCACGATCGGGTCGGTCGCCGGCGCCTGCTGGGCCGACGAGGGCAAGGATCCCAGCGCCAGCGCGGCGCACAGGATGACGAGTCTCTGCTGCATATCCTGCGTCTCCCGGGGGCGTCGCATTCTACCGCGGATTCCGCGCTCAGGAGGACTGCGGGCCGGTCCCCCCGCTCCCGCCGGCCGGCTGGAGCGCAAACGGCCGGCTCGCCTCGCCGAAGTAGACGGACACGTGCGGGAACGGAATCTCGATCCCCTGGGCGTCGAACGCCTTCTTGATGCGCCGTCGGTACTCGCGGCCCACTTCCCACTGCTTGAGGGGCACGGTCTTCAGCCTGGCCTTGATGGTCACCTGCGAGTCCTGGAAGGCGTCGACGCCCATGATCTCGATGGGTTCGAGCATGTTCGGCCCGAACGCGGGATCGGCCCGCAGTTCCGCGGAGACGGCCTTCATCACCTCGACGACCCGATCCGTGTCTTCTTTGTAGGCCACGCCCATGTCCAGCACGTAGTAGGAGAAGTCCTTCGTCAGATTGGACATCTGCTGCACGGATCCGTTCGGGAAGATGTGAACGGTGCCCGACACGTCACGCAAGACGATCGTCCGCAGGGTGATAGCCTCGACGAGCCCGCCCGTGCCGTTGATGTTCGCGACGTCGCCGACCCGGATCTGATCCTCGAAAATCAGAAAGAACCCGCTGATGATGTCGCGGACGAGCGTCTGGGCGCCGAAGCCCACGGCGAGACCCGCGATCCCGGCGCCGGTCAGCACGGGCATGATGTTGATGCCGAACTCGTGGAGCACCATGAGCGTCGCCACGACCGTCACCGCGGTATTGACGACGTTGCGGATCAGCTTGCCAAGCGTCCGGGCCCGCTTCGCGCGTTCGATCCCCTGGGGCCCCTCCTCCCGGCTCAGTTGCTCTTCGAACCGGGTGACCACCGTGCCGACGATGCGCATGAGGCCGTAGGCCAGGAGCACCACGAACGCCACGTGCATGCCCGACCTCAGGAGCCAGCCCTCCAGCGTCTTCAGGCGCAACCCGCCCTCGATCCGGGCACCCGCCATGTCGAGGGCCGGCCCGGTAAGCGCGGCGGCGACGAGGAGAAAGACGACCCCCCAGATCACACGGATCGGCCGTCGAACGATTGGGGCCCTGAACGATGCGGCGTCCTTCTCGCCCGACAGCGTGAGAAGCAGCAGGCGGGCCACGCGGGCGGCGAGGTGCGCGGCCAGCCAGGCGATCGCCAGCACGACGCCGAAGGCAGCGGCCGCCGTCGCCCACCGAAAGTCGCTGCCAAAGATGGTATTCAGCATCTGAGGTGCCTCCATCCGCGTATGGTAACAACCCCGTGTCGGATCGGCACCCCGGATGGCTCAGGTTCAGGCGGGTTTCGCGAGCGTCTTCGACTTTGCTTTCCGTCTGGGGCGGGCGTGTGAACTCAGCACCTTCAGGCGATCCTCGCCGCCGATGACCAGCAGCGGCTGCGTCGGATCCTTGAGCAGATTGAAGAACCGGCCGTCGTGGGTGCGGATGTAGACCTCGCGGCCGTCGGTCAGCAGCGTCACCGGACCGTCGTCGCCGGCCGCCTCGAACAGACGTACCTGGAAGTACTCGCGGAGCGTGTCGAGCAGGTCTCGCAGCTCGGAAATCGAAAACCCCCGGTGGCGCAGATCGGCCAGGACCATGATCTCCAGCAGGTCCACCGGCGTATACCGGCGCTCGGTGAAGCCGCCGGCCTCGGTGCGGTGCGCGGCGACGGCGGGCTGGATGAGCCGCTGGCGCTCCCACCACTTGAGCTGATCCGCCGTGAGACCGGTCAGCGTGATGACCTCGCGCGTCGTGTAGTACTTCTTCAGGCGCATCGATCGGCCATCCGCGCGCCCGCAAGGTCTTTCTCGGTCACGCGCCCTTCACTGTGTGTCGTGTACTCGACGGTCACGCGCCGGAAATTGATCGTGACGTCGGGGTGATGATCGGCGGCCTCGGCCCCCGGCACCAGCCGGGTCACGAACGCCACGGCATCGGGAAATCCGTCGAAGACGAACTCCTTGCGAAGCGCCGTTCCGGTGAACGTCCAGCCCGGAAGGTCCCGCAGCGCGGCATCCAACTCCACGGGAAGAAGTATATCCAACCCGGGGGCCGGGGATCGGGGATCAGATATGGAGTCCCCAGTCCCCAATCGTGGTCCTGGGCGGGGGGTAGAGCGGGAGGAGAGCGGGAGCACTCCGGGAACACCCCCGGGGTAGAGCGGGGGTGTTCTACAGCGCGCTGCCGAGGCGATCGGGGCTCAGGGCGGCTGCCACCGGATCGGTCTTCCGATCGAGCACGAAATCGGCCACGACCCGCGCCGTCAGCGGAGCCAGGAGAATGCCGTTGCGGTAGTGGCCGGTGGCGAACACGAGTCCGGGGACCCGTTTCGACGGGCCGACAATCGGCAGGTCGTCCGCTGACGCTGGGCGCAGGCCCGTCCGGATCTCGAGGAACCCCGCCCGCCACGCCAGAGGCAGCAGCGAACACGTCGCTTCGAGCAGATCCCGGACGCCAGCCACGGCTGGCTGTTCGTCGAACCCGGCATCCTCGCTCGTGGCTCCGGCGAGCAGCGTCCCGTCCCGGAGCGGCACGATGTAGCAGTCTTCGCTCCACAGGATGCCCTCGGGCAGACGGCCCGGCCACGCCAGCCTCAGCAATTCCCCCCTGACAGGTCGCACGGGCAGACGTTCACCAGCGATGTCGATCTGGCCCGCCCAGCTTCCGGCCGCCAGCACGACATTCGGGGCGGTCATCTCGCGGTCTTCGAACAGCACGCGAACGCCCCCGGCCGGATTCGGCTCGACCGCCGTGGCCCGAGTCGTCTCGAGGATTTCCGCGCCGTGACGGCGCGCCACCGCCACCAGCGCCGCCGTCAACTGACGGGCCACGACGTAACCGTGATGCGGCACGAGCAGCCCGGCGGTCACGCCTTCCGACAGTTCCTGCTCCGCAGCGCGCACGGCTGCCCCGTCGAGGTACTCGCTGGTGATCCCGAACTTCGCCAGCAGCGCCGCGGCGGCCTTGAGCCTGACGGCGCCGGTCTGATCCAGGGCGATCTCGAGCGATCCGCACCGAGCGTACTCCACGTCCATCCAACTCTCGCGGCGCACCATCTCGACGAAGTCGTCGTAGGCCTCCAGGCTGCGGAGCCCCAGCTCGAGCAGCGGCCCGCCGCTCTGTCCCTCGATGAACGGAACCAGAGTCCCGGCCGATGCCTGCGTGGCGCCTTGCCCAGGGCTGCGCATGTCGGCAAGCGTCACGCGCGCGCCGCGCCTGGCCAGTTCAGCGGCCACGGCACAGCCGATGACGCCTCCGCCGATGACGACGATGGAATGACGACGAGTCATGGGAAAAGGCAGTTATCAGTTTTCAGTTTTCAGCAGTTTTGAGTTCAGAGTTCAGAGTTCAGAGTTCAGAATCGTGACTCGTGTGACTCATCACTCACAACTGACAACTGACAACTGATAACTGATAACTGATAACTCACTACAGAATACCAGCGGTCGGCTCGCGTCAGTACTTCTCCGCGAGGCGCGCAATCAGCGTCGCCAGTGCCTCCAGATCCCGCCCGTCGAGTACCTCGACCGGCGAGTGGGAGTGCCGCCCGGGCCACGACAGCCCGACCTCGACGGCCCCGCCTGCGCTGAACGCCGCCGCATCCGTGCCTCCCAGCGTCATGCCGAGCTGGACGGGCACGCCCCCCTCGCGGGCCACCGCGAGCACGCGGTCGATGGCCGACGCAGGCGTGATGGACCGGCTGTCCAGCACCCGAACGACGGCTCCGCCCCCCAGGGGCGCGTACGCCAGGTGCCCGGGATCCAGCGGCGCGTCGGTCGTCACGAACGTGTCCACGGCGAAGGCCGTGTGCGGGCGCATCCGTTCCGCGAGAGCCCGCGCGCCGGCGAGTCCGGTCTCCTCTTCCACGGTCCAGGCAAAGGTCACGCGATTCTTCACGGCCGACGGGTCGATGGCCCGCAACGCCATCAGCAGAGCGGTCGCCCCTCCCCGGTCGTCCATCGATCGGGCCGCGGCCCTCCCGCCGGCGAGCGGCATGAAGCGCTTCGGCACGGTGGCGCTCTGCCCCGTCTGGATCCCAAGCCCCTGCGTCTCCGCCGCGCTCATCGTCCCGAAGTACAGCGCCAGCGTCTTCAGCTCGGGCTGCTGCGTCGTCGCAGTCTCGTACCCCTCACGAGGCGTGACGATGGCGGGAACAGGCCCGGAGGGCGTCTGCACGAAGACCGGGTGGGCCTCGAACTGCGACAGCGTCATCCCGCCACGCGTCCGAACGGTCGCGCGGCCGTCCTCGCGGATGCCGGTGATCTCGAAACCGACCTCATCCGTGTGCGCGATGAAGACGAGCCCCCTACCGCCGCTGCCGAGGCTGACGAGGATGTTCCCCTTCTCGTCCACCTGGGGCTTCGCCCACGCCGGGATCTGCTTCAGGACGGCGTCGCGCGAAGGCCCTTCATGACCGGAGACGCCAGAGGTTTCGACCAGCGCCTTCAGCGTCGTGAACGCAGGCGACAGCGCCGGCGGCGCGGCCGGCGCCGGAGCTGGCACGGGAAACGCCGACGGGGCGGCTGCGGGCCCGCTCAAGCCGGCGGCGGATACCATGTCCTGCGCGAGCGCCGCGATGTCGCCGGTATCGACGACCTCGACAGGGGTGTCCGGAAACAACGCCGCCACGGGTTTGTGCTCGACCGCCGTGTTCTCCCAGCCGGCCGGCGCCGTCCAGCGGCGCGGCGCCGCAAAGAGGAGCATCGCGCGGTCGGCGGGTGTCGCGGCCGCGAGGCGCGCCAGGCCGCGTCCGCCAAACTGCGATTGCGCCACCCACGCGATGGTGACTGTTCCCGCAGGGACGGGCGCAGCCGAGAATCTCCTCAACACTTCGACGAGAGCCTGCGCCGCGGCGCGCGACCGGATGGCCACCCCAGCCACGCGACCGGCCGCCAGAGCGTGCACGCGGTCCCGCAGGCTGACGGGATCCAGCAGCCGGATCCCGAGACGCTCGACGTCCTCGGCACTCGTCGCGCCCACGTCCACCCAGAGATCCTGGACGGTCCGGATGCGTTCGTTTTCCGCGGTGCCCAAGAAGGTGCGCAGGTGCAGGGACTCGGTGGCGATGACGCCTGGCACGGTCACACCGGCGGACGTCCGAATCGACACCGGCTGCCCGACGAGGAACTGATCCGCGAGCCGGTGCCCCGGGTTCGCCGTGTGGCGGTGGAGGCGGAGGTACCCGCCCTCCGTGATGCGCGAGACGACGTGTCCGCCTTCATCCAGGGGCGCGGCGATGACGAGATGCGGCGTGCCGGAACCAAGCGTCACGACCAGGTTTCCCAGTTCGTCGACGTGCGGCGCGGCCCACGGCGGCAGTTGCGCACGGATGGCGGAGCGGACGGCGTCCTCGCGCCCCGCCACGCCGTCGGCCTGAGCCAGCGCGACGAAGCGCTCGGGCAACGGCTGGGCAACAGCCAGGCTGCACGGCAGCAGGATGAGCACGATGCACGTACGGATGAACATGGGACCTCCGTTTCAGGCACCCGACGTCCCGACGGGCGGAGTCGCTGCAGAGGCGCCAAGGTCAGCTCCGGCCGTCAACGACTAGGCGAAGGGCGGCCCGTCGTGAGATGATCATCCGTACACGTCATCCGAAGTGCAACTGCTGGCCCCAGTCGGGGGCGGTGTCGCCCCTGTCGATGCCCACCCGACCGGATGGGGGAAACACCGTATGGCCGAGCGCAACGGGAACACCTCGCTGATCTACGACTGGAACGTGGCGGGCACCGGCTATCCGCACCGGCACCACCCAGTGGAGTTCGACGATGAGACGCTGCGCGACGGGCTGCAGTCGCCCTCGGTCCGCGACCCTTCCATCGGGAGGAAGATCGAACTGCTGCACCTCATGGCGCAGCTCGGCATCCACAGCGCCGATCTCGGCCTTCCCGCGGCCGGACCGCGCGCCAGGGCGGACATCATTGCGCTCTGTGAGGAGATCGAGCGCTCGCACCTGCCCATCACGCCCAACTGCGCAGTGCGGACGACCGTCTCCGACATCACGGCGCTCATCCAGGTCAGCGACAAGGTCGGCCGGCCCATCGAGGCGGCCGCGTTCATCGGCAGCTCGCCCATCCGCCAGTTCGCCGAGGACTGGTCGCTGGACCACATGCTCAAGCTCACGGACGAGGCCGTGTCGCTGGCGGTGAAGCACGGCATCCCCGTGATGTACGTCACGGAGGACACCACCCGCGCGATGCCCGAGACCATCCGCCGCCTGTACCGAACGGCCATCGAGGCCGGGGCGCGCCGCATCTGCGTGACGGACACCGTCGGCCACATCACGCCGCGCGGCGTACGCAATCTCATCCCGTACATGCGCCAGCTCATTCAGGAGACGGGCGAGGACATCAAACTCGACTGGCACGGCCACAACGACCGCGGCCTCGCCGTGATCAACACCATCACCGCCATGACGTCCGGGGTGGATCGCGTTCACGCGACCGCGCTCGGCGTCGGTGAACGGGTCGGCAACTGTTCGATGGACCAGCTGCTCGTCAACCTCCGGCTGATGAACTACATCGACACGGACCTCTCGTCGTTGCGCCGCTACGTCCAGAGCGCCAGCGAGGCCACGGGGATGGCGGTACCGAGCAACTACCCCGTCTTCGGCGAGGACGCATTCCGCACCGCCACGGGCGTGCACGCGGCCGCGATCATCAAGGCGAAGAAGAAGGGCGACGACTGGCTGGCGGATCGCATCTACTCGGGCGTGCCGGCGGCCATGGTCGGGTCGCACCAGGTCATCGAGATCGGATTCATGTCTGGCGTCTCGAACATCGTCCACTGGCTGGTCGCCCGCGGCATCGAGCCGGATCAGCCGCTGGTCGAGGCGATCTTCCGCGCGGCCAAGGAACGCGACCGCGTCCTGACGGAGGACGAGATCATGCAGATCGTGAAGTTCGTCGCGGAAGCCGCCGTCGAGACGGACCCGCTGCCGCTCGACACGATCGAGGGCTGGAAGGTCAGTCTGCGCAAGGAACCGGCCTAGGAGGGTGCGGTCTCGGCTGACCTCAGGCGGACCGGCGCGAGAGCCGGCGCACGGTCTTCTTCGTCACGGCAAAGACGACGAACGCCGCGCCCACGACGGCGAAGTTCCTGGCCCACAGGGGATCGAACGCCCAGGCTCCAGCCCGGCGCGTCTCCTGGACGGCATCGAGCACGAACGCCCCGGCGGCAATCACGGTGAGTCCGTGAATCTCCTGGACCACGCGGGCCCAGGACGATACGGGGGGGCCGGGGATGCGCCTCCGCAGCGACGGCACCATCGCCGGCACGCGCGCGGCCCACGCCAGGAACGTCGCGCCGAAACGGCCTTCGAGGAAGGCCTCCTCACGGGCGGCAACACGCTCGTAGTAGAGGATCGTCGCCAGGAACGTGATGACGCCCAGGTACCACAGGCCGGGAAACAACGCGAGCCCCAGTGCCATCAACCCGTTCGCCACGTAGAGCGGGTGCCGCAGGATCGAGTAGATCCCGCTGCTGCGAAGCTCCGAGGCGCGCGGATCGACGGTACTGCGTTCCGACGTGCCGGCTGGCGCCGTGCCGACGGCCCAGATGCGAACGGCCAGGCCCGCCAGCGCAATCGCGACCGCGCACGCCTCCCACAGACGTTCCGCCTCCCGCGAAGTGAAGGGTCCCGGCTCCAGCACCACGCCGACGAGGAGGAGCGGCACCAGCACCAGCGGAGCGTAGCTCCGCCAGCGGAACAGCCAATCGCCATCCTGAACGATTTGGTCGGTGAGCTTCATCACCGTGCCATTCTGGCCTCAGACTCCCCTCTCGGCCAAGCGGCACGTTCTCCATCTGAGGACCCTCCAGAACGGACTTGTCCCCTCCACAAGACAGGCGTCCACCATCCTGATTTGCTAAACTGCTCCTGTTCCACGAGTTAGCACGGGCCAGGCAGAGCCTGTCCCGGGCACAGACCTTGCTTCGTCCTTTGATGCGCAGACGTGGTAACGGTTTGCGCCCTCGGGACGAAGTGCTGAGCGAGCCGAAAGGCAGCACGTCGCCGAACTGGTGAGTCGAAGCACCTCGTCTCGAAGCAGAGGCAGGAGAAGGCCCATGTCGAAGAATGCAGCGCTCGCCATCGTCGCGGCCTTGTGCATCGTCGCAGCCGGTGTCGGCGCCTACCTGGCCGTTCGGGTACCCGTCACGCGGCTGGCAGCGCCCCCGGAGGGCGTGACGGCCCCGCCCGCGGCGACGGAACCGGCGACGGCGCCATCGAGCGAATATGCGGGCACGGAAGGCGTGATCGCCGACCCGGGTGTCGGCTCTGCATCGACGGCCCCGGCGCCCGCCGAGGCACCCGCGGTCGGACTCCCGGCCGAGACGCCGCCCGCGCCGGCACCCTCAGCCGAACCGGCTCCTGCGCCGGCGCCCGCGCGACGGGAGCGGCCCGTGGCCCGTCCTGCGACGCCCGCGCCGCTGCCGACGCCGCCGGCCGAGTTACCGCCGGTCGAACCGCCGGTCACGGCGCCTCCCGTGAGTGAACCTCCAGCCACGGCGGGCATCCCGCCGGTGGTGGAAACCGTGCCTCCCGTCGAAGCGCTGCCGCCGCCTGTTGAGCCGCCGCCTCCATCCGAGCCCGAGTTCGAGGAGCTCGTCGTGTCGGCCGACTCGGTGCTCGGTCTGCAGCTGCTCACGACCGTGTCGACGGAAACGGCCCGTGTGGAAGACGAAGTGGAGGCGCGCGTCACCCGCGACGTGCGCGTGGGCGACCGCGTGGCCATTCCCGCCGGAGCCCGGATGGTCGGATCCGTGACGCTGGTCGAGCGTGGCGGAAAGATGAAGGAGCGGGCCAGGCTCGGCGTCCGGTTCCACACGCTCGTCCTCGCCGACTCGACTCGCCTGCCCGTACTGACGGAGGCGATCTACCGTGAGGGGGCCTCACCGGGGAAGGAGAGCGCGGCCAAGGTCGGTGCGGCGGCTGCGGGCGGCGCGATTCTCGGCGCCATCCTCGGCGGGGGCAAGGGCGCGGCCATCGGCGGCGCGGTCGGGGCAGCCGGCGGCACGGCAGCCGTGATGGCCGGCGGCCGCAACGCCGCGGTTCTCGCATCCGGCACGGCGGTCACGGTCCGACTGCAGCAGCCGGTGGCGGTGGCGGTCGCGCGGTAGGACGACGGGGAGCGGGGACCTGGGACCGGGGACCAGTTGGGCCAGCTGTTCCTCTGCCGACCGTCCCGCCCCCGGGCTTCGGTTCCGATCGCGTTCTCCTCGCGCCCGCCGCGTCCAGCGAGGACCACCAATGGGGACGGGGGACCCCCACAACTGGCCCCCGATCCCCGGTCCCCGATCCCCGCTCCCCGGCCTTCCGTTCCTCGCGCCCGCCGCGTCCAGCGAGGACCACCAATGGGGACTGGGGACCCCCACAACTGGCCCCCGATCCCCGGTCCCCGATCCCCGCTTTCCGGCCTTCCGTTCCTCGCGCCCGCCGCGTCCAGCGAGGACCACCAATGGGGACGGGGGACCCCCATAACTGGCCCCCGATCCCCGGTCCCCGATCCCCGGTAAGATCTCCCCGGAGGTTCTCCGTGACGGATATCGCTGCCTCCCCGCTGGGGGACATGAGTCCTGACGAGTTCCGGCGCCGCGGCCACGAACTCGTCGAGTGGATCGCGCGCTTCTTCGAGTCACCCGAGCGCTACCCCGTGCTCGCGAAAGTCTCACCCGGGACGATCCGCCACGCGCTGCCGGGTGCGGCACCGGAGGAGGCGGAGTCGTTCGGCGAGATCCTCGCCGACTTCGAACGCGTGCTGATGCCGGGCATGACGCACTGGAATCATCCCGGCTTCATGGCGTATTTCGCCATCTCCTCCTCCGGGCCTGGCATTCTCGCGGACTTGCTGGCGTCGACGCTGAACCAGCAGGCCATGCTGTGGCGCACGTCGCCCGCGTCGACCGAGCTCGAAGAGGTGGCCATGGGATGGCTCCGCGGGCTGATCGGGCTGCCGGACACCTTTGAAGGCGTCATCTACGACACGGCGTCGATCTCGAGCCTCCACGCCATGGCCGCCGCGCGCGAAGTGGCGATTCCCGGCGTGCGGGATCGCGGGCTGACTGGACGCGCTGAGATCCCTCCCGTTCGCGTCTACTGCTCCGAGCAGGCCCACTCGTCGATTGACAAGGGCATCATCCTCATCGGGTTCGGCCAGCAGGCTCTCCGGAAGATCCCCGTGGACGATGAGTTCCGGATGCGGCCGGACGCGCTGCGCGCCGCCATTGCCGAGGATCGGGCGGCCGGTCGTCTGCCGGTGGCGGTGGTCGCCACGGTCGGCACGACCTCGACGACCAGCATCGACCCCGTAGCGGCCATCGCGGACATCTGCGAGGCTGAACGTCTCTGGCTGCACGTCGATGCCGCGTACGCGGGCGTGTGCGCGATGATGCCCGAGTACCGGCACATCCTCGCGGGCGCGGACCGGGCCGACTCCCTCGTCGTCAATCCGCACAAGTGGCTGTTCACGCCGTTCGATCTGAGCGCCTTCTACTGCCGGCGCATGGACGTCGTGCGGCAGGCGTTCTCGCTGACGCCGGAGTACTTGCGCACGCCTGACGGCACGCGCAACCTGATGGACACCGGCGTCCAGCTCGGGCGGCGTTTCCGTTCCCTGAAGCTGTGGATGATCCTCCGCTACTTCGGGGCCGACGGGATCCGTCGCCGGCTGGCCGAACACATCCGGCTGGCGCAGCGTTTTGCCGGGTGGGTCGACGCGCATCCCGACTTCGAACGGCTGGCACCCGCGCCGTTCAGCGTCGTGTGCTTCCGCGCGAAGCCGGCGGGCCGCGTGATGACCGACGCGCAGCTCAACGACCTGAACGAGCGGCTCATGAAGCTCGTCAACGACTCCGGCGAGGTGTTCATCTCCCACACGGCGCTGCACGGCCGCGTCACGCTGCGCGTCGCGATCGGCAACCTGCGCACGACGGAAGCCCACGTCCGGCGGGCGTGGGAGCTGCTGCAGGAGAAGGTCAAAGAAGTAGATAGTAGACAGTAGATAGTAGACAGTAGACGGCGGCAGCGAACGCGCGCCGAGCGCGCGCGCCGGCCGGCAAATCCAAACCGGTGCCAAGGCCGCCGGCAAGGCCCCTTCCGTGCGGGCGATTGTCGCCTCGGTGTTCGCGATCCGTTGCCGCCGACGGGCGCCTGTGCTAGCGTGAGCGCCACCGAACGCAGTCGCGCACGCGAGGAGGTGCTCTCATGACGGCACCGGCCCGGTATCACGGCAAGACGCTGGTGGTAGCGCCTCGCGAGGCGCTCGTCGCGGGCGGCCCCGCCGAAGAGCTCGAGCGCACGATCCAGGAGCACCTGGCGTCGGGGCGGCACGCCGTCCGGATCGATCTGCGCGGCGTGCCCTATCTCGACAGCGCGGGCGTCCGGGCCCTGGTCCGGGGACACACCACGGCCGAGCGAAACGGCGACACCCTCACGATCGTGAACGCGAACGAACGTATCCGGACGGTCTTCGCCGTTACACGCCTAGACAGGGTGCTCAACCTGGGAGAACGAGCGACCGGTGGCGTCGCGCCGCCGATCAGGCGTGAGGCGATTCGCCTGGGCGCGTCGGCCGTCCTGCTCGTGGCAGCGCTCCTCTGGCTCGGTTCGGCGTTGCCGATCTCACCCCAGCCGGCAGCGGCCATCCCGGAGATCCTCGGCGGCGCTCCCGCCGCACCGCTGATGCAGGCCGTTCCCCTGATCGACCTGGTGCGGCTGGTCGCCGCGGCCCTCGTGGGGCTCCTCGTCGGGGGTGTCCAACGGGCCCTCCAGCGCGATCGGCCGTACAACGTCTCGCTCGAGCACGCCAAGGTCCTGCTCTGCACGGCGGGCGCCCTGATGATGCTGATCATCGGCGACTCGCTGGTCCGGGCCTTTGGCATCGCCGGTGCTGCCGCCATCATCCGCTTCCGCACGCCTATCGACGACCCGAAGGACATCACCGTCCTGTTCCTGCTAATGGGCCTCGGCATGCTGTGCGGCATCGGCGCGTTCTCGGTGGCAGGCGTGGGCACCGGATTCGTCTGCGGGTTTCTCGTGGTGCTCAGCCGGCTCGGCGCCGAGGGGCCGCGGGCGTTCATGGTGGAGATCGCCGCCAAGACCCGCGACTTCCCGGCCGTCGAAATCGAAACGGTCTTCGCCCTCAACCGCATCCGGTTCGAGCGGCGCGAGGTCTCGCAGGGGGAGAAGACGGTGGGCCGCTACTACGCCGTGCTCGGCCCGAAGGTGTCGCTGCAGCTCGTCAGCGACCAGTTGCTCGCCGACGGCACCACCAACATCAAGTCCATCGTTTGGGAGCCGCCGAAGAAGAGCGACTGAGCCGCGCCTCACATCAGAGACGTGGGCCGGCACCCGTCGACCAATTCACGCTTCAGCTGCGCAGGACGGCCGAGCAGGGAAAAGAACTCTTCGAGATAACGCCGGGCGTCACGACGGTCCCGCTCGGACAGCGCCGGAAGGTCGAACAACGCGAGAGCCTCGGCTTCCTTGGCGCGGAACGCCGCGAGGAGAGGCTCGTACTCGGCCATGGTCCGGCACGGCCCGCGGTACAGCCGTTCGCGGATGGAGGCGATCTTCAATCGCGGATCGGGAAGTCCGTAGGGCACGTCCACCAGGCCGCTGATGTCGAAGTCCCAGACGATCGGATGAAACGCCCCGTCCACCGTCTGGAGCAGGTTCGCGTTGTGCAGCCCGTAGATGGAGAAGTCCGTGTTGCCGATCATGTACTGGAAGAGCATCAGCCGCGTGAGTGAGTCCAGCTGAATGTCCTTGAACGGCACGCGGGGCATGTCGAGCACCCGCCCCTCCAGCCGGCGCGCGAGATCGCTGTCGTCCTCGATGAGAAACGCGTGGTAGGGCCCGGCCTTCTTTCCGGCCTTCGCATCGATGAAGGCCACCTTCGCGAGCCGCACGCGGAACGCCATGGGCGTGATCAGAGCGTGGAGTTTGTACGCCAGGTATTCGCGCAGCACGTACTGCTCGTAGCTCGCCTGACCGTAGCAGGGCGCCACCAGCTTGAGCCGCCCCTGGCCGTCGAACACGGTGCCGCTCATGCTCTTTCGCGGAAAGTCGATGGACAGGGGCACCAGCGCGCACTTGGCACGGCGGGCGTGGCCGCGCGCGCGCAGGGTGACCGGGACCGGGTCGCTCAGCCCGGTGCCGGCGGCATCCTCCGCGGTCAGGGTGGCGGGGAACGTCTTCTTGCTCGAAGGATCGCGGTCGCGGTTGACCGCCTTGAAGTCGGCGGTGATCGACAGGACCAGCGGATCGGACTGCTGGAACAGCCGGCGCGCCTCGGCGTCGGCGCGCCGCTCGGCCCGCTTCGCCGCGTCGGGCCAGGGCTCGATCAGGATGGCCGACGGTGGTTTCTTGGGTTTCTGAGTCTGCTCGGCCGGGCTTTGGACCAAATCCGGCATCCCCGGGGCGGGCACGGCGACGGTCGACCAGCCGAAGAGGGCGAGAACGACAACACCGCGCGTCTTCATGGCGCCTCCCAAGAGCGCCAGGGCGGTTCGACCCGGACGATGCCCAGGCGCCGACGAAGTGCTTCGACCCGAAAGGTCGGCGACGTGGCCACTCTCGCGCCGGAACCCGATCGCTCGCTCAGCCCTTCGTCCTGAGGGCGCGAGCATCGTTGCCGCACAGGCGCATCGAAGGGCGAACTGTCGGGTGCGTGGCCCGGTTCCGCCGGGAGTGTAGCGCACTTCGCGCGTGGAATCAGAGCGTAGCCGGAATCCGTCTCGCCGCGCGCGCGCCGTCAGGGTGCAGGTCGAGCGCGCACGCCAGCACCTGCACGCCGGCCCGGGCGGCTCGTCGCAGCGCTGCGCCGAACGCGGGGTCGACATCGTCCTCTGGTTCGACCGATTCGACGTCGCCACGCTGCGCGACGAAGACGATTGCCGCAGGCGTGCCGCGGCGGGTCAGGCGCCCCAGTTCATCGCAGTGACGTGCGCCTCTGGCCGTGACGGCGTCCGGAAAGAGACCCCGGCGTCCGTGCGCGAGCGTCACCGACTTCACCTCGACCAGCGTCGGCCCGATCTGGAAGTCGAAGCGCGATCGGCCGTGCGTGACTTCCGCCCGGGGCGCGCCGAGCCCAAGTTCCGGAAACAGTCCGCCCGCGAGGAGATGCGGAAAGACACGGTTGGCGTAGGTGGTGTTCGTCCCGATCCACACACCGTTCTGCCGCGCGGCGACCATCGTGTACGTCAGCGCGCGGGGAGGCGGGAACGGACCATCCAGGAGCGCATGACACCCCGGCGAGACGACGCCGGTGAGCCGGCCCGGGTTCGGCAGGTGCGCCTCGGCCCGGACCCCACGCCGCAGCGACACGACGGCCGCGAAGCGGTGCGGCCGTTCGAGAAACGTCGCCCGCAGTGGCCGCGTTCGGCGCAAGCTCAACGGCAGTCCTGAGAGTTCTATGCTGTTCACCGTTCTTCGGATCGACTCGATGCGGTCATCATGACACCGAACGGCTCCGAACGCGCGACGGGCCGCGCCGCTATAATCGACGCCCATGACCCGTCATGGGCGCGAACTTGGGGTCTTCACAGCCTGCGCCGCCGTCGTCGTCGCGTTCCTCTTCCGGGACGCGATCCTCAGCGGCGCCGTGCTCGGACAGGCGGACCTGCTGTATCAGTTCCCGCCTTGGAACGGCCATGTGCCGCCCGGGTGGCGGCCGGGAAACCCGCTCCTGCTGGACAGCCCGACGCAGGTCATCCCGTTCCTGATTGAGGCCAAGGCCGCCGTCCTTCAGGGGAAGTGGCCGCTCTGGACGAACGCCGCAGGCGCAGGTCAGCCATTCCTTGCCGCGTTCCAGACCGCCGTGCTCTCGCCCTTCACCCTGCTGGCCTACCTGCTGCCGATCCCCCAGGCGCTCGCGCCGATCGCTGCGGCCCGGTTGCTCGCCGGCGGCATCGGGATGTTCGTTTTCCTCAGGTCGTTGCCGCTCGGCCTCGCGGCGTCGGCATTCGGCGGAATGGCGTACCTGCTGAACCCGTTCTCCGTGGCGTGGCTCGAGCATACGGTCAGCAGTGCTGCCGCCTGGCTGCCGTGGGCGCTTCTGACCGTCAGGGCCTGCGTGGAGAATCCGTCGCGAAAGACCACCGCGGCGCTCGCAGCCGTGACGGCCGTGGCATTGCTGTCCGGCCACCCCGAAACGGCATTCAAGGTGTTCCTCTTTGCGGGCGCCTACGCGCTGTATCTCTCGGTGGGTGCCTCGCGCCCGTTGCCGGGCCTGGCGTCCGCGGCATTCGGAGTCCTGCTGGGCGCCGCCCTCAGCGCGGTTCAGCTCGTTCCGTTCCTGGAGTACCTCGCCGAAAGCCGGATTCTCGCCGCGCGCGCCGAAGCCACGCTGCCGCTCTTCACCAATCCCCCGGCGTCGTTCGTTACGGCGTTCGTCCCCGACTTCTTCGGGACGCCGATGTCGAGGCGGTACGTCCTGGACTCGACGAATTATCTCGAGCAGACGACGTATCCGGGCCTCGTGACGTGGGTGCTGGCAATCGCCGCTCTCGCTGCCCGAAGGCGCGGGCCCGTGCTGTTCTTCGGAGGCGTCGCGATCGTGTCCGCGCTCATCATGTACGGCACGCCGGTCGCGTCAGCGGCCACGGCTGTCATCCCGCCGTTGAAGGTCGCGGCACTGTCGCGGTTCGGGCTGCTGGTCATCGCCGCCCTCATCGTCGCGGCGGCGATCGGCCTCGAGACGCTGCTTGGCGACGGCACGCGAACGCAACAGGGACGTGGGCCGTGGATGCTCGCCGGCATGGGGTCAGCCGCCGTCGTGACCGTGGTGCTCGCGTTCCTGTGGCTCGAACGGCCGCTGCTCGAGGACGCGCGCCAGTTCGCCGCCACGACCCGGAGCGTCCATGTGGCCGGCGTCCTGCTCGCCGGCTCGCTGGTGGGTCTGTGGCTGGCCGCGCTCTCACCATCCGGCGCGCGGCCGTTCATCGTCGGCGCGGTCATCGCGGCCGATCTCCTGATGTTCGCTGACGGGCTCCATCCGCTGCGCCCTCCGCGCGAGACGTTTCCGGCTGTGCCCGAACTGAACGTGGTCCGCGAAGATCCCGGCCTGTTTCGTGTCGCGGGCTGGCAGGACGCGCTGTATCCGAACAGTGCTGTCGCCTACGGCCTTCAGGACTATCGTGGATTCGATGCCGTTGGTGTCCGCACCTACGCCGGCCTTCTCGACGTGGGCTTCGCCTTCAACGGCGCGTTCCACGCGCTGAGGCACTTCGCGACGCCGCACCTGCTCGACCTGCTCAACGTCAAGTACGTCATCACCCCGGCCGACGTCGACGCGCCCCGCGATCGGTTCACGCTCGTCCACGACGGCGCGTCCCGCGTCTACAGGAACGACCGCGTCCTGCCTCGGGCCTTCCTCGCCGACGAGTGGCAGCGCCTCGCCGGGGACGACGCGCGACGGGCCCTGCGCAGCGGGTCTTTCGACATGACCCGGATGGTGCTGCTGGAACACGACCTGCCGCCGGGCCCGATGGTCCAGCGAGGAAGCGCGGCCCCGGGACGCGCCACGGTCGTGCGCTACGAACCCGGGCGAGTCACGGTCGAGACGGAGGCCGACGCGGCGCGCCTGCTGGTGCTCACGGACACGTTCTTCCCGGGGTGGATCGCCACGATCGACGGGGCCAGGACGGAGATCCTGCGCGCTAACTACGCGTTCAGGGCCGTCGTCGTTCCGCCGGGGCGCCACGCCGCCGAGTTCCGCTATCGGCCTGCGTCGTTCCGCGTCGGTGCGGGGCTGTCGGCTGCCGGCCTCCTCTGCGCCGTGCTGCTGGTCTCGATACGGCCACGCGGACGCCGACCGCGCACAGCGTGACCATCGACGTGCCGCCGTGGCAGCACATCCTGGTTTTCAGGCGCGACTGACCGAAGTGACCGTCACCGGAACCGGCATCCCGCGCGTCGGCTACCGCATCGTCTTCAGCCTCGTCTCGAGTTCCGCCAGCACAGCCGGGTAGTACGCCAGGCGCGACTGCTGGTCGGCCGTGATCGGCCCGGGATGCTCCTGAATGTCCCCGTAGAGACTGGCAATGCGCGTGCGCAGTTCAGCGGCCGCGTCGAGGCTCTCTTCGGCGTGCGCCTTCGCGGATGTACCAGCGCTCGGGCTCTTGATCACCGCTCCGGCCGCCTCCCGCATCCGGCCGAGCAAGCCGTCGGCCGAGACGTACAGGCGTCCCAGCTCCATCAGCGTGGCAGTCCATGACGCGCGCACGGAGGGGGCCACGGTGACGCGCGGGTCGTCATCGACACGCACGCGCTGCTCCACGGTCGTGCCTCCAGACACCAGCCGAACCGTGTAGTCGCCAGGCGCGACGAACGGCCCGTCGAGCGCGCGCCCTCGTTGGCCGGACTGGCCCTGCATGCCGGCCGCGAACGGTTCGCGGCGCAGGTCCCACACCACGCGGTTGATGCCGTCCGCAAACGAGGCCGGGAGCCGTCTCACGAGGCGTCCGGCCGCGTCGTGCACGGTGAGCGTCGGAGCCGACGCCGCCCCGCGCAGGTAGTAGTCGACGATGGCGCCGGCAGGCGGGTTCTCGCCGCGGAACACCGTGTCTCCCTGATGCGCCTTCAGGTTGGCGTACCGAATCGTCCGGGCCGGTCGGATCCGGAACAGGTGCGCCGACGACGACAGCACCTCGGGCGTGAGCCCCTGGATGGCGGCGATGTCGTCGAGAATCCAGATGCCGCGCCCGTGCGTGGCCAGGATGAGGTCGTTGTCGCGCGGGTGGACGAGGAAATCGTTCACCGCCACCGTCGGCAATCCACCATCGAGTCGGGTCCAGCGTTCGCCGGAATCGAGGGAGAAGAAGAACCCGAATTCGGTGGCCGCATAGATCAGGTTCGGATTGACCGGGTCTTCGTGGACGGCCTTGACGACCCGATCCGCAGGCAGGCCGCCGGCAATCGACACCCAGCTCTGGCCGTAGTCAGCCGACTTGTACAGGTAATTCCCGAAGTCGCCGCTTGCGTGGTTGTCGAACGACACGTACACACGGCCCTCGGCGTGGCGAGAGGCTTCGACGCCCGACACCCACGACCTCGCCGGCAGACCCGGCACGGCCGTCGCCACATTCGTCCACGTCTTTCCGTCGTCACGCGACACCTGGAGGTTTCCGTCGTCGGTCCCGACGTAGAGCAGGCCTCGCCTGACCGGCGACTCAGCCAGCGCGGAAATCGTCGGGTAGTACGGAATCCCGTCGTCGAGCGACAACGTGGACGGTCCAGGCTTCTGGCCCATGATCGTCAGCGTGCTCCGATCGACACCCGTCGTCGGGTCGCCGAGCGACACCCAGGTGTCGCCGCGATCCGTGCTTTTCCAGAGCCGCCTGGTGCCCGCGTAGATCGTGTGCGGGTCGTGCGGCGACAGGATGAACGGCGCGTCCCAGTTGGCCGGCTCCATCGCGTTGCCGAGCAGCGGCTCCTTCGCCCCGGACTGGCCCCACGTCTTCCAGTTCCGGCGGCCGCCGATGAAGCCGGTGGGATCCCCGGGTCTGATGTCGGTGCGCGTGAAGTTGAAGATGTCGAGGCGCGACAGCCCAAGGTACTGCGACGCGGTGTACACCGTCCGCCAGTCGGTCGGATCGATGCGGTTGAAGAATCCATCCCCTCCGCCGACGCGGAACCAGTCTTCGTTCAGGATGCCCTGGGACGAGTACGTCGCGCTCGGTCCGCACCAGCTGCCATTGTCCTGCAGCCCGCCGCACAGCCAGTACGGCTCGCGCATGTCGGCGTCGATCCGGTAGAACTGGCTCACCGGAAGGTGGGCGACGTAGAGCCACCTGAGGCCCCGGTCGTACGAAATCCCCAGCCCGCCGTCGTCCGCCTTCATGACATGCCGTGAATTGCGCGGGTTGACCCACACGAGCCGGTCGTCGCCGTGCAGCGACTGCCTCGGCGTCGTGAACGTCTTCCCTCCATCGTCGGAGAAGCTGTACGAATTGACCATGTAGATCCGCTTGTCGTCATTCGGATCCACGAGAATCTGGCTCGCATACATCGGGCGCGGATTCCAGTCGCTCATGAAGGTCCAGGTCGCACCACGGTCTTCGGACCGGTAGATGCCCGCCAGGCGCTGCTCGTATGAGGTTGATGCCGTGTAGCGCAGCCCCTGTTCGACGCACACGTAGACGATGCGCGGGTCCTTGCGGTAGATGGAGATGCCCACGCGGCCCCAGTCGCCGTCGGGAAGGCCGCTCGTGAGCCGGCTCCACGACCGGCCGCCGTCGGTGGATCTGTGGAGGGCGCTGCCGGGTCCCCCTCCGTGGAAGCCGAATGCCTGGCGCCGGCGCTGGTAGGACGCCGCATACAGCGTGTCCGGCCGCGAGGGGTCCATCGCGACATCCACGACGCCGGTGTCTTCGTCGACGTACAGGATCTTGGCCCAGGTCTTGCCGCCGTCGGTCGTCTTGTAGAGTCCACGCTCCGGGTTCGGCCCCCACAGCTTCCCCATGGCCGCCACGTACACCACGTCCGGGTTCGTTGGGTGGATGACGATCCGGCCGATGTGGTGAGTCTCGTCGAGGCCGAGGTGCGTCCACGTCTTTCCAGCGTCGGAGGACTTGTAGACGCCGTTGCCCCAGGAGGAACTCTGACGGTTGGCGCGCTCGCCCGTGCCGACCCAGACGATGTCGGGCTGCGACTGGGACACGGCGATGGCCCCGATGGAGTGCACCGCCTCCTTGAAGAACACCGGCTCGATCGTCACGGCGTTGTCGGACGTCTTCCAGAGGCCGCCGGTCGCCGTCGCGATGTAGAACGTCGCCGGATTGGACTCCACGACCGCCAGATCGACGATGCGCCCGCTCACGTTGGCGGGACCGATGGACCTGAGGCGGAGGCCGGCCAGCCGCGAGGGATCTATGCTGCCCGTCTGCTCGGGACCGACTGCAATCGCGGAAGCCGCCAGCGCCGTCGCGCACGCGAGGCCCGCCACGCCAACGAAGACACGTCGAAGATGATGCTTCACCACACACCTCCACAGCCGCGGACAGTATAGCCGCCGGTGTCTGATTCCTGTCGCCCGGGCCACGTGACAACCAGGTGACCATGCGCCCTTCCCCGGGAGGAGTAGAATCGCCTGGTGGTCGATCGCCTTCGCCAGCCGGCCGTGCCGGTCAGCGACGCCGCAACCGGCGCCCGATCGGCGGTTCGCCTGCCGCTCACGATCCGTCTTCTGGATGCCGGCATTCTCGTCCTGGGCCTGCTCGCCCTGGCCTCTGTGGCCATCGACGACCTGCGCGTGCATCTTGGCCCCGTCACCATCTCGGCCACGCGTCCCTGGCGGCTGCTGACCGAAGCGGCAGCCCTGGCGCTCATCCGGGCGGTCGTCTGGCGCGGAACCCGAGCCTTCGGCCGGCACGCCATCCTGCTGGCGCTCACCGTGCTGCTCACGAGTCTGTTCCCTGAAGCGCCACCGAGGCGGGTGGGAGACGGCCATGAATACATGGCGATGGCCATCCGGATGAGCGAGATGTCGACACCGGCCCTGTCAGCCGGCGACATCCGCAGGCTGGAGCGCACGCCGTGGCCGCACGACTGGGGCTACTCCCTCTCGTTTCCCGAGTTGAGGGGGTCTGACCACCAGCAGGACTTGCCGCACTTCTGGTTCTACTCGCTCCTCGCCGCACCGGGGGTTGGACTCGCGACACGCGTCGGCGTGCACCCGAATGTCGGGTTTACCGCGGTCAACACGTTGCTGCTCCTGCTGGCCGCGTCGATACTCCTGAACTGTGTGGCACCGGCAGCGGCGCTCCTGCTGGTCACCGGCCCGATCCTGTGGTGGACGGATAAGGCTCACACCGAGGTGTTCACGTTCTCGCTGCTGGCGGTCGCCTTCGGTCTGTTCGTCCGCCAGCCGTGGTGGTCGTTCGTGGCGCTGGGTGCCGCGTCAACCCAGAACCCCCCGATTGCCGGGGTGCTCTGCATCGCGCTCATCCTCGTGGCCTTCACTCCCGCGCGACGGGATCGCCGGACCTGGGTCGGCGCCGGCGCGGGGATCGTGCTGGCGCTGCTGCACCCGACCTACTACAGGCTTCACCTCGGCACGTGGTCCCCGCTGGACGAATCGGCCGTCTGGCAGTGGCCGAGCTGGGCCCAGGTCAGCGCGCCCGTGTTCGACGCGAACATCGGCCTGCTGCCCGCCTTCCCGGCACTCACGCTGGCCGCCCTCGCTGGCGTGGTCCTGCTGGTCCGCTACGCACCTCGACGCTTGTGCACGCCGGACATGTGGCTCAGCCTGGGTGCCGCCGCGCTCTTCCTCGTCAGCTTCGCGCAGACGCCCAATGTCAATCACGGCGCGACGGTGGGCCCGAGTCGATACGCGCTCTGGCTGATCCCCCTGACCATCCCGCTCTGGCGGCATCTCGACGGGGTGCTCGGGCGGTGGTGGCAGCCGACGCTCGGCGTCGCGGCGGCGCTTTCGATGATCGCGTCGATCGGATTCTTCCATCCACGATTCGACGACCGGTACCTCCGACCGTCCGTGTTCGCCGAGACACTCTGGACGCGATGGCCCGGCGCGCAAAACCCGCTTCCCGAAATCTTCGCCGAGCGCGTGGTGGGACACGAAGGAACGGCAGAACTCCCCGTCGCCACATCCGGCTGCGAGAAAGTGCTCATCGGCGGGCGACCAGGACAACTGCCTTCATGGCCGGCATCCTGTCCGACGGTCGAGATCCCCGCTGCCTGCCGGGTGCCAGACACACTCTGCTACGCCAACCGCAGTGGAACCGGCTACAACTTCGTGAGGCTAGCCTCGCAGCCGGGCTTCACCTGGGAGTCCCGGTAGGACCGCGCCTGGAACGCCGCTACTTCACGCCCGTCCCCAGCAGGTCCTGGAACTGCCGGACGACCTCCGGCAGACCCTCGCCGCCCGTGAGCGCCCGGATGCGGCGGTCGGCTTCGATTGGGCCGATCCTGTTCTCGGCAAACGCCTGCATCGTGTCCCGCAACTCGAGAAGGTGCTCCCTCACGCCGGGGTTGGCTTTGGCGAGCGGAGACTTCGGGTTGACGGGCGGCGCGCCGTCGGCGGCCTTCGGGTCGGCGCCAATCAACTTGGTGTTCATGTCCTTGACCATCGTCCGGCAGCCTTCCTGGAACTTCAGATAGTCAGGAATTTTCCCGCTTCCCTGCGCATGGCCGAGTTTGAAGGCCGTCACGTCTCCGGCCTGCTGGGCGGACCCTGGAGTCAGGCCGTCGAAATCCGCGTGCGGCAAGCCGCGGCGGCCAATCCAGGCGGTGTCGTTGTAGGCTTCGGCGTGCAGTGACGTCGTGAAGTTCACGCCCGCCTCCGCCGTCGGGCGGCCCGGCCCACCGTAGATCTGGTCGAAGGATCGCTGCAGTTCCTCCTGGCCGGCGCGGCGGAACTCTTCGAGGCTGACGCGCCGCTGGCCCGAACCGTCGGCGCGCAGGAGGTTCTTCCGGCGCCAGTGATCCCAGACCGGGTTCTTGATGACGCGACCGTCCGGGGCTCTGATGAACCGCGCCGGCTCGACGATGCCGATGTCGACGTCCATGCCGGCCCTTCCCGAGGAGGCCGAGTTCGAGTAACTGCGCGTCTCGACCGGCGCGTACCCCTGCGTCGCCATGCCCTGCTGGAATCCACGCTCGACCTGTCCCATCAGGTCGGCGTCGATGGCGAGGTACATCTTGAGTGTCGGCGGATCCGCTTTGGCCGACTGGTTGAGCGCCATCTTGGCCGCGTAGTCGCACTTGATGGCCTTGGCCGCCTCCTGGGCCTGGGTCTGGAGCCTGGCGACCTCGGCCTTGTTGGTGCTCGTGCGGGCCAGGCGCAACAGTTGTGCGCGCTGCTGGAACAGGCGCACCTTCGCGCGGCCGTTCGCCATGCGGGACTGGAAGCGGGCTTCGCCAAGTTGCTGCTCGACGGTCGGCCATTTCTCGGGCGGAGATCCCTTGAACCGCCCGATTCCGGTGCGAATGGCTGGAGCCACGACCCTCTGCATGGCGAGCGCGTAGGCGGCGGTCTTCCCGGCGCTCCAGAGAGCGCCCGAAATGCCAGCCTTGGCGACCTCCCCCGTCTCCGGATCCTCGACGAGTTCGTGGTAACCGTCGTAGGCCGACATGGCCACCATGACCGACGGGTGGAGAGACGCCGCGCCGGTCTTCAGGCCAGTCTGCCAGCCGCCCTCGATGGTCCCGGTGGTGATCGAGTAGGTCGTGTAGATCCAGCCGCCGGTCACGAATGAGAGTGCGAACAGGGCATTGTCCGCACCCCACTTGATGTTCGACGCCGTCGACAGCGCGACGTCGCTGACCTCGGCCAACTCCTGCTGTTCCTGGCCGCGGGCCGACCAGTACCCCTTGACGCTGTTGGCCAGCGTGTTCACGTGGGCCTTCACCACCTCCTCGTCGCCGGTGGCGATGGCCTCCGTCAGCGCCCGGTTGGCGTTGTACGCCGCCGTTTCGCGCAGTTCCTTCGGGAGCTGAGCGATGAGGCGCGGGACAGCCGCCCGGACTGCGGACCGCTGGGCCCAGTCGCGGGCCGCCTGTTGGCCCTGCGACGCCAGCAGCCTGAAGTTCCAGTCGTCGTACGCCGTTCTCGTGCGCGTCCACTCGCCGGTTTCGATCGTCTGCTGGTTGTCGCGTTCGGCCTGGAGGTTGGCGTCCATCACCATGGCCAGGTACTCGAACCGCTCGCGCTCACCAGGCGCGGCCGTCCTCGCGCGCTCTCGGTACTCGGTCAACTGGCCCTGGAAGTACTCCTGGTTGAGCTTGGCAAAGGCGATGGCGGCCTGGCGGGCCTCACGCTCCGCCTGTGCGCTGATGACGCTGGAGAGGGCCGAGGCATGCTTCCCAGCAGCAGCTGACTGCGCGTCGGCCCTCCCCGCGGCCTCGGCCGCCGCGTTGGCCTGGATCTCTGCGACCTGGGCGTCGGTCAACTGGCGCAGATCGTATGAGTGTTGGAAGGTCGTGTAGCCGCCGGGCGTCGCCACTTCGACCTTCAGCTTCACCGGGAGGAGCCGCGGGAAGTTGCCCAGGCCGGGGCTCTCGAACCTGACGCCGCCAGCCGCCGACGGCGAGGCGGGCGTGGCGGTCACGCGGTTGCTCGGACTGGCCGTCGGGTCGATGCGCACCTGGGCGCACGTGCCGGCGTCGCCGCCGGGGAGCGTCTGGGGATCGCTGACGTCCGTGCAGGCAGCATCGACGCGGATGTCGAAGGCGAAGTCCCTGGCGGCGTTGACCGGTATCAGCCTCGGCATGGGCGTCCAGGTGATGTCGGCGACCGCCGAGCTGCGCCGCGGTGTGGACTGTCCCGGCGGCACGTAGGAGGAGTGAATCGATCCCTGCGCCCGGCCCTCGGTGACGACGTGCGTGTATCGGACGGACGCGTTGCCGCTCTTGGGCATGTCGCTCATCGACGACTCGACCAGCACCCAGTACAACCCTCCGCGGGCTCCCATGCCCTTCACGAACTTCGCGGCCTCCAGGTGCCGCGCGGTTGCGCGGCCGCGGTGCACCAGCGGGTCGGGCGGATCCCCGAGCGCGTCGATCGCCTCCGCGACCTGCACGAGCGCCGCCTCGAGCGCCGCCGCCGATTCACGGTGCACGCCCGCCACGCCCATGGCCTCGATCACGCCGTCATCGTCTTCGAGACCGGCCGCGATGATGGCCTCTTCGTAGGCATCGCCGAAGAGCAGCAGCGCCTGGACCAGCGCCGCCCGCGTCTCGATGAACCGGTTGAGCAGCGGGCTCAACTTGTTGAAATAGTCGATCGCCGGCTGGCACGGGTACTCCAGAAGCGGTGCCCACTGCAGCTCGAACCGCTCCTCGTCGGCCGGGCTGAGAGGTCCGGAGATGAGCCGCATCGCCTCCTTGGCCGCGATGAGCGCAGCCTGGTAGTGCCCGGGGGTCAGGTCGTTGAAGTCGAGCCCCTCGGGCAGCCGAGCCGGAGCGCCGGACGCCGCCGGCAGTTCAGGGCCGACCCGGTCACGCCCGGAGAGTCGGGAGGTGGGCCAAGACCCCTCCTTGAAGAGCTCCCGCGGCACAGTCGTCCGCTCGAGGGTCGCGCGCGGCACACGGGGACCCGCGCCAGAGGCCGGTCCTGCTGCTGGCGGCGGTGGCGTGCCTGCCGTGGGCGGCGGCGGGGATGGCGGCGGCGGGGTTGGGGGTGCGGGCGCGGGTGCGGGCGCCGGCGTTGGCCGCGGGGGAGCGGGTTCAACGGCGCCGAGCTTCGCCAGTTGCGACCGTGAATCGGCCGACAGCGGGTGATTCGGATCGATCTCCAGCGACCGCGCGAAGTCCGCGCGCGCCCCGACGGCGTCCTTCTGCGAGACGCGCACGACGGCGCGCGAATGCCACGCCTGGGCGTTCTTCGGATCCGCGTCGATCGCGCGCGTGTAGTCCGCGAGCGCGGCCGCCGCGTTCCCCGCGGCGTAGTACAGCCCGGCCCGGTTCATGTAGGCGTTCGAGTACGCGGGATCGATCTCGATCGCGCGGTTGTAGGCCGCCATGGCTGCGTCCGCCTGCCCCATCGCCCGGTGCGAGGAGCCCCTGCCGACCCATCCACGCGCGTCGGCGGGGTTCAAGTCGGTGCAGCGTGTGAAGTCCGCCAACGCCTCCGGGTACCGCTTCAGCGAGTAGAGGACCAAGCCTCGCTGACGCCAGGCCTCGGCATACGTCGGCGCGAGGGCGGTCACTTCGGTGAACGCCGCCAGCGCCCCCGACAGGTCGCCCTTCGATCGAAGAGCGGCGCCCCGCTCGAAGGCTCCCGCGGCGGAGGCCGGCAGTTCCAGCCCACCGGAGGCCGCCGGGGCCCCGCCGCCCGGCGCCGGCAGCGCGGCTTCCCAGCCTTCGCTCGATCCGCCGAAGGTCGTGGTTCCCTTCAGGGCGCGGCCGTCCGCGGTCACGACCCCACGGTACCTCCCGGCGTCCGGGCGGAAGAAGACCACGGTCGTCCCATCCCAGGACTCGACCCGGAACTCGTGAGTCGATTGACTCCCGGACGTGTCGTGTCGGGCCACGGCATCGTACACGTCGCTCCCGGTCCGGCGAGTCAACGTCCAGGTCCACGTGTCCGCGCCGATCCACTGTCGGATCGTAAGCGTGTCAGGCAGGGGTCGCACCTGGACCTCCAGCGGTACCGCCATCAAGCAGGCCAGGACGACCAGGAGAGCGATTGGCAGGCGGGTGCGCATAGTGACCCTCGGTGGTGTGGGGCGAGGCGCCAGGCGCGCAGGGGCGGCGGCCAGATTGGGCACAGTATACGCGCGCGCCGCCTTGACAGCCTTCTCCGCCGGGGAAGATACTCCAGTCGCCCTCGCGCGCAATCGAACGATCCTGACCGTGTTCGCGCGAGATACGTGGTTCGAGTCGCAATGGCGACCACGTTTGACGCGCGCTGTCGATGGCCGCAGTCGCTCCCTCACCACTTCGTCCTGAGGGCGCAAGTACGTGGCGCGAGTCGCGCATATAAGGACTTCGGCGGAGGTGGGCGGTGCCGGATCTTCCCGAACTGCTCCTTGATTACCGGGTGCCCAGGAGGAGGTTCCTCAAGACCTGCGGCAGCCTGAGCGCGGCTCTTGCGGCCTCCGGTGTGCTGCCCGAAGGCCTTGTCACCGCATCGTCCGCCATCCCCACCGGCACCGAGACGATCGTCCCGACCGGGGACGGCCGCTCGTACTGCGGCAACAACTGCGTCATCAAGGCGGTCGTCCGCGATTTCGGCACGCCCGGCGCGACCATCGTCCGCATCGAGACCGACGACTCGCCCGAACGCGAGGGCCAGTGGCAGTATCGGGCCTGCGCCAGGGGCCGCGCGATCCGGAAGCACGTGTACTCGCCCGATCGCATCAAGTACCCGATGAAGCGGCGGCACTGGTCGGCCGGCGGCGGCGCGGGCGTGCGTCCCGACCTGCGCGGCATCGACGAGTGGGAGCGCATCTCCTGGGACGAAGCCGCGTCGCTCATCGCGCGCGAGATGACGCGGATCCGATCCGCCTACGGCAACGAGGCGTTTCATGACTTCGGCCAGAGCGGCAGCGTGAAGGTGCTGCACGGCCGCGCCTGGGTGCAGCGGCTGCTGAACCGGTTCGGCGGCTACACCGTCGCCACGGGCAGTTACAGTCTGCCGGGCGTGGCCGTCGCCCACCGTTATCTCTGGGGCCTGAGCAATTCGGGCCCGGATTACTGGGACCTGCTCAACTCGGATTACGCGCTCCTCTGGAGCTTCAACCTCGCGGTCACGGGACAGCAACCGAACGTGGACTGGTTCCTGACCATGGCCCGGGAGCAGTTCGATCGCGAAGGCAAGCGGATGGTCCTCGTCGATCCCTGGTTCAACCGGACGGGCCAGGCGTTCGCGGACGAATGGGTGCCGATCGCGTTCCAGACCGACGAGGCCATGATGCTCGCGATGCTGTACGTGCTGTTCACGGACCCGGCGTACAGCGCGAGGATCGACGAGCCGTGGCTCGAAGCGCGGTCGGTCGGCATCATCCCGCGAACCGGCAGCGGGACGCCCGAGGATCCCACCGTGCCGGCAGACGACTGCCTGAAGTACTACGTCCTCGGGTGGGACGAATCCGGAAGGCCCGCGACGGATCCGCGGCACAAGAACTACCCGCCGAAGACGCCGGCCTGGGCGGCGCGCGACACGGGCGTCGCGCCCGAGACCATCGTCCGCATCGCGCGGGAGTACGCCGATCACAGCGTCTTCATGGGAACGGGCAGGAAGGCCGCGCTCTATACCGGCTGGGGGATGAACCGGCGGGCCTACGGCGAGAACCCGTACGTGCTGGCGGCGGCGCTCGCCACCGTCACGAAGAACATCGGCGTGAGCGGCGGCAGCCCGGGGTTCACCGCAGGCAGCAATCCCCTGCCGGTGGGATCGACTGGCGCTGGCCCCGGTAAGAATCCGATCGCCGATCGCTGCTCCTTCGATGTGGCCAGCCGCGCGATGGCCATCGCAGGCGAGCGTGTCAGGAACGACACGACGTTCGAGTGGCGCACCTACGACATCCGGATGCTCTGGAGCGCCTCCGGCAACGTCGTCAACCAGAACAACGACCTCAACCGGACGCTCCGTGCCATCCGCGACACGATCGAGTGCTTTGTCGTCAGCGACAGCACCTGGACCGTCTCCGCCCGCCACGCGGACATCGTGCTGCCGATCTGTACGTCCCAGGAGCTGTGCGACATCATTCCAGGAGCGTCACCGCACGTCATCCACGTCAACAAGTGCATCGAGCCCCTGTTCGAGTCGAAGACGGACATGGAGGCCTGCAAGCTCGTCGCCGACAAGCTCGGCATCGGCGACGGATTCATCCCCGACACCGAGGACCGTATGCTCAGATCCGTCTGGGCTGGCGCTGGTTCCTGGAACGGGGGCATGACCTACGAGGCGTTCAAAGCCGCCGGGATTGCCAGGCACGACCGCTGGGCGAATCCCATCATCTTTCTGAAGGACTTCATCGCGAATCCTGAGACGGGCACGCCACGGCCCACCGTGCCGAGCGGCAAGATCGAGTTCTACTCGACTCGACTCCGCGCGCTCGTCGACAAGGGACTGATCGGCGGGGCCGACACCAGGCCCATCCCGACGTACCCGCCGCGGATCGAGGGCCCGGGCGATCCTATCCTCGAGAAGTACCCGCTGTGCGCCGGCCAGCCCGCGAGCTTCAAGCGGACGCACACGACCTACGCGGATGTTCCGTGGATTCGCGAGATGGGACCGGAAGAGGACGGCGTCATCATGCACCCGGACGATGCGGCTGCGAGGGGCATCAGGACGGGTGATCGGGTGCGGGTGTGGAACGACCGGGGCGAGCTGCGGGTCGTGGCCACCGTGTCGAACACCATCGCCCGCGGGTGCGTCATCACGCCACGGGGTACGCCGTACCGCCCGCTGCGGCCCGGTGTGATCGGCTCGCCGGCCGAAGGCGGGCCGAGCGTGCTGACGCTGTCCGGGAGGACCGGGTCGCTCAACCTGGGATCGGCCAGCGGCTCGTGCGCGGTGCAGATCGAGAAGCTCTGAGGACGTGCGTCGTGGCTCAACTCGGTTTCTGCGTCAACGTGAAACGGTGCATCGGCTGCATGACCTGCCAGGTCGTCTGCAAGGACCGGTTCGACCTGGAGGCCGGCGAGTTCGGCCGCCGGGTGACCCGATACGAGGGCGGCACGTATCCGGCACCGTGGGTCTACAGCGTGTCGCTCTCGTGCGGCCACTGTGACGACCCGGCGTGCGTGCGCGCGTGTCCGACCGGCGCGATGACGAAGGACGCCCGGACGGGCCTGGTGCTGCACAATCGGGAGCGGTGCATCGGGTGCAGGGCGTGCGAGGATGCCTGCCCCTACGGCGCTCCGACCTTCGTCAAGGCGACGGGCAAGATCCAGAAGTGCGACGGGTGTCGGGAACGGGTCGACCGCGGCCTGCCGCCGTTGTGCGTCGCCGGCTGCCGCACGCGCGCACTCGAGTTCGGTGAGATCGGCACGTTGAAAGCGGCGCATCCCGAGGGCGTCGCGGCGATTCGCGAGTACCCGGATCCCAGGGCGACCAGGCCCAACGTCGTCTTCATCGCCAGACCCGAGGCCGTGGGCGGCAAGGCTCGAGGTCAGTGACGGCGCCCGATGCCGGTGCCAGCCGGCCCGCGCGCCTGATGGCGCTGCTCGAAGCGAGACTCGAGGCCTACGACCTGCTCACGCACACGTTTCTGCAGGAGCCGGCGGCGGCGTTCGTCGCCGTGCTGGCGCAGCGGGATGTGGCCGGGTTCTGGCCGTTTCGCGGCGTCGACCCCGCGATCGACGCCGCGCTCGTCGTCGTCTCGGTGTATCTGCTCGGCACAGGTGCTAATCGGGACACGACGCCGGACGAGATCTGCGACACCCTCCGCCGCGACTACACGCGGCTGTTCGTCGGGCCCGGTCGTCCGCTCGCGCCGCCGTGGGAGTCGATCTACACGGATGCGGAGCGTCTTCATTTCGCAGAGGACACGCTGCGGGTGAGGGCCGCCTACCGGCAGCACGGCTGGCAGGTGACCAACCTCGGCCGCGAGCCCGACGATCATCTCGGATTCGAGCTGGACTTCGTACGCCGCCTCTGCGCCACCGCCATCGAGCGCGCAGACGAAGGCCAGTGGTCGGATCTGTCGGCCATCCTCGAGGACCAGCGCGCCTTCCTCGATGGCCACCTCCTGAGGTGGGTGCCGGCGTGGGCCTTCGACGTCTCCGCGCACGCGCAGACGGGCTTCTATCGCGGGATGGCCGCGCTGCTGGCCGCGTTCCTGCCGTACGACCGCGAACGTCTCTGCCACCTGATTGCATCGGCGCACGACCAGACCTCATCTGCCTGAGGGCCCGCCAGCGTCACCCCCCAGGCGGCTCCCGCAGCTTGCGCCACAGCACGACCAGCCCAAGCGCCAGCGTCACCACGTTGGCGTACAGGATAGGCCTCGACTCCAGCAGGACACCGTAGGCCACCCAGAGCGAGACTCCCGCGCAGAAGAGCAGGTACATCCAGAGCGAGATGGCCCGCGTGTCCCGTGTCCGGACGATTCTCACGACCTGCGGAACGAAGGCCACGGTGGTCAAGAGCGCCGCGAGCGAACCGATCAGCTCCACGTCACGAGGCACCATCCTGGCATTCTACGCACATCAGCGTGACGCCTGCCGATCGTCCGGATCCGGACACCGGCCTCTCGTAACCGGACGACCGGCCGCCGCCGCGCACGACGATCGCGCCACTAGGGTTCATTTCCAAGGGCAGTGGGCTGGCACAGCCGTTGCTTTGTCCCTCGCGGAGGACCGCCGCATTGGACCGAGAGATCAGCCCGCAGGATCGTCGTCATTCCCTCTACAGACGCTGGGCGGCTGGTGTCGTCACCGTGGCGGTTCTCTGGTTCCTCGTCTCGTGGGGATTCGGTTTCCTCAGAGCCTCGGTCAAGCGCGCGCAGATTCGGACGGCCGTCGTAGACGCCGGCCCCGTCGATGCGTCGCTTTCCGCAACGGGCAGCGTCGTGCCCGAGATCGAGCAGGTCATCTCGAGCCCGGTGGACGCGCGCGTCCTGAAGATCCTCAAGCGGGCGGGCGCGCACGTGCGCGCCGGCGAGCCCCTGCTGGAGCTGGACGTCTCGCAGTCCGTGCTCGCCGTGGCGAAGCTCGACCAGGACCTGGCCATCAAGTCGAACCAGCAGGCGCGGGCGAAGCTCCAGCTCGAGAACACGCTGTCGGAGCTCGCGAGCCAGGTCGAAATCAAGAAGCTCCAGTTCGAGTCAGCCCGGCTCGAGCACCAGCGCAACCAGCAACTCCGCCAGGAGGGTCTCATCTCCGAGGAGCTCCTGCAGCGATCCGAGGTCGCCCAGCGCCAGGCCGGCATCGAGCTCGCCCGGCTGGAGGAGGCCCGCCGCAACGCGCAGGCGGCCACCGCCGCCGAGCTGGAGGGTCTGGGGCTCGAAACGGCCAAGCTCGCTAAGGAGCGCGCCGAGGCGGGGCGCGTGCTGGACCTCGCCACCATGCGCGCCGACCGGGACGGCGTGCTGACGTGGGCGCTCGCCGAGGAAGGCAGCACCATCAGCCGCGGGTCGATCGTGGCGCGCCTGGCGGACTTGCGCTCGTTCCGCGTGGACGCCGCGGTCTCGGACGCCTACGTGAGCCGACTGAGCGCAGGCCTGGCCGCCCAGGTCCGGATTGACGACACGGTGCTCGCCGGCCGCGTCAGCGAGGTGCTCCCCGCGGTGCAGAACGGCGTCGTGACGGTCAGGGTGGCGCTGACCGACAGTTCGAACTCGCTGCTGCGTCCCAACCTGCGCGTCGAGGTCTTCATCCTCACCGACCATCGCGATCGGGCGCTTCGGGTCCCCAAAGGGGTGTCGACCGGCGGCGAGGGCGTTCAGCAGGTCTTCGTCATCCGGGGCGATCAGGCCGAACGCACGCGCGTCCGCTTCGGCATCGCCAGCTTCGACTTCGTGGAAGTCGTGGAGGGCCTCGCCGAGGGCGACGAGGTCATCCTCTCCGACATGACCGACTACCTCCACCTGTCATCGATTCGTGTGCGCTGAGGGTCTCTGAAATGAGCACCATGATCCACCTCGACAGCATCGACAAGGTCTACCGCACCGACCGCATCGAGACCGTCGCGCTGAGCGACATCAATCTCGACGTCCATCCCGGCGAGTTCGTGTCGGTGATGGGGCCGTCCGGCTGCGGCAAGAGCACGCTGCTCAACATCATCGGCCTGCTCGACGAGCCGACGAAGGGCCGCGTGCAGCTCAACGGCACGCCGGTGACCTCCTATCGCGACGCCGCCGTCGCGAAGGTCCGCAACC
>CAYZYG010000016.1:0-61448 GCA_964481395.1 uncultured Vicinamibacterales bacterium
CGAGTCTCAGATGGCAGTGAGCGTATAGGTGATGGTCACGCTGTAGTTGCCGACGTCGTATGTCCATGAGTTGACCAGAAAGTAGTTGACCGTGGCGTCCAGGGCGGGATTCAGTTCCTGCGTGTCGGCGCCCACCAACTGGGCGACCGTGCTGCTCATCGTGCCATCCTGGAACGGCGGGTTCGGCGAGATGGTCCAGCTCAGGCTCGTAATCGGGATCGCCGACGCCCCGGACGTGAGGTTGCCGCTCGCGATGACCGTCACCTGCCACGACGTTGCACGCCGCGCCCGCACGGTGAGGGTGAAGGGCGGTGCCGCGATGACCGGCGTCGAGTCGGGATCGGCAGTCGGGAACGTAACCGTGTTGGCCGAGAGGCTCAGCGAGACCTGGGCCGCCGCCGGCGCCGCCGGCGCGAGCAGGAACGCGACGGCCAGCGCCAGTCCCGGACCGAGGACGCGTACGCCACGACGGGGCACGGGTCCGCGGTTCATGGCGTCGTCAATGTGTAGGTGAGCGTGGCCGAGTACGACCCTGTCGGGTACGACCAGGAGTTCACGAGGACGTACGATTGCTGGCCCGAGAACGATCCCGATCCGGTCCAGCTGCCCACGGCCTGCGGCACCGTCGTGCTCATCGTTCCCGAGGGGGTGAATCCGGTGCCGCTCGCGGTCCACTGGAGCGCCGAGGCCGGGATGGCATCGAGGCCCGAGCGCAGGTCGTCGTTGGCGACAACGGTCAGCGTGACGGGATCTCCGGGCGCGACGCTGGCTTTCACCGTGATGACGAGCGCGCCGCCAGCTGCGGGCACCAGCGGGACGGCATCCGGGTCGGCGCTCGGGAACGAGAGCGCCGTTGGTGACATCGCGAGCCTGGACCTGGCGACGACGCTGTGTCGGACAGTGTGGCTGCGCGACCGCGTCTGTGCGGGTGCAGGCCACGGCACCAGGCACAGCACTGCCACGACGACCGAGATCAGGCGCCATCGGCCCATGCGTCCGGATCCTATCGCACGACGCATGGGTTGCGACATGGCGTCTCGGCTCCCGCCTCTCATGGGGCCGTCAGGGTGTACGTGGCCGTCGCGGTGTACGTGCCGGTGGCGTACGACCAGCTGTTGACCAACGCGAAACTCTGGGCGCCGGTGTACTCGCCAGGACCCGTCCACGCACCCACCGTCTGGGCGGTCTGTCGGCTGAGCGCGCCGTCCGTGAATCCGATCCCGCTCGCCGTCCACTGCACGCGGTTGATGGGGATGACGTTGGGCCCCGACACGAGGTCGGCAGCAGCCAGGACGGTCAGCGTCACGGCGCTTCCCGAGCTCGTGCGCGCCTTGGCAACAATCGTGATCGGCCCTTCGCTCGCCACGACCAGCGGCGTGGTGTCGGGGTCGGCGTTCGCGAACGAGACGGTCGATCGGCCCAGCACCAGTTTGGCGGTTGCGGCGATGGTCACCGAGACGCCCACCGAACCGGTCGTGACGCCGGCGCGGAGCGGGACCATCCACGCCAGGACGGACGCCGCGACGCCTGCGACCACGAGTCGATGCCTCACCCGCACGCCTCCCGTCTCAATCCCGCTTCTTGGGTGTGAAAATCTTGCGGATCTCCTGGCGCTTCTCCATGGTAACCACAAATGCGATTTGCGACGCCGGCTCGTCGCGGCTCAGCGTGACGGCCATCGTTGCCGGACCCGCGAGCTGGGCGCCGTCGGGCAGCGACGGCAGCAGCAGCGAGACGGAGTGGCTACCGACCCGGACGCTGTCGAACCAGAAACGGCCCTCCCGCGTCACTTCGGTCCGCACCCCATCGTCGAGCACGAGGACGGCGCCGTCGATCGCCGCATCGGGCGCCGTGAGCTCGCCGTTCCCGTCGACGTCCTGGAAGACGACGCCGTGGATCGACCCGACCGGCACGAGCGGGAAGTCGATCGTCACCGTCTTTCTCGACGCCACCAGGATCGCGGTGCCTGCTGTGTCTGGCAGATCGAACGACGCTGGCACCGTGGCCACGTCCACCGCCACCGTCTGCTCGCCCGTCGGGACGCCCTCGAGCACGAATCGGCCGCCGCTGCCTCCCACGACCCACGCGGGCCCCGCCACGACTCGAACGCCTGGAACGGGTTCCTCGTCCAGATCGACTCGACCGTTGCCGTTCCAGTCCGCGAAGATCACGCCTGTCACCCGGCCCGTGGGGCCGTGGTAGGGGGCCGTACCCGAGGACCGGGCCGATCGCGCCGCGCCGAACGACAGGGATTGCGTGACTCGGATCATGGTCCGCAGGGCCCAGGGGCTCGTGGCCGGCAGCTCGAGAGGCGTGTGATCGGCGTAGACGTCAAACGAAAACTGGGTGCCGCTCGCGATGCGGCCGGTCGCGGAGGCCGACAGCGACTGGCGCCGGATTACCCGCTGTGTCACCCAGTCGCGCGTGTGTCCCCACGCGCCCTCGACACGGGCGTAGACCCTGCCGAGGGGAATCTGACTGCCGCCGCTCGCCTGCCAGAGCGTCTGTCCCGAGCCGTCCAGGCCGGTCTGCTGCGACAGCAGCCCCTGAACGAAGATCTGGCTGCTGCCGAGCGAGACGTAGAGCTGAGCAGAGCCGTCGTGCTGAGTGAAGCCGGAACCCTCGACGCCGGCATCGACATCCGATCGGCGCTCGTAGCGCATCAGCGCGTTGGCCGGCCCGACGCGCAGGTTCCAATCGACCGAGACCGCGCCGCTGTCCGTTGCGAAGCCGCCGCCGAACTGCGAGGGCTGCACGTCCCGGCCTCCACCCTCGAGGCGGAAGCCGACGGTCGACCATGAGCCGAACTGGAGCCGGGTTCCCCCGAACGCCCTGGCCGATGTTCCGGACGGCAGCGAGACGGCGGCGCCCGCGGCCGCATCCCGGTCGAGGCCCGTGCGTGCGAAGTCGACACCGCCATAGAGACGCACGCGTTCCAACGGCTGCCACTCTCCGCTGGCGAACAGCGACGAGCGGTCGTTGTAGGGGTAGCTGCCGACGGCGAAGTGGCCCAGGGCGCGACGCGATGCGTTGAGTTGCAGCCCGCCGTTCGCGCCGGTCCATGTGGCGCCGAGCAACGCCGACACCTCCTCCTCGGTCCGGTCCGAGCCGGTGCGCCGGAACGCGGAGTAGCCTACGTCGGCAACCACCTCCCAGTTGGACGCCAGCCGGTAGCGGAGCCCCCCGCCGGCCTCGCGGCTGGCGTCGACGAGCGCGCGGTACGCCGCGGGATTGTTGCCTCGGACGTCGCTGGCCCGCCCGAAGATCTCGAGCAGGCGATTCGGCCTGTGCGAGAAGGCGACCTGGATCAGTTCCTGGCCGGTCGGCAGCGTGTCGGTGCCGAAGATGTTGCGGCGGGCCATCACGCGGGCCGCCGACGCGGTGATCGATGTCTGCGTCGATCGGCCCGCGACGTACACCCCTCGCAGGTTGAGCGGAGGCGCGAACAGATTGGAGAACCCGAAGTCTGGGGTGACGGGCGCGGCCATCGTGTCGCCGGCATCGAACGACCATGTGAGCCCGGCCGTACGGAATCCGCTGAGGCGCAGGAGCCCACGGCCGACGACCGGCCGTTCTCCACGTTGCGTCACGTTGACATCGGCGTACAGCCGGCGGACGTCCGACCACGGTACGGCGATCCGGACACCGAGGTCAGGCTGGATGCGCTCCAGCCCGCCGATGCGGGTGTCGTTGCCGGTCAGCACTTGCGTGGCGGCCGAGATCTGCACCGTCGGGCGTGTGGCTGGCATCGCCGGGACCACCGGATCCGCGAAGAGCAGCGGCGGAGGCGGCAGCGATGGCGCCGGCCTGCCGTTCGGCGGCGGCATCAGGCGCGGCGTCTGCATCGCGGGAACCAACGTCGTGAAGGCGTGGATCGGCCGGGAGGGGAGTGGCGGGCGCGGCACTCGGTAACGGCCGGCTTCGTCAGCGTCGGGCGCCGCATCCATGGGCGACGACGGTGCGGGCCACGTCGAGGCAAGGGCCGATGCATGCGTGTCCGGAGGCGCGCCTGCGGACTCTCCATTCTGCGGCTGGGCGGATTCACTGGCGGCCGTCATTGGTGAGTCCGGCGTTGACGCGGCGACCGGGGGGGAACCGGCGGGGTGCGCCGGTGCACTGTTCAGAGGGCCGCCGTCGCCGAGATTCAGCGGCTGACCCTCAACTCGCCCGGCGGCAGGTGAGAACGGTCTGCCGGGAGCCTCGTGTGAGGTGATTGCCGGGCCCCGGTCTGGATTCACGACGGGCGATGCCGGCTTCAGTGACAGCGACGCAAGGTCGTCTGGCTCGACACGCTGGCGAGCCGGCAGTGGTGGGGGCGGCGGCAGCCACGCCGCCGGGATCAGGGCAGGGAGGGGCCGGGGCGACGGCCACTCGGGCGGCGGAAGGGGAGGAGCGGCGGACGGCGTTCGGCACGACAGGATGAGTCGAGCCGGGCCCGAAGCCAATTCCATCGCGCACGCATGCACGGCATCGCCCTCGAGGACGATGCGGGTGGTGTCGTGCGGGTGGTGTCCGAGCCGGAGCCGGGTGACGGCACCGGTCTCGTAGTCCACCACGGCTCCGCGCAGGGCGTCGGGCACGCGGGTGTTGTAGAGATCGAGGTACAAGCGTGGCGGGTCGTCGAGGCGCACAGCGCGGTACCAAACCGCACGCGCGAGATCGACCGTGATGGTCGTTTCCCCGGGAGCGACGCGCTGCTGAAGACCGGCGAGCCACACCGGCGCGCCGAACCGAAGCGCCGTCAGGCGGGCGAGATGCTCAGCGGCTTTCGGGGCGTAGATGCTGTCGCGATGGCGGTGGAGGATCGCCCTGGCCAGGCGAAGGGCCGTCTGCCGGTCACGTTCGACGCCGAACGCTCCGAAGGCGTCGCCGGCCAGTTCGGCGGCCGACCAGAGCGCGGCGTCGGCGTAGCTGCCGGACGGGTCGCCGGCGGCCACCTTCTCGTAGGCCGCAACCGCAGCCCTGACCGTCCGCAGGACCGAGGCGCTCGTCTTCGAGGAAACCATGGCCGAGCGTGCCTCGCGTTCATGCGACTGGGCGGCGGCGAAGAGGTCACGCGCGGACTGAGCCGAGACCACCGCTGATGCGAGCGAGGCCAGGAGCAGCAGCACGAGGGGGCCGGCCAGGCAACGCCACCGGGGTTCCCTTGGGATGGACGGGTGGCGGAAGCGCCGCTGGGCGCCCGCCCGGGGGGGCTGGCGCGAGGGCCAGCCCGCCGCCGGATTACCGGCGTGTCGGAGATGCATGAGAGACAAGGAGAACCCGTCGGTGATCCGGCTGTCGCCCCGCCGGACACGTACAGTGACAAGACACGCGCGTGAAAGACCGCGCATGTCTTATAGAGTTCTCTTATGGCTGTATCGGAAGAACTTAGGAGAAAATATAGGAAAAATGAGCGACCCGGCAACCGGTGTTGGACCGGAGTGCCGGGTCTTGCAGGTCAGGGCCGAACTGAACGGACAGCAGCTCTTACGGAGCCGTCAGCGTGTAGGTTGCCGACACCGAGTAGTTGCCGGTCTTGTAGTCCCAGCTGTTCGCCAGACGGAAGGAAACGCTACCCTGCCGGTTGCCCGAGTTGGTCCACGAGCCCACCGACTGAGCCGCGTCCTTGCTCATGGTCCCAGCGACGAATCCGTCACCGTCCGCGGTCCAGGTGATGTTGCTGACGGGAATGGTGTTACCCCCGCCGGTCAAATCGCCACTGGCCAGCAGCGTCAGCGTGATGTTGCCTCCAGCGCTGGTTTTCCCTTTCGCCGTGATCGTAATGGCTCCCTCGGTGGCGGCGATCTGCTCCACGCTGTCCGGATCCGAATCCGGGAACGTCAGCGAATTCCCGCTCAGCGTGAGTTTGGCTGCCGCGGCCACACTCGCGGAGAAGCTGACGTTCGCGTTGGCCACATCGGCCGCTGCGAGGGGCTGCGAGAACGCCAGCCCCACGGCCACCAGGCCGAGCAGCAGGTACTTCAGTCGCGTCGTTTTCATGTGCCTGTCTCCCAGGGGGTCTCCCGGTCCTTCCGGGAGGCACGCGCGGTTGTGTCTGTCCCATCCCCGCCGTGCGTGCCCAGGGCCGGGTCGGGAACTCCGGCTCCAACGGTTGAGCGTTGGAGCCACTCATCGAGGTCGGTACGACGCACCCGCCACTGGTGCCCGACGCGCAGCGCCGGAAGCTGCCCGGCCCCGATGAGCCGGTACAGGGTCCGCGCCGTAATCCGGAGGTAGTCCAGGACCTCCGGGGGCGTGAGCAGGTCGTGGTCGAGGGGCTGCGCGGCGGCCATACATCTCCTCAAGCGCTCGTATCGTAAAGAACTCTATAAGACAATATAGTCGTTAAATGACTCTTGTCAAGAAGCAATGACATTTAATGTCACCTAATGTCCTATGGTGATTTACTGGTCGGTCCCGTAAGCACACGTGCATCCAAGCGCGGCGATGAGCATCTCCTGAGCCTGCCCATGGTCGGAACGGGCTGCCGGTGGTGCCGCGCCTCACACCGCCGAGGGCCGGCGTTCCACGTCGTCATTCCCGCGAAGGCCGGAAACCAGAATTGACCCCCACCTCCGCTGGGGTGACGGAGAACCTGGTTCGTTAGGTGAGATGAAGCCTGGGGAAGATGCCCGGGCTATTCGCCCAGCGCCGCCGCAGCCGTGCTCAGGATTTTCGCGATGCGGAAGGGCTTGGTCAGATAGCCCTGAACACCGAGGTTGATGGCCTCGATCGCGCTTGCCTCGGTGGAATAGGCGGTGATGATGATGACCGGGAGGGCAGGGTGGAGGCGTCGCACTTCTCGAATCAGCGCCAGACCGTCCATGCCCGGCATCTTCAAATCCGTGATGAGCAGATCGTGAGGTGACCCGTGCAGCCGCGCCAGGGCGGTGCGCCCGTCCGGCACCGGGTCCACGTCGTACTCAGCCAGGGCCAGCGTCTTGGCCAGCAATTCCCGAATGGCCGGCTCATCGTCGGCGACAAGTACCCGCGGCCGCCCTGACGCGCTCGCGGGGCGTGCGGGTTCGATGTGGCCCGCCGCCCTGGTGCCAGAGGAGGCAGCCGGTGGGCCGGTCCGCTGGCTCTCCAGCCACTGGTCGATATCAACCTTCCGGAAGCGCCACTGCCGCCCGACCCGCAGGGCGGGCAGCTTGCCGGCCTTGATCAGGCGGTAGACGGTTCTCAAGTTGACCTGAAGGTACTCGAGAACCTCCTCCGTGGTGAGGAAGACGTCGTCCATGTGCGTCCGTGGCGCCTACTTTAGCACCATCGGAACCGGAAAGTGCAGCAGGAATTCCGCCCCGCCCTCGGGTCGGTTGCGGGCCTCGAGGTCACCCAGGTGCTCGTGAACGATGCGGAGGACCAGCGACAGGCCCAGACCACGCCCCGCTTCCTTTGTGGTGAAGAACGGATCGAAGATGCGGGGCAAGGCCGCGGCCGGGATACCGGGCCCGGAGTCGGTGACGTGCACCTCGACTCGCCCGGTTTTCTCCTCGAGGCCGGTGCGGATACCGATGCGGCCGCCGTCGCCGAGTGCCTGTTCGGCGTTGAGCAGCACGTTCAGCACCGCCTGCTGCAGCAGCAGCGCGTCACCGTGGATCTTCGGCAGGCCGGGGTCCAGGCGCAGATCCACCTGAATGCCGGCGGTGCGCCACGCGGCCCGACGGTTGGCCAGCGCGCGGCGCACGGCGGCGTTCACGCTGATCGGCCTTGACACGATCCGGCCCGATCCGGCCAGCAGCAGCAGGTTTCTGACGATGCGCGCGGCGCGATCCGCTTCGCGGTGCACCAGCGCCAACTGCGCGTCGGCTGCGGGAGGCAGGCGGCCGGTTCTCCGCACGAGTTCGACGTGTCCGGTGACGGCCTGGAGCGGATTGTTAATCTCGTGCGCGATGCCCGCGACGAGATGGCCGAGCGTTTCCGACTGGGCGAGCCGCTCGCGCAGCGCCGCGCGTTCGCTTTCCAGCCGCCGCTCATCGGTGACGTCGCGCAGGCTGATCACGAAGCCCTCGGTGAGGTCCGGGCGCTCGGCCAGCGGGGCCACGTTCACGTGCAAGACCGCGCCGGTGCGATCGTCCATCATCTCAGCGGTCCGCGCCGGGGCGCCCGGTTCCGGCACCGCGCGCATGGCGGCATCGAACCACTGCGCCAGCGGCGACGACAGCAGGCCGGGCAGCCGTTGCCCCTTGACCGCCGCTCTCGGCGAGCCGACGAAGCGCGCGAAGGCTTCGTTCGATCGCGCGATGCGCCCGTCCGGACCGCAGACCACGAGCGGGTCACTCATGGAGTCGAACGTGTTTTCGAGGTCACGTCGCGCCCTGATGATCTGGTCGATGAGATCCGTGCTCTCCAGCAGGGCGGCGAACCGCGAGGCGAGATGCTCGAAGTGCGGCAGGAGCCGCGCGCCGTCTCCGGGGCCGAGCCGGAGGTGGTCGAGCACCAGCACGCCGAGCGCCCGCCGGCGGCCGCGCAGCGGCAGGAGCGCCGTGTGATGTTGCATGTCGTACGGGCCGGGCGATCGGCGGACCGCCAGGACGGGCGCCGTCCGCCGTAGGGCGGCTGCGACGGGCGCCTCCGCATCGTCGGCGGAGATCGACGGAGACGTCCCGCGCGGGACCGGCGGAGCGGCGCACGCCAGGGTGAGCCGATAGACGTCGCGGTCGTGCCGCCACAGTTCGACTCGCTCGGCGCCGAACACGCGGGCGAGGCTCAGGCAGAACGTCTGGAGACGCTCGCCCGGGAGCGAACTGACGCTGTCCTGGCCGAGGAGCGCCATGAGCGAGGCGACCTCGGCCTGCAGCGCGAGATCGTGCCGGAGCCTCGCGTGGGTGAGCGCCACGGCGAAGCCGGCCGCGCACTCGAGCACCGCCCCGGACCACGACAAGGGTGGGGTCACTTCACGTAGTCCGAGGACCAGCAGGCCCAGCGGGCGGCCGGCGAAGCGGACCGGGGCGAGATAGGCCGCCGGAGCTTTCAGGCGGCGCGCCAGCGTCGGGCAGGCCTCGGCCACGGGTGCGATCTGGCGTGGGCGGCCGGTGTCGAGGACCTCGCGCGCGAACGTCCGGCTCACCTCATCGGTGCACCAGGGCTCGGCCGCGAGATGGTCCAGGCCGCGCCCGGAGGTGGGGTGCAGGCGGCCCGTCTCCGGATCGATCTCGAGCAGAACCGAACAGGTGGCGGAGGCGGCCTTCTGTACGCGGGCATGGAGGCCCGCCAGCGCGTCGGCGAGCGCGTCCGAACGGGCGAGTAGCGTGGCAACGGGCCCGATGTCCGAGGGGTCGAGAGGCATGGGCGTCGCTCGGCATTCTACTCAAGAACGGGGACCGGGGATCGGGGACCGGGGACCGGTTCTGACTCACGGGGTCCGCGACCAGGGAGTCGGGGGTCGGGATTCGGGATTCGGTTCAGCACAGCACAGGCGATGGGCACTGGCGATGCCAGGGCCACTCACGGGACGCCTGGTCCGAGGCAGGCCGAGCCAATCCCCGACATGCGTGTACTCCAGGAGAGACCCGGCCGGGAGCCCGGCCTCCGACGTCTAAGGGTATGAACGGCCGGAACACGGGGACCTGGATGAGGAAACGGTTCCGCGTTTCCGGGTGACTCAGGCGAGAATGGGGGCGAGCCGTGAGGTTCCCCGGTTCCGGCCGCGGGGCAGGGCAGACGACGCGCGTCTATGGCGTTCAGTGACGAGGAACTCGTCGCACGCAGCATCGCGGGCGACACCGACAGCTTCAACCAGCTGGTCCTCAGGTGGGAGCGGCCTATCTACGCCCTCGCCTACCGCCAGATCGGCCGAGAGGACGATGCGCGCGACGTGACGCAGGAGGCCTTCCTCCGGGCCTTCCGGGCGCTGCCGGGCTTCAAGGGGCAGGCGAAGTTCTCGTCCTGGCTCTACCGGATCACGCTGAACCTCTGCCGGGACTGGATGCGGCGCCAGATGCGCGCCCCGTTCGTCTCGACGCCGGAAGGCGTGGACGCGGAGGAGCTCGCCGGACTCGCCGGCGAAACCACCGAATCGGTGGAGGACGCCGTCGCGCAGCGCGACCTGAGCCGTCACGTGGCGAAGGCGATGCGGCTGCTGCCCGACGAGCAGCGGGCGGCGGTCATTCTGAAGGAGTACCACGGTCTCACGTTCCAGGAGATCGCGGAGTTGCAGGGCTGCCCTCTGAGCACGGTGAAGACGCGCCTGTATCAGGGCCTGACCGTGCTGCGCCGGGAACTGGGGCGGCGGGGCGTCATGAGTCAACGGACAGTGGACGAACGGACATGAGCGACTCACGGTTGTGCGGAAATCCCGACGTGCTGATGTCGTACCTCTACGAGGACGGCGACGTGTCCGAACGGCAGGCGTTCGAGGCGCATCTCGCCGAGTGTCCGGCGTGCGCACGGGACGTCGCCGAGTTCCGATCGCTGCGGGCCGGGCTGGCCGAATGGGCGCCTCCGGAGCAGGTGCTCGGCTTCCGGGTGGTGCGCGATCCGGCAGCGGCACGGTCCCGCCTGGCGTGGCTGCGCGCCCCGGCCTTCCCCGTGTGGGCCCAACTGGCGGCCGCCTCGCTGGTCGTCGGAATCGCGGCGGGTCTGGCCGGCCTCGAGCTCCGCTACGACGCGCAGGGATTCACGGTCCGGACGGGGTGGACCTCGCCGGCAGCGCCGGCGTCCGTCGAGCCGGTGCGTGCACCCGCAGCCGGTGAGGCTCCGTGGCGTGCCGAACTGGCCGCGCTGGGTGATGAACTGCGCGCCGAGATCCGGCAGTCGACGCCGCGCGAGCCCGTACCGAGTTTCGTGCAGACCTCGGGTGCCGGACGCACGATGAGCGATGCGGAGTTTCTCGCGCGCATGCGGGAACTCGTCGAGGCCAGCGAGCAGCGCCAGCAGCGCGAACTGGCGCTGCGGCTGTCGCAGGTGGTGCGCGACGTCGAGACGCAGCGCCGCGTCGATCTGGCGCGCGTGGCCGACAGTCTCGGCATCGTGGAGGGACGCACGGGTCTCGCCGTGGCCGAGCAGCGTGACCTGCTGAACTACCTGGTGCGCGTGTCGTCGCGGGAACGCTGACGTGGAGCAGGCGACCGGCGACCGGCGAGAGGCGACAAGGGGAAGAATGGGAATCGGGGATCGGGGGCCGGGGATCAGGGAGGACGCCGTGAGAGTGCGATGGATGACGGGAACGATGGCGCTCGCATGCGCGCTGGCTGCCTGGCCGGCGGCCGCGCAGGTGGCGCAGGAGCCGCCGCCGGTCAGCCCGGACGGCAGGCGCGTGGTGGCGATCCGACCCCAGACGCCGGACCCGCTGATGGCCGCGCGCATCCAACTCGCCCGTATGGAGGGCTTGCTCGAAGTCGCCGTGGAGCACGGGGCGGTGATGCTGAGCCGGCAGTTCCGCGGCGCCATGCCGGGGATGCTGATGATGGGAGGAACCGCGCGGGCCCGCGGCTTCCGTCTCGACGGGTACGGCGTGTTCTTCGACGTCGAGGTGCCGGCACTCAGTCAGAGCATGATGTGGAGCTGGCGCGTTCTCGAGCGTGACACCGGAGGCGCCGCGAGCGCCCTCGAGACGCTGAAGGGGCTCCTGAACACGGTCAGCGACCCCGCGGCGCGCCGCGACCTCGATCAGGCCATCCGGACGCTGGAACTCCGGGTGTCGCCGCTGTCGCCGTCGGTGCTCGATCGCGCGCGCGGCGAAGATGCCGCCAAGCCCGGCGAACGCGTGGCCGTGCAGGTCGAGGAGGCCCCGGCGCCACCGCTCGCCGGAAGCGCGGGTCCCGAGGATCCAAGCGTCGCCTACACGCAACAGGTGCGGGACGCGCTCATCGACACCATGCTCGACTACAGTCAGGCTCTCACCATCGGCCCGGACGAGTTCCTCACCGTGGCGGCACGGGACAACCAGTCGCGCGCCATGCCCGGGGGGGACCCGTACGACACGATGACGATCATCATCCGCGTCAGCGGCCGCGACCTCGCCGAGTTCCGGGCGGGACGCATCTCTCGGGAGGAAACGCTCGCGCGTGTGCAGGTCAGGGAGTACTGACTGAGACAGGGACGAGGGATCAGGCGACGGGCGACAGGGGAGAGCGGGGGGCAGGGATCAGGGACCTGGGTGGACGGTGTGGCCCGCGGCGGTGTCTAATGCACTGACGCGGGAGGTACGGAGATGCGACGACAGCGCGAGCGCGTGGTGTGGGGACTTTTGGCAGCCGCTTCGATGGCCCTCTCCGCCTGCGGGCCCGCGAAGATCGACGTCGCGCGCGAGATCACGATCGGCGACGTCACCACCGGGTGGTTCGATGCCGGGATCGTCGACGGCAAGAACAAGCTGGTGCCCAGCGCCTCCTTCACGGTCAAGAACGCCAGCGCGCACAGGCTCAGCGGTCTCCAGATCTTCTCGGTGTTCCGCTTCGTCGGCGACCAGGAGGAGCTGGGTTCCTCGCTCGTGATCCTGCGCGGCGAGGAGGCCCTGGAACCGTCGGGCACGAGCCAGCCTCTGACGGTTCGCGCGAACTGGGGCTACACGGGTGAGCAGCCTCGCGCGCAGATGCTGATGCACAACGAATTCCGCGACGCCCGCGTCGAGATCTTCGCCAAGTGGGGCGCCGACGCGTTCGTCAAACTAACCGAAGTCCCTATCACCCGCCAGCTGCTGACCCAGTAGGCAAGGGCTTCTGGCTTCTGGCTCCTGACTCCTATCTCCTATCTCCGGATCAACGGCACGAACCTCACCGGGATCACGCTCTTCGACGTGGCGCGGCCCGAGGCGTCCTTCTCGATCAGGATGAGGTCCTGCACGTCCGAAACGGGGCCGACGGGGATCACCATCCTCCCCCCGGGTTTGAGCTGGGCGACCAGAGGCTCCGGCACGGATTCGGGTGCGGCGGTGACCATGATGATGTCGAATGGCGCCTGCTCGGGCCAGCCGGCGTAGCCGTCCCCCTGTCGTGCCGAGACGTTGGCGTACCCGAGCCGGGACAGCCGCTCGCGGGCGTCCGTCGCGAGGGATTCGACCAGTTCGATGGTGAAGACCGTCGAGACCAGCAGCGACAGCACGGCCGCCTGGTATCCGGATCCGGTGCCGATCTCGAGCGCCCGGTCCGCCGGGGCCGGGCGCGCCAGCTCCGTCATCAGCGCGACGATGTACGGCTGCGAGATGGTCTGGTTGAAGCCGATTGGGAGAGGGTAGTCCTGGTAGGCGTAGCGCCGCTCCGATTCAGGGACGAACAGGTGCCGCGGCACCTGCCGCATGGCGGCGAGCACACGGAGATCCCGGATGCCGCGGGCCTCGATCTGGTCCGCGACCATGGCCAGGCGGGCGGCCGCGTCGTCTCCCTGGCCCGGCGGCGGGCCGCCGTCGTTGAGGGACGCGCAGGCCATCATGGCGACGGCGACGACGGCCAGGACAGGAACCGTGCTATCCACCGACTATAATGCGGCGGTGCCAGAGACCTCACATCCGCCGCCCTCCATGCTCGAGCGCCGGCTCGGGCCCATCGATGCCGCCGCCATCGTCGTCTCCAACGTCATTGGCGTGGGCATCTTCATCACCCCCCGGATCATCGCACAAGCCGTCCCCCATCCGATCTGGTTTCTTGCGGTCTGGCTGGGTGGCGGGCTGCTGGCGTTCGCCGGGGCGATGGCCTACGCCGAACTCGGCACGCTGAGGCCGCGATCGGGCGGCGAGTACGTCTACCTGCGCGAAGGCTTCGGCCGGCTGGCGGCGTTCCTGACCGGCTGGACGTCGTTTGTGGCGGGCTTCGCGGGCGCGATGGCCGCAGGCGCGCTCGGCGCGGCTGACTACCTCGGACGATTCGTCCCGATCGCCGCTGATGCGACGCCGCTGTTGACCGTGCCGCTCCCGTGGGTGCCCCTGGTGGTGTCGCCCCGGACGCTGGTCGCGCTGTCCGCCATCGTCGGGCTGGCGATTATCCACATCAGAGGCCTGGGACCCGGACGCATCGTGCAGAACCTGCTGGCCGCGGTCAAGATCGGCGCCCTCGGCCTGTTCGTGGCCATCGGACTCGGCGTCGGCCGCGGCAGCTTCGCGAATCTCTCCGCCGCGCCCGCGGACGCGTCGTTCAACTGGGCGCTGGCCTTCATCGTGGTGATGTTCTCCTACAGCGGATGGAATGCCGCGTCCTACGTCGCGGAGGAGATCAGGGATCCGGGCCGCAACGTGCCGCGCGCGCTCGCGCTCGGCACGATCGCGGTCGTCCTGCTGTACCTCGGCCTGAACTTCCTGTACGTCTACGCCGTGCCGATCGCGGAGTTCGGCGCGGGCGAACAGTCGGAAATCGCCATGGTGGCTGCCGATCGGTTGCTCGGCCCGGTAGCCGCGCAGATCCTTGGCGGGCTCGCGGTCATCGTGCTGCTCGGCAGCCTCAGCGCGATGACGATCGCGGGTCCGCGCGTGTACTTCGCGATGGCGCGGGACGGGGCGTTTTTCGCGTCGGCGGCGCGCATCCATCCCCGGTTCCGCACGCCGTGGGTCGCGATCGTGGCCCAGACGGTGTGGAGCGCCCTGCTCATCCTGACCAACACGAAGGACCAGTTGGCCGAGTACACGGGCTTCGCGGTGCTGCTGTTCTCGGCGTTCGCGGTGAGCGCGATCTTCGTGCTGCGCAGGCGCCACCCCGACGAGCCCCGTCCCTTCCGGGCGTGGGGCTATCCGTTGGCTCCTGCGCTGTTCGTGATCGCGTCGCTGGCGATCACGGTCGCGGCGGTCGCCGGTCGCCCCGGGCCGTCGCTGTTCGGAGCGCTCATCATCGGGGCCGGCATCCCGGTGTACTGGGTGTTCTCGCGGCGCAAGCCGTCAGCCTGAGGCCCGCCCGGACGACCGCCACAGGGCCCACAGGGTGACGGCGGCGAGCGCGCCGTCGCCGGCGGCGAACAGCAGGTACGACGCGGGCGATCCCCGCAGCACGACATCGAGGACGAAGAGCAGGGCGCCGCCGCCCTTCAGCAGCGGTCCCATGATCCAGAGATACGCGCGGTAGCGGACCGGATCGCGCCACGGCAGGAGATAGCCGACGCCGATGGCCGCCGTGAACAAGGCGTTGAGGTCGGCGTGAATGGGAGGGGCCGGCGCGGCGACGCCGAACGCGACCGCCAGCCAGTTCCGGCCGAACGCCAGGGCCGCGGCCAAACCGAGATCGTACAAGCCAGACACCGCAGCGACCGCCCGCAGGGCCGCCAGCCTCCGAGACAAAAACGCCCCGGGCCGTGTGGCCCGGGGCTCATCGGTCGTCACGGAGGAAATAGGCACGTGGATCGCCGCGGTATCACTCCAGTCGCCGGCCGTGGCGCGGCCCGTTACCGGATTGGTTCCAGCACACCCTCGTACGTCACCGTGTCGTTCAGCCGGATGTCGACGTCGAAAATCAGCGGCGCGAATCCGGGAGCTGACACCTCGATCTTGTGCGCGCCCGGGCGGAGCTTCAGGCGCTGGAAGAGGCCGTCGAAGTCGTCAACCGTGCCCGCGAAGTACCCGTCGACGAACACGTGGGCGTCTGACGGTTTGATCTTCAGACGGAGACTGCCCGTGGCTTCGTAGCCGCCTCCGTATCCGCCGTAGGAACCGTAGTACCCGTAGCCCGGTGCGCCGTAGCCCCACCAGTACGGGTCGTAGTAGAAGTAACCCAACCCGAGTGCGCCGTAGCCGTACCAGCCGTACGAGTTCCACCAGCCGCCCGGGTAGTACCCGGGCGGGTAGTAGCCGGGGTACCACCCGCCGCCGCCGGACGCGGGCGGATAGTACCCGCCGCCGGTGCGCTCACCAGGCTGCCCAATCGCGGGATTGCCGCCGCGCGGCCGGGAATACCAGGGAACGGCTCCGCCGTCTTGAGGCCGACGGCCACGGCCCGGGTCTGCCTGGGTGTCGTTCGGACGCGCGTTGCCGCCCCATGCCGGAGATGAACTCCCGCCGCCGCGCGGCACCGCGAACCCGCCGCCGCCGGACGATGTCGGTGGAGGTGGTGGAGGCGCGCTCCCGCCGCCGCCCGGATCGCCCCCGCCGCGTGGGACGGCCGATCCGACGCGTTCCCCGCCGCCCCCCCGAGGGGGGCCCTGAGTCTCGGTGGGTTTGGTCTGTGCGCTGGCCACGCTTGCCGCCAGCCACGCGAACGCCAGGCCGGTGGCCAGCATCAGGACTCTTCGAGAAGTTGCCCGAGTCATGTCCGGCTCCTTGCTCCCATGGGTCCCGGCCAGGGCAGGCCAGAACCGTTCACCCGGAGGTAAGCAACACCGTTGCCAGGCAGGCGCTTCAAGAACTCAAGGGTAATGTACGACTTGCGGTCTCCGATGTCCAGTAGATTGGTCACGAGCCGAGTTGCGGTCGTCCTGATTTCTTGACACTCTTTTCGGGCCTCCGCTAGACTGCCCCTACGGTCGAAACCACCCCCGCAACCGCCTTTCTCGAGTCCTGCCGGCAGCCCCGAGGGAGCCCGTCATGTTCCATGCGACCACGATTCTGGGTGTCCGCCATCAGGGCCACGTTGTCATGGCCAGCGACGGACAGGTGACCCTGGGCGATGCCGTCGTCAAACACCGGGCCCGAAAGATCCGGCGCCTGTTCGACAACCGGATCCTGGCGGGGTTCGCTGGATCCGCGGCCGACTCGTTCGCACTGTTCTCCCGGTTCGAGGCCAAGCTCGAGCAGTATCGCGGCAACCTCGAACGGTCGGCCGTCGAGCTGGCGAAGGACTGGCGCACCGACCGCGCGCTGCGGCGGCTGGAGGCCATGCTGCTGGTGGCCGACGAGCGATCGACGTTCCTGCTGTCGGGCACGGGGGACCTCATCGAGCCCGACGATGGGGTGGTGGGCATCGGCTCGGGCGGAGCGTACGCGGCGGCTGCAGCTCGGGCGCTCGTCCGACACACCGAGCTCGACGCCCGCCGCATTGCCGAGGCGGCGATGAACATCGCCGCCGACCTGTGCATTTACACGAACAGTCAGATTACGATGGAGGAGTTGTAGGAGGTGCCCTTCTACCTGCCGGCCTCCATGGACACGACTGCACCCGCACTCACGCCGCGTCAGATCGTCGCCGAGCTCGACAAGTACGTTGTCGGCCAGCACAAGGCCAAACGGGCGGTGGCCATCGCCCTGCGCAACCGCCTGCGGCGGCAGCGGCTGGCGCCGGAGATGGCGGAGGACGTGGCCCCGAAGAACATCCTGATGATCGGCCCGACCGGCGTCGGCAAGACCGAAATCGCCCGGCGGCTCGCCCGCCTCGCGCAGGCTCCGTTCCTGAAGGTCGAGGCGTCCCGGTTCACCGAGGTGGGGTACGTCGGCCGCGACGTCGAGTCCATGGTGCGGGACCTGGTCGAGGTGGCCGTCAACCTCATCCGTGACGAACGGCTCAAGGACGTCCTGCCGCAGGCCGAGGCCCGGGCCGAAGAGCGGCTGCTCGATCTGCTGCTGCCCCCGCGGCCGGTGGCGGCCGGCGAGGACCAGTCGGCCGCGCGGGAGGAGTCCGGGCAGACGCGTGAACGGCTTCGCGTGCAGTTGCGCGAGGGGCGGCTGGACCATCGAACGGTCGAGCTGGATGTGCGCGATCAGGGCAGCCCGCTCATCGAGGTGGTGGGCGGGACGTCGATGGAAGAACTCGGGTTGAACCTCAGGGACATGCTGCCGAATCTGTTCCAGGGCAAGAGCCGGCGGCGATCGCTGAACATCCCGGACGCGCGCGCGCACCTCGTGCAGGAGGAACAGCAGAAGCTCGTCGACATGGAGTCCGTGTCGAGGACGGCCATCGAGCGCGTCGAACAGACCGGCATCATCTTCATCGACGAGATCGACAAGATTGCCGGGCGAGAGGGGGGGCACGGGCCCGAGGTGAGCCGCGAGGGCGTGCAGCGTGACATCCTCCCCATCATCGAGGGGACGACGGTCAATACGAAGCACGGCCTGGTCCGGACCGACCACATCCTGTTCGTCGCGGCGGGCGCGTTTCACGTGTCGAAGCCGTCGGATCTCATCCCGGAGCTCCAGGGGCGCTTCCCCATCCGTGTCGAGCTCGACGCGCTCGGCGAACAGGACTTCGTGCGCATCCTGCGGGAGCCGAAGAACGCGCTGCTCAAGCAGTATGCGGCCCTGCTCGAGACCGATGGGGTCGCGCTCGCCTTCAGCGACGAGGCCGTGACGCGCATTGCGGAGCTGGCCGCGCTCGTGAACGACCGTGCCGAGAACATCGGCGCGCGCCGCCTGCACACGGTGCTCGAGCGGTTGCTGGACGACGCGGCCTTCGACGCGCCGGATGCCGTGAGCGGGGCGCTCACAATCGACCGCGCGTACGTGGATCGCATGCTCGCCGACATCGTGACGAACGACGATTTGAGCCGGTACATCCTGTGAGCCACTGCAGACCGTTGCGATCGCGCCGCCTGAGCCGAGCCCTCGTGCTCGCGGGCGTCACCGTGTTCAGCGTCGCGTGGGGAAGCTGCGGGAAGAAAGGCCCGCCGCTGGCGCCGCTGGTGCAACTGCCCGGACGGGCCGAGGATCTGCTCGCGCGGCGGTTGGGAGACCGGATCTACGTTCGGTTCACCGTGCCGGCGGCGAACATCGATGGGACGACGCCGGTCGACCTCGACGTGTTCCAGGTGTATGCCTACACGGCGTACGAAGCTGCCGAAGCGAGGGACCTGAAGCGAGCGACGCTCATCGCCACGGTGCCCGTCAGTCCGCCCCCGGACCCCGACGCGATGCCCGGCGAGGAGCCGGGGCAAAGGAAGGCGCGCAAGGTCCGGCCGGGTGAGGTCGCTCCGGGCACAATGGTCGGCCTGGTTGAGACGGTCACGCCTGAGATGCTGGTTCCGCTGCCCCCGGATCCCAAGGCGCCGAAGCCGAACGCAGCGCTGGCTCCGGCGCCCGCGATGGCCCTTCCGATGACGCCGTTCGCGCAGAAGCCGGAACCGAGGCGCTTCTATGTCGCCGTCGGATTGAACCGCAAGGGAGACCGAGGCGGGATGTCACCGCGGCCCTTCGCGATGTTGGGCGCGGCGCCCCCGGCTCCCGACGCCCCGGTGGCCAAGGTGACCGAGCAGGCCATTGTGCTGACGTGGAAGCCGCCGACGGGACTCCGGATGCCGTATCAGGCCAGGCCGGCCGCCGCCAAGACGATCAAGTCGACGTTGAAGGGGATGCCGCCGGGGCCAACCGTGGCGTACTGGGTCTACCGCGTACCGCCGCCGGGCGCCGCGCCACCCTCCGGGGACGAGGCCCAGGACGGGGTCCCATGGGTAGACGTGCCGTTCCCGCTAGGCAAGCTGCCGACCAGCGGGACCTCGTTTTCCGACCCGATCGACCAGTGGGGCGCTCCCCAGTGCTACGTCGTCAGGTCGCTTGAAGCGTACGCCGACGCGTCGATCGAGAGCGCCGCGTCACCCGTCACCTGCATCACGCCCAAGGACACGTTCCCGCCCTCGCCCCCCACGGCCCTGGCGGCCATCGCCAGCGAGGGCGCCATCAGCCTGATCTGGGATCCGGTGAGCGCGCCAGATCTGGCAGGATACGTCGTGATGCGCGCCACGGCGCCCGACGGCACGTTCGCCCCGCTCTTCGACACGCCGATCCGGGAGACGACGTACCGGGACGCCGCGACGAAGCCGGGCGTCCGGTACATGTACGAAGTCGTGGCCGTGGACAACGCGACGGCGCCGAACCGCAGCCTCCCGTCGAACCGCGTCACGGAGGCCGCGAGATAGGGGAGAACAGGGTCAGGGGTCAGGCGCCAGGCGGCGGGGAAGGGCGGGGACCAGGGCTCAGGGAGCATCACTCATCACTCACAACCGAAGACTGACAACTGACAACTGACAACTGATCACTGAGAACCCCACGACTGACGACCATGGACTACATCTACCGTATCGAGTGGAAAGGCGAGCCGCGCGACGCGGTGGCGCGCGACCGGCGGCTGTTTCTGATGACCGGAAGTCCCTTCGGCGACTACGGCCTCGGCGAGGCGATCGCCGAGGGAGACGGGACCAGCTTCACGCCGGCGGTGCGGATTCTCTCGCCCGTGCTGCCCGGCAAAGTCGTGGGTATCGGGCTCAACTACAAGGACCACGCCGCCGAGCAGGGCAAACCGCTTCCCCCCGCCCCGATGGTGTTTCTGAAGCCGGCGACCGCCGTGATCGCGCCGGGCGATCCGATCCTGCTGCCGGCCGGTGTCGGACGCATCGATCACGAGGCAGAGATGGCGCTCGTCATCAGCCGCCGGGCCTCGCGCGTGCCCGCAACTCGCGCGCCTGAGTTCATCCTCGGCGTGACGTGCGCCAATGACGTGACGGCCCGCGACCTTCAGAACAAGGGCGTCCAGTTTTCGCACGTCAAGGGCTACGACACGTTCGCGCCGCTGGGGCCGTGCATCGCCGTGGGTCTGGATCCCGGTGACCTGGCCGTGGAGGGCTGGGTCAATGGCGTACGCCGGCAGGGCTCGCGCACCCGCGAACTGATTTTTTCCGCCGCCGAACTCGTGGCGTACATCTCGGACATCATGACTCTCGAACCGGGCGACGTCATCTCGACGGGCACGCCATCGGGCATCGCACCGCTCGTCGACGGCGACACGGTCACCGTCAGGGTCGAAGGTGTGGGGGAGCTGACGAACACGGTCAAGAACAGGGACTAGGCGACAGGCGGCAGGCGACAGGGAAATTGGATACACTAAGGCGCAATCATGCAGATCTTCATCGACACGGGTAACCTTTCCGACATCGAAACCTATGCGGCGCTGGGCATCATCGACGGCGCGACCACGAACCCGTCGCTCATGGCGAAGGAGTCTGGCGATCCGAAGGCCATCCTGAAGCGCATCTGCGACATCGTCCAGGGACCGGTCAGCGGCGAAGTTCTCGCGACCGATGCCGACGGCATGGTGCGTGAAGGGCGCGAACTGGCCGCGATCGACCGGCACATCGTCGTCAAGGTGCCCTTCGGCAAGGAAGGTGTGAAGGCCTGCAAACGCCTGCGGGCCGAGAACATCCGCGTCAACGTCACGCTCGTGTTCTCCGCGGCCCAGGCGCTGCTGGCGGCGAAGGTCGGCGCGACCTACGTCAGTCCGTTCGTCGGCCGCCTCGATGACATCTCGACCGACGGCATGGATCTGATCCAGCACATCGTCGAGATCTACGACAACTACGGCTTCGACACCCAGGTGCTGGCGGCCAGCATCCGCCACCCGATGCATGTCGTGCTCGCCGCCCGCATGGGCGCCCACGTGGCCACGTGCCCGCCGTCGGTCATCGACGCCTTGTTCAAGCACCCCCTGACCGACATCGGCATTGCGCGGTTCCTGAAGGACTGGGAGGCCAGCAAAGGAGCGAAGGCGTGAAGGAGTCACTCGAAAAGCTCGCGGCGCTCGAACGCCAGGCCGAGCTGGGCGGAGGCGAGGAGCGGCATCGGCGCCAGCACGAAGCGGGGAAGCTCACGGCGCGCGAGCGGATGACCGAGCTGTTCGATCCGGGCACGTTCGAGGAGGTCGACAAGCTGGTGACCCACCGATGCCGCGACTTCGGGATGGAGAGCCAGATCGTGCCCGGCGACGGGGTGGTGACCGGTCACGGGAAGGTCGACGGCCGCCACGTCTATGCCTTCGCGCAGGACTTCACGGTGTTCGGCGGGTCGCTCTCAGAGACGAACGCCGCGAAGATCTGCAAGATCATGGACTTGGCGATGCGGATGGGCTCGCCGGTGGTCGGGTTGAACGACTCGGGCGGCGCGCGAATCCAGGAAGGGGTGATGTCGCTCGGCGGCTACGCCGACATCTTCCTGCGAAACACCCTGGCCTCCGGCGTGATCCCGCAGATCTCGGCCATCATGGGGCCGTGCGCGGGCGGCGCGGTCTACTCGCCGGCCATCACCGACTTCAACATCATGGTGAAGTCGACCAGCTACATGTTCATCACGGGCCCGGACGTCATCAAGGCCGTCACCCACGAGGATGTCACCAAGGACGAACTCGGCGGCGCGATGACGCACAACGAGAAGAGCGGCGTGGCTCATTTCGCGGTCGAAAACGACCGGGAGGCCATCGCCCTCATTCGCGACCTGCTGGGGTACCTGCCGGGGAACAACGTCGACGATCCGCCGCGCCAGCCGACGTCGGATCCGTCCGACCGTGAGGATGAAGCGCTGGACCGGCTGGTCCCGGCCTCGCCCTACCAGCCGTACGACATGCTGGACCTCATCCACACCATCGTCGACGACGGCGCGTTCCTGGAGGTGCACCGGCACTACGCCCAGAACATCGTCGTCGGGTTCGCCCGGATGGGGGGGCAGAGCGTCGGCATCGTCGCGAATCAGCCCGCGCACCTGGCGGGGACGCTGGACATCGACGCCTCGGTGAAGGGCGCGCGCTTCGTCCGGTTCTGCGACGCGTTCAACATTCCGCTCGTGACGCTCGAGGACGTTCCCGGGTTCCTCCCGGGGACGACGCAGGAATACGGCGGCATCATCCGGCACGGGGCCAAGCTGCTCTACGCGTTCGCGGAGGCGACCGTGCCGAAGGTGACGGTGATCACCCGGAAGGCCTACGGCGGTGCGTATTGCGTCATGGCAAGCAAGCACATCCGCACGGACTTCAACTTCGCCTGGCCGACCGCCGAAATTGCGGTGATGGGTCCCGAGGGGGCCGTCAACATCCTGTACCGCCGGGAACTCGAGCGGGTGGCTGACGCCGCGTCGGTTCGGAGCCAGAAGACCTCGGAGCTGCGCGACACCCTCGCGAACCCGTACGTGGCCGCTTCGCGCGGGTTCATCGACGAGGTCATCCTCCCGCGCCGGACGAGGCGGAAGATCATCGCGGCGCTCGACGCGTGCGCCACCAAACGGGACACCAATCCGCCCAGGAAGCACGGCAATATCCCGCTGTAGGCTGCCGCGAAGCCGGAAGGTCGATTGTGCGAGACGCGCCGCTCATGCTGAACAAGATCCTGATCGCCAACCGGGGCGAGATCGCCGTCCGGATCATCCGCGGCTGCCGCGAGATGGGCCTGCGGACGGTTGCCGTGTACTCGGAGTGCGACCGCACGGCCCTCCACGTGCGCTATGCCGACGAGGCCTACGCCATCGGCCCGAACGCGCCGCGCGAGAGTTACCTGCGCATCGACAAGATCATCGACGTGGCCCGACGATCCGGCGCCGACGGCGTGCACCCCGGGTACGGGTTCCTGGCCGAGAACGCCGCGTTCGCCCGTGCCTGCGAGGAGGCCGGCGTCACCTTCGTCGGTCCGTCGGCCCGGGCGATCGAACTCATGGGCAGCAAGACCGCGGCGCGCCAGGCCGCCCTCGAAGCCGGCGTCCCGGTCGTGCCCGGCACCCGCGAGCCTCTCGGGCCGGACGTCCCGGATGCTGAGGTGGCCTCGATCGCGGCCGGGGTGGGCTACCCGATCCTGATCAAGGCCGTCGCAGGCGGAGGCGGGAAGGGCATGCGGACGGTGGCCGATCCGGCCGACCTGCCCGGATCGCTGAGGGCCGCCCGGTCCGAGGCGCTGTCATCGTTCGGTGACCCTGCCGTCTACATCGAGCGGCGCATTCTGAAGCCGCGCCACATCGAGATCCAGCTGCTCGGCGACCATCACGGGACCGTGCTGCCGTTCGTCGAGCGGGAGTGCTCCATCCAGCGCCGGCACCAGAAAGTGGTCGAGGAGTCGCCCTCGCCGGTCGTGGGCCCGGAATTGCGCCACCGCCTGGCGGCTGCGGCCGCGGCGGTCGCGAAGGGCGTGGGCTACACCAACGCCGGGACCATCGAGTTCCTCGTGGACGAGCACGGCGAGTTCTTCTTCCTCGAGATGAACACGCGCCTGCAGGTCGAGCACCCGATTACAGAACTCGTCACCAGTACCGACCTCGTGCACTGGCAGATCCGGATCGCCCGTGGCGAACGGCTCACGCTGGGGCCCGAGGCGCTGCTCACGCCGCGCGGCCACGCCATCGAGTGCCGCATCTACGCCGAAGATCCGGACCGTGATTTCCTGCCGTCGCCGGGCCGCGTCCTCGCCCTGCGCGCGCCGGCGGGGCCGGGCATCCGCCGGGACGACGGCGGAGCGGCAGCCGGCGTCGAAGTCCCTGTCTTCTACGACCCGCTCATCGCGAAGCTGGCCACCTGGGCTGAGGACCGGCCCATGGCGATCGAGCGCATGAGCCGCGCGCTGCACGAATACGACGTGCGCGGGATCAAGACCACCATTCCGTTCTTCCGGTGGCTCTTCGCCGATCCGGAGTTCCGGGCCGGCCGCTTCGACACGGGGTTCATCGACGGCGCCCTGGCCGCACGCAACGGACGGCCGTTTCTGGAAGTGGCCGAAGGCGGAGAGGAACTGGCGGTGGTGGCCGCCGCTCTCCACATGCACACGCGCAAGGCACAGGCCGGGACGGTGGCTACCGGCCCCGCTCCCGGGAGCCTGTGGAAGCGACGAGCGCGCGTGGAGGCGCTGCGGTAGCCGACGGCAGGAGCATGGTGATGGAACTGCACCTCGAGGTCAACGGCCGGGATCGCGTCGTCAGCGTCGAATCCAAGGAAGGCCTGTACGCCGTGACGATCGACAACGTCACCCATGTCGTCGACATGGCGCGCGTAGACGCGCTGACGCTGTCGCTGATCCGCGTGGGCGACGGGTACCGCAGCGTCCAGGCCGGACTGGCCGAGACGGGGGCGCCCGGCGAATGGTCGGTGCACCTGCCGGGCGGCGTCGCCTCCGTCCGTCTGCGCTCCGGCGCAGGCAGCTACGGACGCGGCGGCAGTTCAGGACCCGCGGCGGCCGGCACGCAGCAGATCACCGCGCCGATGCCCGGCAAGGTGGTCAAGGTCCTCGTGAAGGCCGGGGACGAGGTCAAAGCCCGCCAGGGCGTCGTGGTGGTCGAGGCGATGAAGATGGAGAACGAGCTTCGGGCGGCGAAGGACGGCCGTGTGGCCGACGTGCTCGTGACCGAAGGGACTTCCGTCGAAGCCGGCCGCGTGCTCGCCGTCATCGAATAGCGACCGTTTCCGTCAGGCATGAAGGTCATGGACACGGCCCGACGCGTGCTGCGTCATGCGAAGCGGGCGGGGGCGATTGTCCTCGTGTTGCTCGTGGCCTCCGTCGTCACGACGCTGACCGTCGACGTCGGACCCTGGCTCAGGGCCCAGGCCGAGGCTGCCGGTTCCCGACAGATCGACCGGACGATGCGGATTGGGGGGCTGTCGATCCGGCTGTTCGACGGCCGGTTCGTGGTTCGCGACCTCGTCATCGAGGGACTGTCACCGGATGACGCGCCGTTCCTGCACGCCTCCGAGATCGTCGTGTCGATGGCGATGGCCGGGCTGCTGCGCCGTGAGGTCCGGATCGAGACGGTCGACATGCGCGACTGGCGCATGACCATCGAGACCTTCCCCGGCGGCAAGAACAACTTCCCGCGGTTCACGTCTGGGCAGCCGCGCACCGGGCCTTCGCGGGTGTCGACCAGTGTGGGCTACGTGCGGGCGCAGCGGGGCCAGTTCTCCTATGCCGACCACCGGACGCCGTGGAGCGCGGTGGTGCGGAACCTCGACATCACGGTGCTCAAGCTGGCCGGCTATCGGGGCCATTCCTCGTCGTCGGGCGGGACCGTGTCGATCCAGCGGTTCGTACCGATGGCCGCCGCGCTCCGGACCTGGTTCCGCATCGAAGACGGGAAGATCCTGCTCGACCGGATCGAACTCGACACCGACGGGGCCGAGACCGTCTGCACCGGCGTGGTCGAGATGCGGCGCTGGCCGGAACAGCGCTATGACTTCGTGTCGCAGGTGGACCTGCCGCGGATGCGGGAGATCTTCTGGGCGCGCGAGACGTTCGCCCTGGCTGGCCAGGCGACCTTCGACGGCACGTTTCATCTGTTCAAGGGCGGACACGAACTCACGGGGGACTTCACCAGCCGGGAGGCCGGTCTCAACCGGTACCGGTTCCCCGGTCTGGAAGGATCGCTCGTGTGGACGCCCGATCGCTTCGAGGTGACGGAGGCGCGATCCGGGTTCTACGGGGGCACGACCCGCTTCAGCTATGCCATGGCGCCGCTCGGCGCGCGCACCCCGGCCACGTATCGCTTCGACGCCCGATACGAAAACGTCGATCTGGCGACGTTCAGCGCCGCCATGGAGTTCGCCGGTTTGCGGCTCGCGGGACGAGCGTCGGGGCACAACCTGCTCGAGTGGCCGTCGGGCCGGTTCCGCGAACGCCGTGGCTTCGGTCAGCTCGACGTCGCGCCGCCGCCTGGCGTCGTGCTGCAGGCCCGCCGCCTGCCGGATTCGATTCCGCCGCCGCGCGTGGCCCGTGCGTATGGGGATCCCTTTCCCGAGGTCCTGGAGACGCCGATCGGGGGCACGCTCACCTACCAATTCGGCCCCGAGTGGATCGACATCGCGCCGAGCCGGGTCGCGACCGAGACCACCTTCGTCGAGTTCCAGGGGCGGACGGCCTGGGGCGATCGCTCGGTCCTGCCGTTCCACGTCACGAGCACGGACTGGCAGGAAAGCGACCGCCTCCTCACCGGCGTCATGACCGCGCTGGGTGCCCCGACGCGCCCGGTGGAACTTGGGGGCTCCGGGACGTTCGACGGCGTGATGCTCAACGCGTTTCGGAGGCCAAGGGTCGAGGGCCTGTTCGCGGGACGGGGCATGCGCGCGTGGGACGTGGCGTGGGGCGACGGGCAGGCGCAGATCACCGTCGAGAACGCCTACCTGGACGTGAAGGACGCGATCGTGCGCAAGGACGGCGGCACGCTGCGAGCCGACGGCCGCTTCTCGCTCGGGTTTCCCCGTCGGGATGGCGGAGAGGAACTGAACGCCCGCATTCGGACCAGTGCCTGGCCGCTGGTCGATCTGCGGCACGCATTCGACTTCGACGACTACCCGCTCGACGGACTCATGGCCGGAGAGTTCCACCTCTACGGCCCGTACCGCGGTCCGTTCGGGTTCGGGCGTCTGACCATTGCTCCCGCGACGGCGTACGGGGAGTCGCTCGCCAGCGCCAGCGCGTCGCTCCGATTCGAGGGGACGGGTGTCTGGTTCGACGGCCTGGAGGTCCGCAAGGGCGCCAGCGGGTCGATGCGCGGCGCCGCGCACGTCGAGTGGGAGGGGTCGTATTCGTTCAACATGGATGCCCGCCGCGTGCCCGTCGAATCGATCGACCTGCTGTCGTTCCCGTCCGCGCCGCTGACCGGCCTGGCAGAGTTCACGGCCTCGGGGAGCGGCCGTTTCGCGTTCCCCACCTACGAGGTCCGCGGTCGGATGCGCGATCTCTTCCTGGGCGACGAGGGTATCGGCGAGGTGACCGGGCGCATCAGCATCCGCAGCGATGACGTGCTGTTCGAGTTCGAGGCCGGCTCGACACGTCTGGCCGTGTCGGGCACCGGCCACGTGACGACCGATGGGGACTACCCGGGCGACGTCTCGCTCAGGTTCTCGGAAACGTCTCTCGACCCCTACGCCCGGGTGTTCTTCCCGGGACTGTCCCCGTTCGCGACGGCCGTGGCCAGCGGAACGGTGCAGGTGGCCGGGTCGTTCTCGAGTCTTCGGGGTATCGTCGCCTCGACGCGCGTCGATCGCCTCGATGTGTCGCTGTTCGACTACCCCCTCCGCAACAGCGCTCCGATCGAGATGTCGCTGCGCGAGGGCGTGGTTCGCATCGAGGATCAGTGCCTCGACGATCCGGCGCGGCACTGCGGCCTGCGCCTCGCGGGTGAGGGTACCGCCCTGGCCGTGCGAGGCACGGTCGATGCCCTCAGCGAACGCGTGGCCGTGCATGCCGAGGGCGACGCGAATCTGGGCGTGCTCCAGGCCTTCTTCAAGGACATCCGCAGCTCGGGTCAGGCCGGGGTCATGGCCGACGTGGCGGGGACCTTCGACCGGCCGCTGATTGGAGGGCGGGCCACCATCGCGGGAGGACGGCTCCGCCACATGTGGTTGCCGCACGCCATCCAGTCGATCAACGGCGACCTGGTGTTTGCCGGCAACAGCATACGGCTCGACGGCGTCACCGGCCAGATCGGCGGCGGCAGCGTGGCGTTCGGCGGGCGGCTGGGACTGACCGGCTTCTGGCCCAGCGATCTCGATCTGACGGCGACCGGCCAGGGCATGGAACTGCGCTACCCGTCCGGCTTCCGGTCACGAGTCGACGCCGATCTCGCGATGCGGGGCCCGATGGCGGGCGCGACGCTGAGCGGCACCGTCAACGTCCGGCGGTCCTCGCTGACGCGCCGATTCGATCTCGATCCTGACCTGCTCCAGCTTGCGGGAGCCGGCCAGGCGGAGTTGTCTGGATCCGGGGACTCCGTCGACACGCTTCCGTTGCGGTACGACCTGCGGATCATCGCGCCGTCCACGCTCGAGGTGGACAACAACGTCGCCCGGATCACGTCGAGCGCCGACCTGACGCTGCGCGGCACCTACGAGCGGCCCGTACTCCTCGGCCGCGCGGAGGTCGAACGCGGCGAAGTCCTGTTCGAAGGACGGCGCTACCTCGTGACGCGCGGCAACGTCGAGTTCACGAACCCGGATCGCATCGAGCCCGTGTTCGACATCGAGGCGGAGACCCGTGTGCGCGCGCCCGGGCAGACCTACCAGGTCTCGCTCCGGGTCGCGGGGACGCCGCAGCGGCTCACGCCTGAACTGTCGTCGGACCCGCCGCTGCCAGAGGTGGATATCGTGGCGCTGCTCTTTGGAGACGTTCGCACCACGCAGGACCCGGAACTGCGCGCGCTCCAGACACCCGACGAGGCCGAACGGACCCTCCTCCAGGCCAGGGCCGCGCGCCTCCTGACCAGCCCGATCTCGTCCAACGTCGAGCGAGTCGTGGAGCAGACCTTCGGTGTCGACACGTTTCAGATCACGCCGATGTTCACCGATCCGTCGGACCAGACGCTGCGCTTCAGCCCGGGCGCGCGCCTGACCATCGGGAAGCGCATCTCGGACCGGGTGTACGTCACCTATTCCCGGAGCCTCTCTTCGTCGACGCGTGACCAGGTCATCCTCCTGGAGTACGATCAGACGGACCGGCTGTCGTGGATACTCACTCAGAACGAGGATCGTACCTACGCCCTGGACGTCCGGGTCCGGCGCGTCTTCAAATGACCGTCCGGCCGGGGCGGAGCCTTTTGCTCGTCCTCGCGGTCCTCGCGTGGCCGCTCCTGGCTTGGGCCCAGGCGCCAGACGCCCTGATCGGGCAGCCGGTGGTGTCGGTGTCGGTCCGCAGCGAAGGCCGGGTGGTCGAGGATTCCCAGGCGAGGGGTCTCGTCGAGGTACGCGAGGGCACGGCGTTCTCCATGGCCGCCGTGCGCTCGACAATCGCCCACCTGATGGGCCTCGGGCAGTACCTCGACGTCCGCGTCTACGCGCGCCCGGTCGACAGGGGCGTGGCCGTCGAGGTCGTGCTCGTGCCGCTGCGCGAACTCCGCCGCGTGGTCTTCGTCGGAAATCTGGGTGTGCCCGAACGGGTCCTGCAGGGCGCGGTGACCGCACGGTTCGGCGGTGCCATTCCGCCCGGGCGCGCGGCCGAGCTGGCCCGCGTGCTCGAAGAGACCTACCGGGAGCGGGGGTATCTGGCGGCGGCGGTCCGACCACGGCCCCTCGACGATGCCTCCGCGGCTGCGGGCGAACTGGTCTGCGACGTTCAGACAGGACCACAGGCCCGCATCCGGGAGGTTACCTTCCAGGGGGCCCCCGCCTCGTCCATCGCCGCCGTCCGCGCCGCGCTTCCGCTTGCGGCCGGCGCCCCGTACGAGCCGCTCGCGATCCGCGAAACGCTCGATCGGCTCGTGTCGGCGGCCCGCGCGAGCGGCCATCTGGAGGCCAGGGCCGACGCGCTCCCGACGCTGACCGACGACGGCGCGGGAGTCGACCTGGTGATTTCGTTCACGCGCGGCCCACTGGTCTCCGTCGGCTGGCGCGGCGATCCGCTGCCCGCACGGCTGCAGGCTGAGTTCGTGCCCATCGGCCGCGAAGGCACGGCGGACCAGGATCTGATCGAGGACGCCCAGCAGCGAATCCGCGACTACTTCCGAGCGCAGGGCTACCGCGACGCCATGGTCGAGACCGATCGCAGGGAGACGGGCGACCGGCTCACCATCGAGTTCACGATCCGCAAGGGCAACGTCTACCGCGTGGCCGATGTCGTCATCGCCGGGGCCACGGCGCTGCCGGAGACCGAAGTGCGATCCATCGTGCGGATCGCCGTGGGAGACGTGTTTGTCACCGCGAGGCTGGACGAGGCCATCGCGGCGCTCCGGCGGCACTACCGCCTCCGCGGGTTTGCGGACGTCGAGGTCACCGCCGAACAGCGGCTGGCCGGGCGGGAGCGCGGGAATCCGGACGTTCCGCTGGTGGTCGCCATCACCATCGACGAAGGCGTGCGCACGCTCGTGGGCGGCATCGCGATTGAGGGGGCGGACGCCGTTCCGCTGGACACACTGCAGGCGGCGCTCGGGGCCGCCCGCGGCTCGCCGTTCTATCCCAGCCTCATCGAGCGCGATCGGGACCGGCTCCGGAGCGTGTACGGCGACCTCGGCTACCGGCTGGCGCGGGTGGACGCGGACGTGTCCTTCTCGACCGACCGGAGCCTCGCGGAGATCCGTTACCTCGTGGTCGAGGGGCCGCAGATCCTCGTCGATCACGTGCTCATCGTCGGCAACCGGCGCATCTCCGAGGCGACCATCCGCCGGGACGTGACGCTCGAGCCGGGGCAGCCGCTGGGCGATGCCGCCGTAGAGGCGACGCAGCAGCGTCTGGCATCGCTCGGGCTCTTCCGGCGGGTGACGATCGCCGAGCTGCCCCACGGGCGGGCGCACCTCCGCGACGTGGTGATCACCGTCGAGGAAGCGCCCTCCACGGCTGTCGGCTTCGGCGGCGGCGTCGAGTTTCAGAAGGTCGAAACCTCCGAGTTCGCCCCGCGGGGATTCTTCGAGATCAGCCGTCGCAACCTCTGGGGCAAGAACCGGACGGTCAGCTTCTTCAGTCGGGTCAGCCTCCGTCGGCACGGTGCGGACGACGCCGACGCGCCGGCCGACGGGTCAGCCGCGCCCGATGACGCGGCGGCGACGGACCTCGAGTACCGCGTCATCGGCTCGTACAGAGAGCCTCGGTTGTGGCGGGGGCGCGGCGACGTTCAGGTGTCGGCGGTGCTCGAGCAGGGCAGCCGTACCTCGTTCCGTTACACGCGCCAGTCGGCCCGGATCGACGTGTCCCAGCGTGCGGGGCAACTCTGGTCCGTGCTCGCGCAATACGCCATCGGTCGCAGCGACATCCTGGACGACAGCATCAATCCCATCGACCGCCCGCTCATCGACCGCGTCTTTCCGCAGGTCAGGCTCGCGTCGATCGCCACCTCCGGCGTCAGGGACACCCGGGACGATCCCCTGGATCCCGGCAGGGGATCGCTGGTCGCCCTCAACGGCGAGCTCGCGCTCAGGCCGCTCGGTTCGGAGGTCGGTTACGCCAAGACGTTCCTGCAGGGGTTCGTCTATCGCCGGCTGCCGGGGGAACGGCGGATCATCTTCGCGGGGGGCGCGCGGCTGGGGATTGGCACCGGGTTCCCGAGGAGCGTGCCGATGACCGACGACGAGGGGGAGCCGGTCCTCGGACCGGATGGTGCGCCGCTCGAGATCGACGTCCGGGACCTCCCGATCAGCGAGCGGTTCTTCGCCGGCGGCGACACGACGGTCCGGGGGTTCCAGCTCGACCACCTCGGGACACCGGAGACGTTCGACCGCGACGGCACGCCGATTGGCGGTCACGCGGAGGTCGTCCTGAACGGCGAGCTCCGCCTGTCCGTCTGGCGGGACCTCGGCGTGGTCGGCTTCCTGGACGTCGGGAATGTCTTCGCCGTCGTGAGCGACGTGAGGCTCGGGGATCTGCGCGGCGGTGCCGGTTTCGGGATCCGCTACAAGTCACCCATTGGACCCATTCGCGTCGATCTCGGCTTCAAGCTGGGCGCGTTGAGGACGTTCAACGCGGGGCGTGAGAAGCGGATGGCCCTGCACTTCAGCATCGGACAGGCGTTCTGATGTCGCGCGGTGGACGTCTCATCGTCGTGTTGCTGGCCGCCCTGCTGGCGTCGTCGGGTCTGGGTGCGGCCCGGCAGGACCGGGACCGACCCGTGGACCGCGTCGTGGCGATTGTGTCGGGAACCATCGTCACCATGACGGACGCCCTCGCCGCCCTCGACTTCGGGTTCCTGGACGCGGCCGACGCTGACGACCCGGTCGCGGCCGCGGTGGAGTGGCTCGTCGATCGGCAGCTGGTGCTCGACGAGGCGGCCCGCTACGGGACGCCGGATCCGGAGCCGGCCCGCGTCAGCGAGGTCGTGAGCGGCATCCGTGCCCGGTTCGCGGGGCCTGAGTTGTTCTCGGCACGACTGTCGCAACTGGGCCTGAGCGAGGACGACCTGCGCCTGCTGGTCCGGCAGAACCTGCTCGCACGGTCCTACGTCGAGCGCCGGTTCGACGTGACGCTGGCGGTCACAGAAACCGAGGCGCAGGAGTATTATCGCCTGCGCGTCGACCGCTTCGTCCGCGACGGGCGCCTGCGTTCGTTCGAAGAAGCGCGATCGGCGGTCTACGAGGCGCTGACGCGCGAACGGCGCGAGCGGGCGGTGGCCGACTGGCTCGCCGGCCTGCGTCGGCGCAACGACGTCAGCATCCTTTACGGCGGGCGTTGACCCGGCGGAGACGTTCCATGAGCACTCCTGCTGTCGGACCGGCGACGGTTCCCGACACGGTCTCCAGCTCAGTGCACGATCGAACCTCCGCGTCCCCGCCATTGGAGATCGCCCCGGCCGACGCGGTCGCGGCGGTGCTCACCAGCGCGCTCGTGTTCGCCGTCTACCTGGGCACGATGTACCCGGGGTTGCACGACGTCGGCGACGCGGCGAAATTCTCCTTCGTCGGCAAGGTGCTCGGCACGCCACACGCGCCGGGATACCCGCTGTACGTCATGGTGTCGCACCTGTTCTCGTACGTGCCCTGGGGCACGCTGGCGTACCGGATGAATGCCCTGTCCGCCGTGCTGGGCGCGGTGGCCGTGGGGCTGACCTACCTGACGGTCCGGTCCATGGGGGGCGGACGGGCCGTGTCGGTAGCCGCGGCGCTGGGCCTCGGGTTCGGGGCGCACTTCTGGTCCCGCGCCATCTATGCGAAGGGCTACACCCTCAACGCCGCACTGGTGGCCGGCGGAACGCTCGCGCTGCTCCGGTGGGACCGCACCCGGAGGATGCGGGACCTGTATGCGGCCGCTGGCATCTTCGCGTTGAGCCTCGGCAACCACCTGATCGTCATCGCGCTGGTGCCGGCGCTGGTGCTGTTCCCGCTGCTCACTGCGCCGCGCCAGGTGCTCAGACCGAAGCCGATTGCGGTGGCGTTGATCCTGGTGCTCCTGGGCCTGTGCCAGTACGGGTTCATCATTGTCAGGACCCGCCAGCACGCGCTGTATCTCGAGGCCAAGGCCACGAACGTGTCCGAGTTGTGGCGGGTCATGACCGCCCGCCGGTTTGGCCACGAGATCGGCGCGTTTTCGCCATCGATTCTGCTGAGCAACCGGCTGCCGCACATCGGGGGCATGGTCGTGACGGAGCTCGGACTGCTCGGTGTTCCGCTCGTGGCGATCGGCTTCGGCGTACTTGTCGTGCGGCAGCGGCGTCGCGCGGTGTTCCTCGGGCTGGGGGCGCTCGGGGTCGCCGGCCTCACGGCGAATATGGGTTCTCAGGAAGACGAAGGCTTCATGCTGCCGGTCTTCGTCCTGTTGTGGCCCGTTGCCGGCGTCGGCCTCGCGTCCCTCGTGTCGTGGCTGGGCCGTCGGACCGGACCGATCCGGGCGGGAGCCGCGATGACGCTGTGCGCCCTGCTGCCGGCGAGCCTGGTCGCGGCGAACTACGAACGCAACGACCGGCACGCAGAGACGAGCGACATCGAGTACTTCGACGCGCTGTTCGCGGCGCTGCCCGACAAGGCGGCGATCGTTGACGACGAGTACCGCGTCAACATGATGATCCTCTACAAGCTCCTGGGCGAGCGCGCCGGCGGCCATCGTGACATCCGGCTGATCGGCCAGGACCGGGACCAGATCGCCGCCTTCCGCAGGGACGGGTTCGTGGTGCTGGCCTTCAATCACGCCCGAGCGAGCCTGAGACAGTACGGATTCCGTTTCGTGCCCTTCGAGGATGGTCTGGACGCCTCCGTCCGCGAGGCCCTGCACAGCCGCCCGATCTTCCGCCTGCTGTCGGAACCGGTGTGCTTCGACGTCGGCAACCGCGGCTGGATCGACGTCGGGCCCGCTCTGCGCCCCTCCGGCCGGGCGTCGATCAGGATCGACAACTACCGGTCTTTCGACTCGGACGTGCTCGTCTACGCGGGCATGCAGGAGCGGCTCACGCCGGCGCTGATCGGCCCCGGCGGCGCCGGTGTCCCGTCCGTGGAGGTCGAGGTCTTCGACAGGGCGGATGCTGAGGCCGCGCGGGCGCTGCAGTCTCGTCTGGAAGCGGATGGCGCGGCGTTGCCCCTGGCGCTGAGCGCATCCCCGATGATCGCGCGGTTCGGGCTGCGCGTGAACGACAAGGGGGCGTACTTCACGTCGGCGATCGACTTCGGAGGCGCGCTGGACGGGGCTGTGATGCGGACCCGCGTCGACCTCGACAACCCCAAGCGCGCGACCTTCTGCAGCCATCCTCTGGCTGAGGTCGATGCGTGGCCTGCCGGCGTCGATCGGACCGACGTGGCGCTCGAGGGCACCCACGCCACGTTCGCTGATGGCTGGCACGCCCTCGAACGGCGCGCCGATGGCCAAGGGTTCAGGTGGACCGCTGACCGCGCCACGATCGTGCTGCCCCTGGCGTTGCCGCGAGCCGCGACCCTGACGCTGACCGCGGAGCCGTTCAGCTACCCGGGCCGGCCACGCGACGCCACGATCACGCTCGTCGTCAACGGCCGGCGGGTTGGAGAGCGTACCCTGACCGACGGGTGGCGACGTTTCACGTGGGAGGTCGGTGCGGATCTGTGGCGCCGCGGACTCAACGGCATCGAGATTGAGGTGTCCGGCGCCCGGCGGCCATCAGCGGTGGGCCGGTCATCCGATCAGCGCGTGCTGGGCGCGGCGATCGCCAGAATCGAGATCGGGGTGCCGGCCGCGGCCGCCCGCTGACGTCACCGGGGGGGCGGGGATTCCGCCTTCACGTCGGTGAGTTCCGCGTAGATGTCGAGTTGCGTACGCGCGGCCACCGCCCACGAAAACACCGACTCAGCCAGCCGGCGTCCGGCCTGTCCCATCGCCGGCAGGCGGTCCACCGCGGTCAAGGCTTCCGCGACCGCGGCGGCCAGGGCATCGGGCCGGCCCGGTTGGACCAGCCACCCGGTCTCTCCGGGTCTCACCTTGTCCGGGAGGCCCCCCGCGACAGTCGCCAAGACGGGCCGCCGGTGCACCATCGCCTCGAGGGTGACGAGCGAGCTGCCCTCATAAAGCGTGGGATGCACGAAGAGGGTGGCGGCTTCGTACCACGCATGAAGGTCGGCCTCCCGAACGCGGCCGGTGAACACGGTGCGCGGCGCGATACCGGCGTCCGCGACTGCGCGCGCGATCGCGGGCCGGTACGGGCCATCGCCGACGAGCACCCACGTCCAGTCGCCCTTCAGCGATGAGAGCGCCCGCGCCAGGACGTGAAACCCCTTGTTGCGCTCCAGCCGGCCGACGCTGAGCAGGACGCTCCGACCCGGTCCGATGCCGTACGCGTCGCGGATTCGCGCTCCGTCGGACGGTCCGGCCAGCGCGTCGCACGCGCCGATGTCCACCGCGTTCGGGACGAGCCGGATCCGATTCGGCCCGACACCCAGGTGCCGGGCGATGGCGGGTTCGATCGCGTGGTCCGTCGCGATCACGACGTCGGCGGCGTCCGCGCAGCACCGCACAGCCCACCGGAGCGGGGCGTACCCCACGCGCTTCACCGGCGCCCCGCCGTAGCCGCCGTCCATGCCCCCGAACTCCTCGAGCCCCTGCGGGTTGAACACGAACGGCACGCGGCCGCCGGCCCGCCGCCGGCCGATTGCATAACCGAGCCCGGCCGCGCCAATCGCGTGGACGACATCGACCCGACCGGACGCGGCCAGCGCGGCGGCCAGGCGGCCGGCCCTGAGACCGAACAGCGGATACGCCGTCGACCGATCGAGAATCGTCGTGCCGCGTCTGCTTGCGAACGGGAACGTGCGGTACGGCACGGTCATGAGCGCGGCCGGAACCCGTGATGCGACGTCAGTGCCGGCCTCCCGGCGGGGCGGGCGGGTGATCAGCATGACTGCGGCGCCGGCTGCCGACAGATGACGCACGAGGTCCGCCACGTGTCGTTCCAGTCCGCCGTGACCGTGCAGCGGCCACACCGACCGGGCGAGCACGGCGACGCGGGGACGAGCGGGTCCGCCGGGTTCAGCCACGGCGCCTCCGTTTGTGCACCAGACGTTCGTACAGGGCCTCGGTGTCCGCTGCGACCCGCGCGGCCGCGAACGTCCGATCGACGTGTGCCTGCGCTCCGGCACCGAGGCGTACTGCGAGCGTGTCGTCCGCGGCCAGCCGCGCCATGGCGTCACCGAGTTCGTCAGCCGTGTCCGCCAGCAGTCCCGTGACGCCGTCCTGCACGATGTCGCCCGTGCCGCCGGTGTTCATGGCCGCGATGGGGACGCCGAGCGTGGCGGCCTCGAGCAGCACGCGGCTCAGCGATTCCGGACCCAGCGACGGAAAGACGAGGATCGAGGCGTGCGCGAGCCACTGCAGCACCTCGTCGCGGGGCAGCCACCCGGTGAACGTCACCGGTCGGCCGAAGGCGAACGCGTCCCGCTCGAGTCGGGTCCGCTCGGCGCCGTCGCCGACGATGACCAACGGCCAAGGCAGGGCCGCGCGAGCCACGGCAGGCAGCAGGAACGCCGACCCCTTGTTGCGCTCCAGCTTGCCGACGTACAGCGCGTACGGCCCGGGTACGGGCCGCGGCAGCGCCGCGGCGCGCTCGCGGATAGCCTCGACGTCCACCGGGTTGGGAATGATGTCCATCGGCGGCCGCCGCAGCGTCGGGGCGAGGCGGACGAGGTCGTCGGCTATGGTCCGGCTCACGGCGATCAGCGCGTCGGCGCCGGCAAGCGCCCGCTGCTTGCGCAGCAGGTTGCCGCGCATGTACGGAATCGCGCCGAGGGCGGGCACCCACGCCGCTCCCGCGCGCGGCTTGAGGCATTGCACCATCATGGCCGCCGAGCACCCGGGGCAGAGTGCCGGCGATCCGGGATCGACGATGGTCGTGCCCCAGTAACAGACCGGCCAGTAGTCGCGCAGCGTACACACCGCCGGGATTCCCGCCCGCCGGGCGGCGAGGACGGCTGCGGGGGCCGTGAGCTGGTGCTGGGCGTGAATTAGATCCGCCCGTGAAGCCTCCACGACATCGACGAGCCGCGCCGCGAGGCGAGGCCAGAGCCGCTCGTTCTTCACGTAATTGCGGACGACCGGGAGACGGGCGGAGGGAAGGCCGATCTCGTCGATCGGCAGCCCCTGCAACTCCCGGCTGGTGTCGCCGGCCTGCCCAGGCCTCGGCACCACGACGGTGACCGCGTGCCCCCGGCGGGTGAGCGCCCGGGCCAGTTCGAACGAACTCCATCCGCTGCCGCCGCAGTTCGGAGGAAACGCGTCGGTGGCGATCAGGATGCGCATGGGCCGCGAGTGGGTTGGCGCGCGCGCGCACGCTGCATCGACTCGTCGAGGCGGGCACAGTGCGCCGCCCAGCTGAACTCCTCCACGACCCGTCGGCGCGCTCCGTGGCCCAGCGTCGTCCGCAAATCCGGACGATCGGCCAGCGCCTCGAGGGCGTCGGCCAGTCCGCACGGCGCCTCGGCATCATACAGCAGGCCTTCTTCGCCGTTCCGCACGATCGCCTGCAGGCGACCGATGCGGGGCGCCACGACGGGCAGGCCGCAGGCCATGTACTCGAACACCTTCAGCGGCGACCAGTAGAAGGCCAGGCGGAGCGGGGCGTGCGCGCCGACGTCGAAGGGAGCCACACCGACGTCTGCGGCGGCCAGGCAAGCCGGCATGCGGTCGTGGGTGATGGCACCGGTGAACGTGATGCCGTCCAGTCCTGACGCCTCGGATCTGGCGCGGGCCAACTCCGGCCCCTCGCCGACGAGCACTGCCTGGATGTCGGTGCGTCCTCGGGCCCGCAGCGTGCGAATGGCCCGCACGAGGTGCCTGGCGCCATGCCACGAGCGGAACGCCCCGGCGAAGATCGCGACGGTGGCTCCGCGCTCTCGGCCGAACGGCACGTCACCGGTCGCGTCCGGGTGGAACCGATCCGTTTCCGCGCCCCACTCGAGTTCGACCACGCGGTCCCGCGACACCGCGTCGGGCAGGATGGCCGCCGTCGGCGTCACGATGAGATCGGCCGCGCGGCACTGCCACTCGCGCCAGCGCCGCATCGGCTCCAGGACGAGCGCGCGGTCCAGCAGCCGCTTCGGCGAGCCGGGATAGTCGACGACCGGGGCGTTGACCTCCAGCACGGCGAGCGCGCCCAGGGCGCGGGCGGCCCGGATGCCCTCTCCGCCGAAGTTGTAGTACCGCTCGATGACCGCGTCGGCTCCGAGAGAGACGGCCTCCCTGCGAACAGCCGACGCGCGCGCGGTCCGGAGGTACCTGAGGCCGAAGGGTGGCCGCATGGCCCGCCAGCGAACGCCCCCGATCCGCGGGAACCCGCCGGGGCCTTCGGCAGTCAGCACGGTGACGTCGTGCCCGCGCGACGCCAGGCCTTCCGCCACGGCCTTGACATGGATGCTGCCGCCCGTCGTGCCAGGCACCTGCTGGTCGAGCGCGGCGTACAGAATCTTCATGGGCGTCCTGGTGGCGCGTCCGGGTCCTTGACGAGCAACGCGAAGAACGGACCCGATCTGACCCGCCCGAAGAGCAGCAGGTCGATCTTCATCAGCCATGTGACCGTCCGGAGCGCCAGGTACAGCGGGCCGCGCCGCCCGAGGCGGTCCTTGGCCGCCGCGCGTGCGGCGCGCGCGCCATCCTCTGAGGTGGCGGACCCGCCGTCGCCCGGAGGCGCGCTTCGGCGCATCATCCAGTGCTCGGCCATTCTCAGCAGGAGATTCTCCACGACCGCGCCGACCAGCGGTGTGTAGTAGCGGATGCGCGCGATCCGAAACCCCGCGGCGCCCACCGCCCCTTCGAGGTCGGGGATGTCGGCGAGCGGATTCACGTGATCGGACTTCCGGAGGCGCTCCCGGGCCAGATCGACCAGCCCGATGCGCTCCAGGGCGATGGCCGCGCGGTTGACCAGGCGGAGGCCCCCGGCCAGCCGGGAGTTCTTGCGGACGTGGCTGTAGACGAACAGGCGTCCTCCCGGGGCGAGGATCCGCGCGGACTCGGCCAGCACGGCGTCGAGCGCGTCGCGGGACAGGTGCTCGAACACGTCCAGTGCCCACGCCGCCGTGAAGGCGCCGTCGGCGAAGGGCAGCCGGCGAAGATCGCCGAGCACGAGATCGATCGTGCGTCGGGCCTCCTGGGCGAAGTAGGGGCTGACGTCGATGCCGACCTGGTACGCGCCCATGTCGCTGTTCCAGACGAGCGCGCGCCCGCTGCCGCATCCCAGATCCACGACCGTATCTCCCGCGCCAGGGGCGAGAAACGAGCGGAGCAGATCGTTACGGATACGCGCCGACAGGAGGGGAGGCGACACGTGTTCGTGGCGGGCGTCGCTGTGCAGCGCCTCGTCCAGGTACTTGGTCTGTTCGGCGAAGCTCACGCCCGGGTGCAGGACCAGGCACTCGCCATCCGCGGCAAAGCGCCGCCCGCACGAGGTGCAGGCCGGTGCCGGCTCGGGGCCGGTCAGGCGCGCGCCGCAGTCGGGGCAGCGGACGAGATCGAGCAGGCGGGGCGAGATCATGCCGCGGCTCCCGTTCCCGCGTCACGCGTCATCACCGCTGCGAACAGCGCCTCGAGGCGTTCGGCGCGACGGTCCCACGTGTAGTCCCGGACGTCGGTGAGCGCGGCCGAGGCCAGCCGGCGCGCCAGCGCCCCATCGCGCACGAGGGACAGAATCGCGTCGGCGCACGCGCGCGCGTCTCCGGGCGGGACGAGCAGGGCATTCTCTCCGTGCCGCAGCACCTCGCCGAGCGCGGGCAGATCGGAGGCGACGATGGGACGGCCGGAGGCCATGTACTCGAAGAGCTTGAGCGGTGACGTGTAGGTGGACGACATGCGAGTGGCCGTGTTGGGCAGCACGAGAACGTCGGCGCTTCTGAGCCGGGCGGCAACCTCTCCAGGGGGGACGGCTCCGGTGAACGTGACCCGCGACGGCGCGAGCCGGTCGGCCAGGGCCTTCACCCTGGCGAGATCCGGTTCCCCCTCCAGCCCGCCAATCACGAGTCCCGTGATCGGGTCCAGGAGCGCGAGCGCGTGCAGCAGGACATCGACCCCCTTCCAGGGATACAGGTGGCCGGCATAACACACGACCGGCGGATTCCGCAGGCCCGGTGCCACCACCGCGTCCGTCGGCACCCGGGTCCCGTCCGGCACGACCGCCGTCGCCTGGCGCGGGCCGAAGCGCGATTCGAGTTCCCGGCAGAGCCCCTGCGTGATCGTGACATACCCGGCGGCGTGACGCCAGACGTGCGCGTCGCGACGGGTCAGCCGGGCGAGCTTGCGTCGAGTCGGTACCGCGGCCGTGGATACGAGTTGCGGCAGTTCGGCGCTCACGACGGCGGCGAGACCGTGGGACTCGTAGACCACCGGGACGCGGATCGCTTCCCGCAGGCCCAGCAGGAATCGTGCGACGCCGAGATCGCGTGTGAAGACGAGTCCGCCGCCCCCGGCGGCGCGCGCCTGGCGGGCCGCCGCCAGCAGGAACGTTGCGCGGCGCCGTGCCACACTACCGCGTGCCGGGACGGTTTCAATCCGCAGGCCCGGAATCCGGGGGAGATCGTAGTAGTCGAACGGATCCCTCGAGACGGGGGCGGTGTCGGGCCGCACCACCAGGGTCACCTCGTGTCCGCGCCGCGCGAGCGCGTGGCACGTCTCAATGGTCTGCACGCCGTTGGCGCGTTCGATCGGGAAGCGGGTGTCGGCCAGGGACAGGATTCGCAACGAGACGACCTCAGCGCGGGGAACGGTCCGCCGCGGGTTCCTGCCGGTAGAAGCTGCCGCGATCGAACAGGTACCGCCAGGCAATCTCCGGGAGCAGGCGGGGCACCGTCACGAAGGTATTGTAGGCGTTCCTCGGCAGGTCCAGGCGCTGGCGATCCATCAGCCCGGCACCGAACTGCACCATCAGGCCCACGTTCCACCACACGGCGATCGCCACGACGAGCACGACAGCGCCGCGGGCAGCCCGGTGGCGGGCCGTCGCGACGAGAGCGGCGAGCCCGACGACGAGCAGGGGCGTCAGCGAGACGAACCTCCGCTGGCCGAAGGCGCCGGCCAGCGTCCAGCTTTCGACCGCCCCGACGATGTAGATCTGCGCTGCGACCATGGCGAGCAGCGACACCGCCAGACGGCGGACGTCGTGCGGCGGCGCCGAGTCGGATTCCGGTGCGCGGCGGAGGGCCTGAATCACGAGGACGACAAGCCCCGCCAGCGCCAGGGCCGCGAGCGGCGTCCACGTCAGCAGACCGTGCCGGGGGGATGCCAGCACGTCCCAGGCGTGGGGGGACCCCCAGTTCATCTTGCGGCTCGTGACCTGCGAGGGCCCGATCCGCCCGTTGAGCGCGAGATAGCTGAGGGCCTGGGGCAGGAAGACGAGACTGAAAGTCACCGCCCCGGCTCCGAGCCCCGCGACCCACGTCGCTCGGCGGGCGGCGACGGCCCACCAGAGGAGGTCGATCGCCGGTCCGATGGCGAAGAACGCGTCCTGCTCGCGGACCATCGTCATCAGCGCCGCGAGACCGCCGAGAGCGGCGAGGCCCGCGACGGACCACCGTTGACGGACGTGGAGCCAGACGAGGACGAAGGCCGTCACGCCGAACGCCGATGGGGCGTGCGACATGCCAGGGGCGACATACATGTAGAAGATCAGCGGCGTCCCGACCCAGACGGCCCACGTCGCCAGAGTCACCGGGGCGCGCCCGGCATACCCGGCGCGGCGAAGCACGTGGCGCGCGCATGCCCAGGACCCGAGGAGTGCGAGCAGGCCGTAGACCGCCGATCCCCAGCACACGGCTGCGACGTAGGGCCAGGCGTAGCCATCCGCCGGCACGCGCGCCCCCCAGGCCGCCGCCGCGCGCACCCCGAGATCGGCCGCGCCGTAGAACGGCGACCAGAGCAGCCCGGATCCGATGGTGCCGAAGTTCAGGCGCAGGCCAGTGGCCGACGTGCGCTCGAGAAACGTCTCGTGGAACAGCGCCCCTCCCACGACGCCGGCCTCGTAGAAGTGCCGGTACTCGTTCTCGAAGGAGACGTCGCGATCGAACCACAGGGATCGGAGGTACGAGAAGAACTGGACCTCATCGGAGGCATAGATGCGCCGGGTGACGCCGGGCAGCGCCAGCACGAAGACGAGAATCAGAACGGCAATCGGCCGCCGTTCAGGATCCCGCCACCAGGAACTGAACAATCTGCGCGACATTGAATCCCGAGTGACTCGCGACCGACGCGGCGACGCTCCGCCGCCACAGGTACAGAATGCCCCAGACAGCGCCGAGCAGGGCGGTGACGATGCCCACGTCCCAGCCCTGCATGACGTGGCCGGCGCCGAACGCGACGCTGAAGACGACCAGGCCGATGCGCTCGCCGCCCAGGAACTGGCCGAACCGCCGGATGACGAAGGCGCGCTGAATCTCTTCCTTGAACCCTCCGCTCACGACCGCGACCATCCCCATCAGCAGGGCGTCTGGAGCCGTGCGGACCAGTGACTCGAACGGATTCGTGGGGACGTTGTGCAGGCCCGGCAGGAACGTCCTGAGGCCCGCGATGACGCCGGCGACGCCCGCGAGCACCACGGGTACGGAGGCCAGCCCGATCAGCAACTCCCGGCCGCTGGTCCGGCTGCCCAGGAACACCTGCCGCCAGCCATCCCCCCCACTCCGCATGAAGAGGGCGATCAGGCCCAGGACCAGCGCGCTGTCGGTGAGGAGCAGCGCGAATACGAACGTGCGGGACAGGGAGCCGTCCTGGGCCGTCTGCGGTACGCCCAAGGCCCAGAGCCAGACGACGACGACCAACTGCGTCGGCATGCCGGACACCAGGATGACTTCCACCAGGGCGGAGAGCCGCTGCCGGGGCCGCGGGGAGGCGGATGCCGGCATCACCGCCGCGACGGTGGGTGGCGCCTCGCCGTGCCCCGCAGGAGCGCCGGATCCGTCAGCCGTCGCGTCCGTGTCCATCGTCCAGCGACTCTATCACGTCGATCCCGGAAACCGGGACCGGTCGACAGACGATGCGAAAACGAAAATAAGACGAAAATGGCCGGAATAGGCCTGATTGCACTTCATATTGCGTCTGACCTAAGCCAGTGACACAATATGTGGTGTAGTTCGAGGTTGACAACGGCCCGCCGGGCAGGCATATTACTTCGCTGTAACCCAGAGCACGGCGAGAACCTCCCAGCTTCTCGTCTTTGTTCCCTTCGAGGCGACGGGGCAGGCAACAGGGTCGGAAAGCGTCCAGGATCCGGAAGCGGGCTGGCACCATCGGAGAGCGCGCGACAGAGATGGACTGCGATCCTCAAGCGGCAGCGTTGTCTCTGAAGTTTCGATGCCGGTGCGGGGAACGGCCCCGGCGGCATCGCGGGTCAACAAACGGATTCGGTTCGGAGGCGGTGCCACCCCGGGGCAGGTGGGCGTCGCGACGTCGGAGGCGGCATGCAGAGAGGGGCGGAGGAGACGAGGGGTGGCCATCAGGTCGGCGGGGACAAGGCTGAGGCGAAATCCCGGGGAACAGCGGAACCCCACGGACTGACGTTCCCGCGGTTCTTCACGCAGGCCGGCCGGGATCCATTCGACGAGATCGAGTGGGACACGCGGGATGCGGTGATTGCGAACGACCGCGGCGAGGCCGTGTTCGAGCAGCGCGGCGTGGAAATCCCTGCGTTCTGGTCGCAGCAGGCGACCAACATCGTCGTCTCGAAGTACTTCCGCGGAACGATTGGCGCGGACGACCGCGAATACAGTGTCCGGCAACTGGTGGGCCGCGTGGTGGAGACCATCACGCAGTGGGCCCGCGACCAGCGGTACTTCGCGAGGAACGCCGACCTGCAGGCGTTCAGCGACGACCTGAAGCACCTGCTCGTCTACCAGAAGGGATCCTTTAACAGTCCCGTCTGGTTCAACTGCGGCATCGAGTCCCACCCGCAGTGCTCGGCGTGCTTCATCAACTCGGTCGACGACACCCTGGACTCGATTCTCACGCTCGCGAAGACCGAGGGCATGCTCTTCAAGTACGGCTCCGGCACGGGCACCAATCTCTCGACGCTGCGGTCGTCGCGCGAGTCGCTGGCGGGTGGCGGGACGGCCTCGGGACCGGTCTCGTTCATGAAGGGGTACGACGCCTTCGCGGGCGTGATCAAGTCGGGCGGCAAGACGCGACGCGCGGCCAAGATGGTGATCCTGAACGCCGAGCACCCGGACCTCGTCGAGTTCATCAACTGCAAGGTCGACGAGGAGAAGAAGGCCTGGGCGCTCATCGACGCGGGCTACGACGGATCCTTCACGGGGCCGGCGTACTCCTCGGTGTTCTTCCAGAACTCCAACAACTCGGTTCGCGTGACCGACGAGTTCATGCGCGCGGTGCTCGACGACGGCGAGTGGCAGACGAGGGCGGTGCGGGCGCCCCAGCAGGTCATGGACACGTACAAGGCCCGCGACCTGATGCGCCAGATCGCCGAAGCGACACACGTCTGCGGCGACCCGGGCATGCAGTTCGACACGACGGTCAACGAGTGGCACACGTGCCCGGCGACGGATCGGATCAACGCGTCCAATCCCTGTTCCGAGTACATGTTCCTGAACGACTCGGCCTGCAATCTGGCGTCGCTGAACCTGATGAAGTTCGTCGACGAACAGGGCGAGCTGGACGTCGAGGCCTTTACGGCCGCCGTCCGGACCTTCATCACGGCGCAGGAGATCATCGTCGAGAACGCCAGCTACCCGACCCGCGCCATCGAGCGCAACAGCCACGACTACCGCCCGCTCGGACTGGGCTACGCGAACCTCGGCGCGCTGCTGATGTCGCGCGGGCTGCCGTACGACAGCGACGGGGGACGCGCGTACTCCGCGGCGATTACCGCCCTCATGACCGGTGAGGCCTACGCGCAGTCCGCGCGGATCTCCCGGGATCACGGCGGGCCGTTCGCCGGCTACGCGAAGAACCACGAGCCCTTCCTGCGGGTGATGCGCAAGCACCGGGACGCGCTGCGCGACATCAACGCGGCGCTCGTGCCTCCCTCGCTGCTCGACGCGGCGCGGCAGTCGTGGGACGACGCGGTAGAGACCGGAGAGGAGCACGGCTACCGGAACGCCCAGACCACCGTCCTGGCGCCGACCGGCACCATCGGCTTCATGATGGACTGCGACACCACCGGCGTCGAGCCCGACATCGCCCTCGTCAAGTACAAGAAGCTCGTCGAGGGCGGGCTGATGAAGATCGTCAACACGACCGTGCCGTCGGCGCTGGCGAAGCTCGGCTACTCGGAGAACCAGATCACGGCCATCGTCGCCCACATCGACGCGAACGAGACGATCGAAGGCGCGCCGCACCTGAAGGAGAAGGACCTGGCCGTGTTCGACTGCGCCTTCAAACCGCTCAAGGGGCAGCGGTCGATCCACTACATGGGCCACATCAAGATGATGGGGGCCGTGCAGCCCTTCATCTCCGGGGCGATTTCGAAGACCGTGAACGTGCCCAAGGATGCCTCGGTCGACGACATCATGCGGGCGTACGTCGAATCGTGGCGCCTGGGCGTGAAAGCCATCTCGATCTACCGGGACGGCAGCAAGCGCACGCAGCCGCTGAACACCTCCAGGGACAAGGACAAGGCGGCGACGCCCGAGATGCAGGTGGTCACGAAGATCGTGAATCAGCCCGTCAGACGGAAGCTGCCCGAGGAGCGGCACGCCATCACCCACAAGTTCGACATCCAGGGGCACGAGGGCTACATCACGGTCGGCCTGTACGAGGACGGCAAGCCCGGCGAGCTGTTCCTCGTCATGGCGAAGGAAGGCTCGACCATCTCGGGCTTCGCCGACGCCTTCGCCCAGGCGATCTCCTACGCGCTGCAGTACGGCGTCCCGCTGCAGGTGCTCGTCGACAAGTTCAGCCACATGCGGTTCGAGCCGTCGGGCATGACGAAGAATCCGCAGATCCGGTTCGCGAAGTCGATCGTGGATTACGTGTTCCGCTGGCTCGCGACGAAGTTCCTGTCGGCCGAGGCGCAGTACCGGGCCGGCGTGAACGGGCCTGAGGCCGATGGCGCGGTTTCGGCGGAGCAGTTGAAGCTCGACGGCATCACCGTGCCGCATCCCGAGCCCGCAGAGCCCGCCCCGGCGGCCGTGCCGGAGATGCGGACCATCCAGAACCAGGAGGATGCGCCGCCCTGCAACGTGTGCGGGTCGATCATGGTCCGCAGCGGCAGCTGCTACAAGTGCGTGAACTGCGGCAGCACGAGCGGGTGCGCATAGGAGAGGAGGGACCGGGGACCCGGGATCGGGGACCGGTTCCGCACGATGCGGATGGCGCGAGGGGCGGCCTGACGGCCGCCCTTCGCGTTGAAGTGGATTCTACGGGATCGGTCACGCGGATTGGCGAGGCGCCGCCGAGGCGTCCTCAAAGGGCCGGGAATGGGAACGGGGGACCTCAGTGCCGGCCTTTGGTCCCTGGTCCCCGGTCCCCGGTCCCTGTTCTTAGAGCGGCCTGCTGATCGCCACCACCGGCAGCACCGCGAGCACCCACGCCAGGGCGACCTGACGCGCATCGGACCAGCGCTTCCGCCACAGGTGCCACAGAACGGCCGGCATGCCGAACAGCGCCAGCGGGACCGCTGGCGCGAACCACCAGGGCGCGTCGATGATCCACGCGCAGAGCAGACCGCAGACGCCGGCGCCCGTGCCGTTGAGGGCGGCCCGCCATCCGGGCGCGCGGCGCGCGAGACGGTAGAGCACGCCTCCCACCAGCGCACCGACCAGCATCCACAGGACCGCTCTCCAGATCGAGGGCCAGAAGAGCGCGCGCAGGCTGAGCGTTTCCTCCGCCGCTGCCGAGGATGCTCGAAGCGTTTCGAACGCCAGACGCATCCGGTCGAGTTCGTCAACCACGGAGGCCGAGAGGCCGCCGCGCGCGCGGACGTCGTCGAGTGACGCGTACGGCAGGCCAGCCCGCAGCGTCGCCGCCGCATCCGACCCGAGACCTGGCACGGTGGCCAGATCGACGACGGAGGCGGCGTTGAGGTCGAAGGTGTGCGGGCGCGGCAGGCCCCGGTACTGATCGAAGAGCGTCGTACCCGTCACGAACCCCCTCGTGGCCAGCCATATTTCGGGCGCGTTCCAGGTGAGGTCGATCCCCTCGCGCTCCAGCACATCGTCGAGTGCCGAGGCTTCGGCCGGATACCGCAGCCGGTAGGCGCGCGCGAGGCCCGTGATGTCGTGCGGCCGGGCGTCGGCCAACACGCGGAAGAGCTTCAGGTAGGCGTTCTCGAGGGGAGGGACCTCCGCGGCGCGGCCGCCGAACGCTTCGTAGAACGCGTCGTCCTCGAACCGGCGCTGCACGTCCGGCAGGGTGAGCCAGCGGGTCATCACGGCTGCGACCACGCCCTCCGTCGAGAGGAGCCTCGGTGTGGGCTTCAGCGAGGCGTCCGGGCGACCCGGCATCACGTGTTCGAGGAGGTAGGCGAACCACGGGTCGTCCGTGTCTAGGAGCCGGACCGGCACATCCGGTTCCCGCGCGAACAGGTTGGCCTTGACGGCGTGGTAGCGGAGAATCTGCTCCGTCGAACTGAACCAGAACAGGAAGCCAATCCGGTGGCGCGGGGCGGGCGCCCAGCGGGAGACGAGCGCGCGGCGGTAGGCCTCGAGATTCTGCCACGCCCGTGCCCTCGGCTCCGGATCCTGCGCGAGAGCGGCGGTGTCCGCCACGGCGTCGGGATCGTCGACGGCCATCACCTGGGCGTGTTCGGCGAACCCTTCGTTGAAGGCCTGGTACCGATCCGTGCGCACGCCGATCGCGTGGACCTGGTTCGAGCCGCCGTCGGGAGGGACCCCGGAGAGCTGCCGCGTGACGACGTGCAGCAGTTCGTGGGGGAAGATCTGGTCCATGGCGCCGAACGCGCCGCTCAGGCGCCCATTGCGGTGCAGATCGACGTACCCGGCGGACGGTTTCTCCTCGGCATCGAGACAGAACCCGAATCGTGGAAAGCCGCCCTGCGTCGTGGACAGCAGGAGGTAGGCCGGTTCGACCGGCGTCCCATCCGTCCGACGGCGGCGTTCCTGGACGTGACGGTACAGCCTCAGCAGCCGGCCCGAGAACCCGCGGTTGAGCACCTCGACATGCCGGGCGGCGTCCGGGTGGCGCGTCAGAACGGGCAGCCCGTCTCCGCACGTGCGACCGGTGTCGGTCAGGACCACCAGGAGGGGGAGCGACGCGGCGTCGGCCGCTGCCGCACGCGTGCACGGGAGGACCATGAACACGGCGGCGAGCAGGACGACGGTCAGAGCGGGCACCAAGGATCCGCGACCAGGCGTCCGCCCGTGGTTGGCGAGGGGGCCATCTTCTGGCGTCCTTCCCGCGGAAGCGGGAATCCAGGCTGGATTACGGGTTCCGCTGCGCCCCTCGGCTTCGCTCAGGGCAGCCCTGAGCGACGTCGTCCCTCGGCCAGGCTCGGGACGACCCTGAGTGTGCCAAAGGGTCGAAGGGCGCGGCCCCGGAATGACGATCCTGCCGAGACTAACAGACGACTGTCTCATCTGCCTGAAAGAACGAACATTCGAGCCCTTCAGTTCCCGTCGCCGCGTGGGGCACCGTGCCGAACACCCCCGCGTTAGCGCGGGTCTCGTCCCGGAGTGGTTCGGGAGTTGCCCCAAGGCAGGCCCGCGCTTGCGCGGCACCGTCTTCCCGGTCCATCATGGGCCCCGGCTGCCAGGGCCCATGCCTGCCTGCCGTGCAGCACCGGGTCCCCGATCCCGGGTCCCGGATCCCGGATCGCGTTCTGTTATGATCCCCCATGATGCTGTTTCCACGCCGCACTCTCGATCTGGCAGGCCGACGTGTGAGCTACCTCGCGGCCGGGGCGAGCGAGTGCCCGTCGGCCATCGTGTTCCTGCACGCGTTTCCCCTGAACGCCGACATGTGGGAGCCGCAGATCGCGGCCGTGCCCGCCTCCTGGAGGGTGCTCGCGCCAGACTACCGCGGATTCGGGCATTCCCAGCCCGATGACTCCGCCGCGCCGTTGGCCCCGTCGGTCGACCTGAATGACTACGCCTCCGACATCCTCGCCGTGATGGATCACGAGGGCGTGCGCCAGGCCGTCGTCTGCGGGTGCTCGCTGGGAGGCTACACCGCCTTCGCGCTGCTGCGCCTCGCGCCCGAGCGGGTGTCGGGCCTCGTGCTGGCGGACACCCGGGCGGGCGCCGACTCCGATCAGGCCAAGGCGAACCGCCTCGCGATGCTGGATCTCGTGGAGCGGGAGGGACCCGAGGCGGTCGGGCAGCAGATGCTGCCCAAGCTCCTCGGGCGCACGACCAGGACCCGGCGGCCGGACGTGGCCGCGCTGGTATCCGAGCACATGCGATCGGCGACGGCCGGCGGAATCGCGCATGCGGTGGTGCGCATGATGCGCCGGCCGGATTCGCTTCCGCTGCTCAAGTCGATCGACATGCCCGTGCTCGTCGTCGTCGGAAACGAGGATGAGCTGACACCCGTGTCCGAGGCGGAGATCATGGGCGCCGCTGCGCGGCGGGCTGCTCTGGCCGTCATTCCCGGTGCCGGTCATCTGGCAAACCTCGAAGCGCCCGACGCCTTCAACCGCGCGTTCGTGACGTTCCTGACCACACGCTTCTGACCATCTTCCGGATCCCGGGTCCCGGATCCCGGGCCCCGGTTCCCGGGATTCGAAATGAACCTCGATCTCACCAAGCGCATCGCCGTCATCACCGGTTCGACACGCGGCCTCGGCTTCGCGAGCGCCGCGGCGCTGGCTCTGGAAGGATGCCGCGTCGTCATCTCCGGCCGGGATGCCGGTCGGCTGTCCGAGGCCTCCCGTGAGCTCGGCGCCCGCTGCGGGGACGACACCCGCGTGCTGCCCGTGCGGTGCGACGTTTCCACGCAGGCCGGTATCGATGAGCTGATTGGTCGGGCGGTCGACCGCTTCGGTGGTCTCGACATTCTGGTCAATAACGTCGGCCTCGCGCGTGGCGCGGACCTCCTGGGCACGTCGGATGACGAGTGGCAGGAGGCGTTCGATCAGACGCTGTATCCCGCGATCCGGGCCTCGCGGGCGGCTGTCCCGCACCTGCGAGCCCGCGGCGGCGGGGTCATCCTGATGATCGCGTCGATTTTTGGTCGGGAGACCGGTGGCCGCATGACGTACAACGCGGTGAAAGCGGCCGAGATCAGCCTGGCGAAGTCGCTTGCGCAGCAGCTCGCGAAGGACAACATCCGCGTCAACAGCGTGGCCCCAGGATCGATCCTCTTTCCGGGCGGGTCGTGGTGGAAGCGGCAACAGGCCGACCCGGAGGGGATCGCGGAGTTCGTCCGACGCGAGTTGCCGTTCGGCCGGTTCGGCACGCCCGAAGAGGTCGGGAACGTCGTGGCGTTCCTGGCCTCGCCCCGTGCGAGCTGGATCAGCGGCGCCAGCATCGTCGTCGACGGCTGCCAATCCCGCTCACTCTTCTGACCCAGTTCCCTGATCCCTGATCCCTGATCCCTGCCCTTCCCTGTCGCCTGTCGCCTGTCGCCTGATCCCCGCCTTTCGCCTCTTGATCGCGTCTGCTCGTGACGAGTACGATGCCCGGCATGCCCATGCTGCCTGACGGGTCCCCGCCGGAGGACCGGCGGAACCACGCGCTCGAGCTGGCACTCGGTCAGCTGGTGCCGGCACCGGGAGCGGTGGATCGGATCGACGCGCCGGACGGGTTCATCACGGCCGTCCGGCACCTGGCGGCCTCGGAGGCGAGGCACGCGGCGTACCCTGAGGGTGTCGATCCGCGGCTGCGCTCGGCGCTCGAGGCCCGCGGCCTCGACCGCCTCTACACGCATCAGGCCGAGGCCATCGAGCATACGCTCGCCGGCCGCCATGTGGTCATCACCACCCCGACCGCCTCGGGAAAGACGCTCTGCTACAACGTTCCGGTCATGAACGGGATCCTGGGCGATCCGTCGACTCGGGCGATGTACCTGTTTCCGACGAAGGCGCTCGCGCAGGATCAGCTGGCTGAGCTCGACCGCCTTTGCCAGCAGATCAACCGGAGCGCGGGCGTCGAGGTCGGCGTCTTCACCTACGACGGTGATACGCCGCAGGATGCGCGACGTGCCATCCGGGGCCGCGCGCACGTGGTGCTGACCAACCCGGACATGCTCCACTCCGGGATCCTGCCGCACCATCCCCGGTGGGCCAAGCTCTTCGAGAATCTCCGCTACATCGTCATCGACGAACTGCACGCCTACCGGGGCGTGTTCGGCAGCCATCTCGCCAACGTGCTGCGGCGGCTCAGGCGCATCTGCCGGCACTACGGGTCCTCGCCGACGTTCATCTGCTCGTCAGCGACGATTGCCAACCCCGTGGAACTGGCTGAGAGTCTGGTGGAGGAGCCCTTCGCGCTCGTGTCCGACAGCGGCGCGCCGAGGGGCGAGAAGTGGTTCGTCTTCGTGAACCCGCCGATCGTCAACCGCCAGCTCGGCATCCGGCGCTCGTACATTTCCCAGGCGAAGAGCGTCGCGCTCGGCTTCCTCCAGCGCGGACTTCAGGTGATCGTCTTCGCGCAGAGCCGGCTGTCGACCGAGATTCTCACGCGCTACCTGAAAGACGCGCACGAGGGGCCGCCGGGAGCGTCGGACGTGATTCGCGGCTACCGCGGAGGATACCTGCCGCACCGCCGCCGCGAGATCGAGAAGGGACTGCGCGACGGGGACGTTCGCGGCGTCGTCACGACCAATGCGCTGGAGCTGGGCATCGACATCGGTGCGTTGGACGTGGCCGTCCTCGCCGGATACCCGGGCACGATCGCCTCGACCTGGCAGCGGGCCGGGCGGGCCGGGCGCCGCGCCGGCCGGTCGGCGGCCGTCTTGGTCGCGTCGAGCGCCCCGCTGGACCAGTTCGTCGTCCGCCATCCGGAGTACTTCTTCGGCGCGTCGCCCGAGCACGCGCTGGTGAACCCCGACAATCTCCAGATCCTCGTGGACCACATCAAGTGCGGAGCCTTCGAGCTGCCCTTTTCGACGGACGAGCCGTTCGGGCGCGAGAGCCTCCAGGAGATCCTGGGGATCCTGAGCGAGGAAGGGCTCGTGCACCTGAGCCGGCCCGCCGGCGGGCCCGACACAGCCGGGCACTGGCACTGGACGAGTGAATCGTACCCGGCCGACGCCGTCAGCCTCAGGACCGTGTCCTCCGACAACTTCGTCGTGGTCGATCAGACAGACGCGACGACGGTGATCGGCGAGACCGACTACAACAGCGCGCTCGAGACCCTTCACCCCAAGGCCATCTACATCGTCGAGGGCCGGCTGTTCCAGGTGGAACGCCTCGACATCGAGGGCCGCAAGGCGTACGTCCGTCACGTGGACTGCGATTACTACACCGATGCCATCACGTACAGCCGCGTGACCGTGCTCGAGACATTCGCCGATAGCGGTTCGCGGCCCGGCGCCCTCCGGGCGCACGGCGACGTCCACGTCGTCGCACGCGTGGTCGGTTTCAAGAAGATCAAGTTCTACACGAACGAGAACGTCGGGTCGGGCGAACTGGATCTGCCGGAGCGGCAGATGCACACCACGTCGTACTGGCTCACCGTCCCGCGGGAGGTGATGGAGGGCCTGCCGTTCGCGGCCGACGACCGGCGTGACGGCGTGGTCGGGCTGTCGTATGCGATGCGGCAGATCGCGCAGTTGCTCCTGATGTGCGACAGCCACGACATCGGCGTGTCGATCGGCCCTGCCACCAGGGACACCGACGAGGCGGGCGCGGCCGTGCCGGCGTCGTCGTGGGCCGCGTCGGGCGCGGGCAACGACGAGCCGCGAGTGTTCGTCTACGACAACTACCCGGGAGGCATCGGCTTCAGCGAGCCGCTGTTCCGGATGCACGACGCGTTGCTGGCGCGGACGCGGGATCTGATTGCGGAATGCCCGTGCGAATCGGGATGCCCCTCGTGCGTCGGCCCGCTCGGCGACGTCGGCCCGCAGGCGAAGGCGGTCGCGCTCGCCATCCTCTCGGCACTGGGACCGGGGACCGGGGACCAGGGACCGGTGGCGACCCATGCCGCTTGATTCGTCGCGACTGTCGTCTCGCGTGAGGGATCTGCTGCGGGGTCAGCCTGGCCCGCCAGGTACGCGCGACGAGGCCCGGCCGCTCGACGAACGTGATCTGCCGCCGGGTTCCGGCGGCCCGCGCTACGTGCCGGATGACGAGGTCACCGTCGCGCCGGAGGCTCCGACCGGCTGCGTCGTCATCGAGCGCCACTACGATCTCGACACGCCCCACGGTCGGTTTCCCGTCGGTCACTACGCCCGGACGGTCGACCGCGCCGTGGACACGCTGCGCGTGCTGGCCGCGGACGGGCGCACGGGGCGAACCGACCGACCGCCCCGGCCGGGACGCCTCGTCTGGGAGGACGAGACGCGGGCCGACGACGGTGCGGTGCCGGCCGGCGTTCCGACGTCGGGGCCGCTGCTCTTCTTCGACCTCGAGACGACGGGGTTGAGCGGCGGGGCAGGGACGGTGGCGTTCCTTGCGGGCTGCGGGTACTTCGACGAGGAGGGGTTCCACACCCGTCAGTACTTCCTGAGCGGATACGAGGCCGAGCACGAGTTGCTGGTGAGCCTCGGCGCGTTCACGCGGCGGTTCGCCGGCCTCGTGAGCTTCAACGGCCGGACGTTCGACGTGCCGCTCATCGAGATGCGTTACGCGTTCCACCGGATCGAGTCGCCGTTCCAGTCCATGCCGCACGTCGATATGCTGCCGCCGGCGCGCCGGCTGTGGCGGAGGCGCGACCTGGACAACGCGGGCGATCCCTCCTGGGGGTCTTCCCGAGCCGAGTCCGCGAGCTGTGCGCTCGGCGCGCTCGAGGAGGCCGTGCTCGGCGTCCAACGGTTCGGCGATGTGCCGGGCATGGAGATCCCGTCCCGGTACTTCCACTTCCTCCGAACCGGCGACATGACGCCGCTCGACGCCGTGCTCGAGCACAACCGGCTCGACCTCGTGTCGCTGGCGGCGCTGACCGCGACCGCGATGCGGCTGGTGGAGGAGGGACCCAGCGCTGTGGTCAGCGCGTCCCAGGCGCTGGCCATGGGTACCATCCACGAGCGCTGCGGGCGGGCGGATCTGGCCGAGGATTACTACGTGCGCGCCGCCGGCACGTCGCCGGGGCAGGCCGTCCAGTTACGGGCGGACGCGCTCCGCCGGCTTGCGCTGTCGCGCCGCCGCCGCCGCCGGTTCGACCAGGCGGCCGAGGCCTGGGTGGCCATGCTGGACGCGGGGCTGGGCGGAGCCGCAGACCGGGAGGCCAGGCTCGCGCTCGCCGTTCATCACGAGCACCGGACGAGGGATCTCAGCGAGGCCAGACGACTGGCGCGGCAGGCGCTGGCCACCGAGACGGACGGGGCCGCGTGCGCGGCCCTCCGTCACCGTCTCGCCAGGATTGAGCGTAAGCTGGAACGACTGAAGATCGGGTCGGAGTGACGTGCGGAACGTCGGACTGACCAGGTGCTACGCCGTGGCGCCAGCAGGCTTCTTCGTCCTCGCCGCCGCTGCCTTCTTGCGGCCTTCCACGGTCTGGGCGCCGAACTTCTTCGTGAACCGTTCCACACGGCCCTCGGCGTCGACGATCTTCTGACGGCCCGTGAAGAACGGGTGGCAGTTCGAGCAGATTTCGAGGTGCAGCTCCGGCTTGGTGGAGTGCGTCTTCCAGGTGGCGCCGCACGCGCACCGGACCTCGACCTCGTGGTACTTCGGGTGGATACCTTGTTTCATAAGGGACTCCTTCCGGCAACCCGGAACCATCAAGTATAGCAGGGACCGGGGACCAGGGACCAGGGACCCGTTGTGAGGTCCTGAGGGGGTCCACGAAGACTCACGGATGCGGACCCGGCCTCCACATCTGGCCCCCGGTCCCGGGTCCCCGGTCCCTGCTGTCCTACGGAATGACCGCCGTCCGGTCCCACCGGTGCCGGCGCAGCCGGGCCAGGAGGTCGGGGGGAAACGCCGTGCCGTCCGACACGGCCATGTTGCGCTCGACGTTACGGACGGATCGCATGCCTGGGATCACGGTGCTGACCGCCGGGTGATGCAGGATGAACCGCAGCGCGAGTTCGGGCAGATCCATGCCGTCCGGCACGTCCGGCCGCAGTCGAGCCACGCGTGCCAGCGTGGACCGCAAGTTGTCGGGGGTGAAGTACAGGCTGCGCCAGTCGGAAGCGGGGAACCTGTCGGTCGGCTTCATGGCGCCGGTGAGCGAGCCTTCATCGAAGGGCACGCGGGCAATGACGGCGACGCCGCGCTCGGCACAAGCCGGGAACAGATGGTCTTCCGGTGCCTGGTCGAAGAGGTTGTAGACGACCTGGACGGCGTCGATCAGTCCCGTGTTGAGCGCGGCCAGCACGTTCGCCGGTTCCCAGCGGTTGACGCTGATGCCAATGCCGCGGGCGAGTCCTTGGGCTTTCAGATCGTCAGCCGCGCGTTGCCAGGATTCGTCGGCGGCCCAGGCGTCGGTCCAGACGTGGAACTGCTGCAGATCGACGCAGTCGAGCCCGAGATTCGCGAGGCTGCGCTCGGTGCTCGCCCGGATGTGATCCGGCGGAAAGACGTCCTGGAGCGCGTATTCGGCCCTGGCGGGCCACCTGCCGTTCCTGGGTGGGACCTTGGTCGCGACGATCGGGCGCGGGCCAGACCACCCGCGCAGGACCTCGCCCAGCAGTCTCTCGCTGTGGCCGTCGCCGTAGGCCAGCGCCGTGTCGAAGAACGAGCAGCCGAGATCGAGCGCGCGCGCAAGCGCCGCCCGCGACGAGGAGTCGTCCGAGCCGCTCCAGCCCCCCATCCCCCAGGTGCCGAATCCGACTTCGGACACCGGCCATCCCAGTCTGCCGAACGTTCGGGAACGCATGAAGGCATGCTACATCACTGGCCGGGATTCGGGAGTCGGAAGCCAGCGTCCTGTCAGGGGGGCTCACAGAGGGAAAGCGCGCTGCGGCTGGCCGCGCCGCGAGTGGCGTCAGAACCGGTCCCCGGGCCCTGTTCTCGTACAGTCCGAAGGGGCAGCGCCTCTCGGCCCTGCCCCCTCAGCCTCCCTCCCGGGAGGTGATCATGAGTGCGGCTCGCCCGCCGTCACCGCCGTGCGATCCGACCCGTCAATCCCCGCGGCGGCCTCCGACTCCGCGAAGACCTTGAGAACCCTGGGGCACTCACGCCGCCCCGCAGCTTACCAGCCACGCCTGCGGCGACCATTCTCCGAGCATGCGAATCGCGTGCCCGGATCCGGCACCCGGGCGCCATCATCAGGGTGCGAGGCCAAGGTGTTTCGAGGGAGTGAGTTACCGGCCCTTGGCGCTCGACGGTCCGGGGCCGAGCCGGCGCGCGGCGGCCCCCGGGATCCGACATCGACGAAGATGCAATCCGGCGCGTTGGAGTACCCCCATGGGAGGCGCCGGTTGCGGCCCAGGTCCGACGGATTGCCAGCGGGGCCGATTGGGCTGCGTGCCCTCCTCTGGCAACAAGAAAACGGGGGGCGCGCCTGCCGGCGCGGCCCCCACGAACACCCAACCGCGAGTGACACGCGGGCACGGCCTGACGGCCGTGCCCGCGAACCTATCAGAACTCGAACCGCGCCGACAGCTGGACGACGCGCGCGCCGATGCTGACCGACGTGATCCGACCGAACGTGGTGCTGTTGATGTTCAGGTCGCCGATGAAGAAGCTCGTCTGGTTGAACAGGTTGAACGCCTCACCCTTGAACTCGAGGCGGTAGCGGCTCCCGAGACGGATCCGCTTCGAGAGCGCCAGGTCCAGACGGACGACCGGCACGCCGTCGAACCCGCGGATCTTCAGGTTCCCGACCTCGCCGGCGAGCGGGTTGAAGAACACCTGGCCGGCGAACCCGGCGGCGTTCGTCAGGTTGTCGGCGCCGACGGCGCGACCCGTCGCCGGATCGATGACCGACGGGTTGATGAAGTAGATCCGGCCATCGGGCTGCTTGAAGATGCCGAAGAGGTCCTTGATCTCGCTCTCCGACAGGTTGGTGAAGGCCGTGTTGCAGCCCGTGCCCGCGCAGCCAGACCGCCCGGCGCGGTTGAAGCTCCCGCGGCCCGAGAAGATGGTGATCGGGGGGCCGCTCTGCCACCCGATGACGCTGCTGATCTGCCACCCGCCGACGATGTGGTCGACGACGCCGCCCTGATTGAGCCACTTGCGGCCCTGCCCGAAGGGCAGCTCGTAGATGGCGTTGGCGTTGACGACGTGCGTGATGTGGAACGAGGACCGGCCGGTGTCGAGTTCGGGCCGGTTGTTGTCCATGAACGCCTCGAAGCGGTTCTGCGCGGTGCCGGTCGAGTCGGAATTCGAGTTGGCGAGCGTGTAGTTGACCTGGCCGAAGAAGCCGTTGCTGTACTGCCGCCGCAGTTCGAGCTGCAGGGCGTTGTAGTCGCTGAACCCGCCGTTCAGGACGGCGTTGGACGAGTAGATGGCCGGGTTCTGCATGAAGGTCGCGAGCGCGCCTGGAACACGGCTCGAGATGTAGAAGTCGGCGAGGCCGCCCACCGAGTTCGTCTGGATGTTGTTGATGACCGTCGCGTTGGTCAGCAGGCCGAACTGCGGCAGCACCGTCAACGGCTGGCTGCCGGGCACGTTGGGATTGTAGACCGGGCTGAACGCCAGGCCCGCCTGCTGCGCCAGGTAGCCGTTGGAGCGCGCCCGGTTGAAGTCCGCGAGGAACGCGTCGCTGATTTGGACCTGGTTGTAGTCGATGCCTCGCCAGATGTTCCGGCCGAAGGTGCCGACGTACCGGGCTTCTCCCGCCATGCCCCACGGCAGTTCGCGCTGAATCCCGACGCTGATCTGATGGACGTGCGGCGCCTTCAGATTCTCATCCAGACCCCACAGCACGGCCGTCGCGCTGGTGGCCATCTGGTTCGCGAGCGTCCGGGTCGTGAGGAAGGTCGGCGTCGGAATCTGCGGGACACCCGCCGAGACCGTCGTGTACTGGCTGCTCAGCACCGGGGTGTTGGCGAGCCCGGTGTTGCTCCGGCCGACGGAGCGTCCCACGGTCACCGCCTCCTCGTTGACGAACGTGAGCGAGTACCCGCCGCGCACCGCCGTGCGGCCGTCCTTCGTCAGGTCCCAGGCGAATCCGACCGTCGGACCGAAGTTGTTGAGGTCCTTCTTCCAGAACTGCCCGTTGGCGAAGGTGAGCGTCGTATTGGGATCGAGCATGAACTCCGGGACGCTCCGCCCGTTCGTGACGGGCAGGAAGGCGAGGTTGTTGTCCTCGCGCAGCGGGCTGTAGTACTCCCACTTCAGCCCGGCGCGGACCGTGAAGTTGGGCTTCCACCGCCAGTTGTCCTGGACGTAGAGCGCGATGTTGTCGAGCGTGTACTTCTCGTCCGCGGGGACGCCCGGCACGTAGCCCGAATTAGCGTCCGTCACGTTGAACGTCCGGGACGTCGACGTGACGATGCCGCCGAGGAAGGCGGCCAGCGAGTTGGCGTTCGCCAGGTCCGCGGCGCTGATGCCGCCGGGGAACATCGCCGACGTGAGCTGCACGCTCGACGGGGCCGCCGCGCTGAACCCGAAGTTCACCGTCTGGTAGATCCCGGCGAAGTTGTACGGGTTCACGCGGTTGCGCTGCCAGCTCCCGCCCATCTGGATCTCGTGGTTCCCCAGGATCAGCGAGGCGTTGTTGTTGAGTTGGTACGTGTCCGTGTACCGGCCCTGCGGCTGGAAGGCCGCGGTCGAGCCGCCGGTGCCGTACCCGCCGAGCGGGTTCGCCAGCCCGAGCGCGGTGTTGTAGATCGTCCCGATGCTGGCGTAGTCCCAGTCGCTCTCGAACTGGACGGGCGCGAGGTTCGCGCCGCCGCGCACCTCGTTCTGGAACTTCGTGCCCCACAGCGAGCGCCACGCCACGGCGAAGCGCTTGGGGTCCGAATTCGTGTAGACCAGGGGGCGATCCGGGCTCACCGCGTCCAGGTCGGTCCGGTCGTCGATTTCCTTGAAGTACGAGAACACGCCCTCGAACCGATGGCGGGCCGTCAACTCGTAGTCGGCCCGGACCGTGAACTGGTCGCGATTGTTCAGGTCCGTCTGGTTGAAGCGGTACCCGGCGGTGTTGAGGCGGCGTGCCGCCGTCGAGTTGCCCACGTCGAAGTTGTTCGCGTTCGACGCACCGGGGATCTTCGACAGGAAGTCCGTCCGCAGTTTCGGATCGATCGGCAGCCCGGTCAACTGCGTGACGTTCACCGAGCGCACCGACCCGTCGAGCGCCACGTACCGGAACACACCGTTCAGCAGATCGTCATTCGCCGGCACGACGAGGTTCTGCGCCGTCTGCGTCGTCTGCCGCCACCCTTCGTAGTTCACGAAGAAGAACAGCCGGTTCTTGAGAATGGGCCCGCCGAGACGCCCGCCGAACTGATTCCGCTTCAGCTCCGGCTTCGGCACGCCCGAGGCGTTGTTGAAGAAGGAGTTGGCCGAGAACTTGTTGTCGCGGTTGAACTCGTAGACGCTGCCGCGGAAGGTGTTCGTCCCCGCCGGCGTCATCATGCGCACCGACGTCGCGCCGCCGGCCCCGTCGGCGCCCTGCACCGACGACGTCATCGTGAACTCCGACACGTTGTCCGAGTTCGGCCGGTTCGGCAGGAAGTCGAGCGAGTTCGTCCGGATGAAGTTGTCCTGGATGTTGATGCCGTCGAGCGTCACCTGCGTCCACGTCGGACGGCCGCCGTTGATGGCGGTGTTGGCCCGCACGGCCACGCCGGGCACGCCGGCCTGCAGCTTGATCAGGTTGGTCACGTCCCGGTTGGCGAGCGGGATTTCGAGCACCTGCTTCTGCTGCACCGTCTGGCTGACCTGCGGCGTCGTCGTCGTGACGACCGAGACGCCGGCCACGACCTCGACGGTCTCGGTGACTTCACCGATTTCGAGCCGGGCCGTCAGCGAGTACTCCTGGCCGACGTTGACGATCACGTTGTTGGCCGTGAACGTCTTGAAGCCCTGCAGTTCGACGACCACCCGGTAGGTGCCGGCCTGCACCTGCGGGAAGATGAACGCTCCCGTCTCGGTCGTCACCGTGTCCTGCGTCTGGTTCGTGGCCACGTTCGTCAACGTGACCGTCGCGCCTGGCAGAACGGCGCCGGACGAATCCAGGGCCGTGCCCGCCAGTCTGCCCAGCGTCGACTGGGCGGCCGCACTGGTGCACACGAGCAGAACCGCCAGCATGGCGGCGATGCCCGTGCGCCCGATCGCGCTTGCTCGGACCATCTCTCCCTCCTTGTCACTAGACAACTGGCCGGGGTCACCCGGCCCTGCAACACCAGCGTGTCGGGTGCTACGCCACCCGCGTGCCCGTTCACATGCCGGGCGCGGTCAAACTCCCGCGATTCGAAAACGATGAGTGACGCGATACGCCACGTTGGGTCGACAGACCTACCATGGCGCTGTTCACCGCCGTGCGAGTGGCCCCGCGTGACTCTGCGGCGGCCCACCCCGGAACGATCCCCCGGGGGCTGCCTCGCCGTCAGTTCCCGGGCGAGGCGTTCGGCGGTCCACGCGGTGCGACTGCAAGCTCCGTACCCCGGAGGCACCGGTGGCATGCCTTTGTGCCCGCAAGACAACTCCAGAGAGCACAAGGGCTTGCTTCAGTCTACTGCATGCGGCCCGCGAAACTCACCAGAAATCGGGCGCCATTCTCCAGTATTCGGGACGGCTGAATCCAGGTGATTGGAGAGGCAGAAGTACGGCATCCGGGCCGCGAACGCTCGACGGCTGGCCCAGACAGTCACCTGGAGGGAGTGGGGCTCCGTTCGACGGGGACGGGCGCGAGCCCGGGGCGCCGGGCAGCAGATGCTCCGCGGCTACCGGTTCATCGCCGCCAGGAACTCCGAGTTCGCCCGCGTCTTCGACATCTTGCCGAGGAGCAGTTCCATCGCGTCGACGGGGGAGAGCGGGTCGAGGACCTTGCGGAGCACCCAGACCTTGCTGAGCGTCTCCTTTTCGAGGAGCAGCTCCTCTTTGCGCGTGCCGCTCTTCTGAATGTCGATCGACGGGAAGACACGGCGATCGGTCAGCTTGCGATCGAGCAAGATCTCGAGGTTGCCGGTGCCCTTGAACTCCTCGAAGATCAC
>CAYZYG010000017.1:0-60228 GCA_964481395.1 uncultured Vicinamibacterales bacterium
AGAATTCAGGAGACAGAAGACAGAAGACAGAATGGGGCGAGCCGGCCTGATCGGCCGGCCTCCTTGTCGGCCCTCACGGGCCGGACATCAGACGTGGGGCGAAGGGTCACAGACGAGTGGCGAAGGAGGAGTCGCAATGAAACGCCGGTTGATGCTGTCGTGCCTGCTCTTGGCCTTGCCGGCCGTGGCGCTCGCCGGCCTACGTGCGGCCGACGGTCGGCAGGGACACCAATCCCCAACCCCCAATCCCCAATCCCCGTCCGAACTCTACCGCCTCGTCCTCATCCAGGCCGCGCCCGGCCGACTGCTCGACCTCATCGAGCTGTACCGCGCCCGACTGCCCGTCATCGAAGCGGGCGGCGACGAGCGGCCGTTTGTGGTGCGGCACTCGCAGGGGGATCACTGGGATCTGGCCGTGCTGTACCCGAGCGGGTCCTGGCCCGACTACTACAGCCGGGAGCGGATCGCGAAGCGCGAGGCCGCCGGACAGGCCTCGGGCGTGAGCAACGCGGAGTTCGCCCGGCGCTTCTACGAGATGATCGCCTGGCACGAGGACATCTACGTGCAGGGACCGCCCGAATCCGTGTTCCGGGCGCACGTCCAGGGCGCGGGTCTTGCCCACTTCGAGATGATGCAGGCCCTCCCCGGCAAGCGTGAGGCGCTGATCGAGGAACGCCACATGGAGAACGCCTTCAACCGCGAGAGGGGCCGTCCGACGACGCTGGTGTTCGTCCACGACCAGGGCGCGGCCTGGGACGTCATCACGATCGACGTGTTCCGCGACTGGCGTCACTTCGCCGAACAGGAGACCATTCCGCCCGACGTGTCGATGGCGGCCGCCCGGAAGGCCGGGTTCGAGAGTCCCGAGGCGATTGGTCCCTACATGCGCACGCTCATCTCGACCCATCGCGACACGCTGGGGCCCATCCTCTTCCGGGAAGCGCGGTAGGACGCGCAGCGCCGGGCTCCGCGTATAATCACGGCGAGCCTCGGAGGACCGCCATGACCGACTCGGTCCGGACGTCCACGCACCGCGAGCGCCGCGCGCTGCCCCGACCGCGCGTGCCGACCGTGTTCCTCGCGCACGGCTCGCCCCTCAGTTCCACGGACCGGGAATTCGCCGCTGCGCTGGAGAAGTTTTTCCGTCGCCACCGTCAAGTCAGGGCCGTGCTCGCGGTTTCAGCCCACTGGCAGACCTCCGGGCCCATTCACATCACGAGCAGCCCGCACCCGCCGCTGGTCTACGACTTTACGGGATTCCCGGGGTGGCTCTACGAGGTCAGCTACCCGTGCCCTGGCGATCCGGGACTCGCGCAGCATGCGGCCATCCTCCTCGAGCAGGCCGGGCTCGAAGCGCGACTCGATCCGGATCGCGGCCTCGATCACGGGGTCTGGGTCCCCCTCAGCCTTGCTTATCCCGAGGCCAGGATTCCGGTGGTGCAGGTGTCACTCCCCGCTCCGGCAACGCCCGCGATCCTGCTGGCCATGGGCCGGGCGCTCTCGCAACTCCGCTACGCAGGCGTCATGCTGGTCGGCACGGGCGGCATCGCGCACAACCTGCAGCTGATGGACCCGGACACTCCGGATGCGGCCGTCGAGCCGTGGGCCGAACAGTTCGATGCCTGGATCTACGCGCGCGCCCGGGAGTTCGATACGCTCGCGCTCTCGGACTATCAGACCCGCGCTCCCGAGGCCCGTCTGGCGGCGCCAAGCCCGGAGCATCTGGATCCCCTGCTCGTCGTCATGGGTGCCGCCATGCCGGGAGACTCGTTGCACGACATCTACGCAGGCTTTCGGTACGGGAGCCTGTCGATGCGGTCGTTTGCCTTGGTCGGGCGACGGCGCGAAGACCGGGGGGACCGGTAGGAGAACGGGGACCGGGGATCGGGGACCGGGGACCGGGGACCAGTTGTGGATGGGCCCCACTCCCCATTCGATGTCGTGGTCGGGCGCGTTCAGCCTGCCGCGCCGCGGCCTGCGGCCGGGGTAGGCAGGGCGGTGACCGGCCGGCCTCCTTGTCGGCCCTCACGGGCCGGACGTCACGCCTGGGACAAGGATCACCGATGAGCCGCCCAAAGCGGCCCCGGAATGACGATCCTGGTGAGGATCACAGACGAACGCGGCGTACAAAACAGTAGCCCGTCGCCCGGTCCCAAGGGTTTCTGGCCCCCATCAGATTCCCCCAAGCCCGGGCGGCGGGCTGCTGTTTTGTGATTAAGCAACGCCGATGCCAGCAGAACAGCGGACGTGGTCACGCTGATTTCTTCGGAATTCTGTGACTTCGCTGGAGATAGCCGAGAATCCGGCGCGAAGTCGGTGGCGGGAATCCGACGGATCGCCGGAACTTCGGCGGACGCGTTGCCTGAATCCGGCGTCAGATTCTGCTGCCCACCCTCACGTGATCGGCGATCCTCCGCGCCATCGTGAGGCAGCCAATCGCCGGCCCCTCTCCGGCTCCAAGGAGGTCCGCAGTGCGGGCCCCTTGGGTCAAGACCGCCCCCACGGCCCGCTCCACGGCCTCTGCCTCGGCCGAGAGGCCGAACGCGTAGCGGAGCATCATGGCGGCCGACAGGATCATCCCGATGGGATTGGCCGCGTCCCGGCCGGCCAGCGTCGGTGCCGATCCATGGACGGGTTCGAAGACAGCAACCCCGTCACCCAGACTGGCCGATGGCAGCAATCCCAGGGAACCAACGACCGCGCCGGCTTCATCGGACAGGATGTCTCCGAAGAGGTTCTCCGTCAGGATGACGTCGAACCGCCTCGGATCGAGGGTGAGGGCCATCGCGCACGCATCGACGTACATGTGGTCCAGCGCCACGCCGGGATGGCGGGTCGCCACCTCCTCGACCACGCGCCGCCACAGTCGCGACACCTCCAACACGTTGGCCTTGTCGACAGACGTCACGCGGCCTCGGCGGGTGGCGGCCAGGCGGAAGGCGTGTTCGGCGACACGCTCGACCTCGGACGCCGAATAGGCCATGGTATTGACGGCCGACTGCCCGGTCGCGTCCATCCCCCGCGGCTCACCGAAGTACAGGCCGCCGGTCAACTCGCGGACGACGATGAGGTCGGTGCCCGCGACCCGTTCGTCCTTGAGCGGACCGGCCGACTCGAGGCCCGGCCACAGCGTGGCCGGGCGGAGGTTGGCGTAGACGCCGAGCGCCTTTCGCAGGTCGAGCAGGCCTCGCTCGGGCCGGCGATCCGCGGGTGCCTGGTCGAACTCCGGGTCCCCGACCGCCCCGAGCAGAACAGCGTCGGCCGACTGGCACGCCCGGAGCGTGGTGTCCGGCAGCGGACATCCATGCGTGCGAATCGCCGTCCCGCCGATGGGATGCACGCCGAACTCGAACCGATGCCCCGCCTGTTCCGCGACGGCGTCGAGTACGCCGAGGGCCGCATCCACGACCTCCGGGCCGATCCCGTCGCCGGGCAGCACCACCACCCGCGCGTTCATACGTCGCCTCTCATCCGTGATCTTCAGAGGATCGTCATTCCGGGGCCGCGCAGCGGAACCCGGAATCCAGCCCTGGATTCCCGCCTACGCGGGGATGACGGCGGAGAGCCCCCCTGTCTCCCCCAGCCGCAGGCCGCGGCGCGGCTCATCTGTGACTCTCGAGTCGGGGACTGCAGAACTGGTCCCCGATCCCCGATCCCCGTTCTAGACTCCGTGCCCGTAGCCCGCCTCGGCCGCCGTGACGGTTTCCGCGCCACCCATTGACGGCTGCACCGGCGCCCGCGGCGGGAGGACTCGCGACGGAGCCTCGTCAGCAACGTCCACCGCCCCAGCCTTGACCTCTTCGGCGATCCGCCGAAGGTCATCGTCAGCGACGGACTTGTGCGCGTCGGCCAGGGCGATCATCTTCCGGTACACGCGGTCGAGTTCGAAGCGCGACAGATCGAACCCCATCGCCTGACAGCGCTTCTGCACCGCGTGGCGACCGGAGTGCTTGCCCAGCACCAGCGTGGTCGCCGGCACGCCGACGTCCTCAGGCCGCATGATCTCATACGTCCGCCGGTCCTTCAGGATCCCGTCCTGGTGGATCCCCGCCTCGTGGGCGAAGGCATTGCGCCCGACGATGGCCTTGTTGGCCTGCACGGGCTGGCCCGTGACCTCAGTCAGCAACTGACTGGTCGCGTAAATCTCTGGCGTGCGGACGCCGGACGCAAACGGCAGGCGGTCGTTCCGTACCCGGACGGCCATGATGACTTCTTCGAGCGAGGCGTTGCCCGCCCGCTCGCCGATGCCGTTCACCGTGCACTCGATCTGGCGGACGCCGGCACCGATGGCCGCCAGCGAGTTGGCCACGGCGAGGCCCAGGTCGTTGTGGCAGTGCGTGCTGAACACCGCGCGTCGGGCGTTAGGCACCCGCCCGATGATGCGGCGGAAGAACTCCGCGATTTCGTCGGGCGTGGAGTATCCAACCGTGTCGGGCAGGTTCACCGTCGTCGCGCCGGCCGCGATGACCGCTTCCACGACGCGACACAGGAAATCGGGGTCGCTCCGCGTGGCATCCTCGGCCGAAAACTGCACATCGTCGGTGAAGCGGCGCGCGTGTCGCACCGCGGACGTCGCGGCCTCCAGGCAGGCTTCCCGGGTCATGTGGAGCTTGCGGTCGAGGTGCAGGTCGGATGTCGCGATGAACGTGTGGATCCGGCCGCGCGCGGCAGGCCGCAGGGACCAGCCGGCGCGGTCGATGTCGCCCGCGGACGCCCGGGCCAGACCGGCCACGATCGGCGTCCGCACCGTCCCGGCCACGGCACGGACCGCCTCGGCGTCGGCCTCGGAGGCGATGGGAAAACCCGCCTCGATGACGTCCACGCCCAGGCGCTCGAGCTGGCGTGCCAGCCGCACCTTCTCGTGAATGCGCATGGAGAAGCCGGGTGCCTGTTCGCCGTCGCGGAGCGTGGTGTCGAAGATGAGGAGCCGATCGCCTGTCATAGGAGCCTCCCGTGCTCAGGCGTTTATACGCTTGCGGCCACCTGGCATTCAAACTTATTATTCTAACGATTTCATAAGGAATTCTTATGGATATGCACGAGCTGCGTGTCTTTCTCTCCGTCGCGGCCGAGCGCAGCTTCTCCAAGGCGGCGATGAAGCTGCACCGCACGCAGGCCGCCGTCAGCCAGGCCATCCGGCGACTGGAAGAGGACGTCGGCGAGCGATTGATCGACCGCGGCACCCGGGACGGGCAGCTCACCGAGGCCGGCCGCGTGCTGCGCGAGCATGCCGAACGGATGCTGCGTCAGGCAGACGAGGCGCGGGCGGCCGTCCTCGAGGTGCGCGACCTACGCCGCGGCCGGGTCCTCATCGGCGCCAACGAGGGCACGGTGCACGGGCTCCTCCCGATCATCGCCCGCTTCAAGCGGCGGTACGCTGGCATTCACGTCGACGTCCGCCGCGTGCCGGCGCGGCAGATCCCGGCCGAAGTCGAACAGGGCAGCCTTGACTTCGGCATCCTCACCTTCCAGGCACCCTCGCGGGGCGTGGCCTCGCTCGCGCTGGGCCTCGACGACCTCGTCCTGCTCGTCCCCCCCGGGCACGCGATGGCCCGCCGCCGCGTCGTGCACATGGCCGAGGTCGGGCGCCAGCCGATCGTGGCGCACAACGACCCCTCGCCCGCGCGGGAGCGCGTGCTGCGGCTCTACGAACGGCGTCACGAAGAGCTGAACATCCACGTGTCGCTCCCGAGCCTCGACGCCGTCAAGCGTGCGGTCGCGATGGGCCTGGGGGTGGCCATCCTGCCGCGGCGCTGTGCCATGGGCGAACTTGCGCACGGTGAACTCGTCGCGGTGAGGATCCCTGAGATCCGGATGCGGCGGCAGCTGCGGCTGGTCTACCGCCGGACGGGAGAACGGTCGCGCGCGGCCGCCGAGTTCCTGGCCGCGGCAGAAGAGGCGTCGGCGTGAGGACGGATCAGAATCCAGCGACGTAAGGGAGGCGAGCTGCCACGCGCCTGACGTCTTCGAAGTCCGCCAGGAGCATCGCCGTCGCGTCCCAGGTGCCTGACAGCAAGGCCTCGCGGGCGGCGTCGGGCATCGTGACCGGCCACGTCCGCGGGCCGCAGCGGACCTCCTTTCGATCGAGGTCGACCACGAGGCGCGCCCCCGGATCCGCCTCGGCGACGTCCTGCACCGCCACGGCGTCTGCGCGGGCGAGCGACACGCACGGCATGCCGAGGGCGGTGGCGTTGCTGAAGAAGATCTCCGCGAACGACTCGCCTACGATCGCCTGAATGCCCCGCCGCACGAGCCCCTGGGGCGCGTGCTCGCGCGACGACCCGCAGCCGAAGTTCCGATTGACGACGAGGACGGAGGCGCCGGCGAAGGCGGGATCGTCGAGCGGGTGCACGCCGCCGTCAGCCGTTGCGGCCCGGCGATCGTCCTCGAACACGTGGGTCTCGAGACCGTCGAAACGTACGGCGCGGAGGAAGCGCGCCGGCATGATTCGGTCGGTGTCGATGTCGTCGCCACGGACCGCGACGCCCGTCCCTTCCACCCGAACGATCCGGCTGCCTGCCTCAGCCCTTCGGTCAATCCGTCGCCGAGTTTGCGGGTCGAAGCACTCAGCCACGCGGAACCTCCCACCCGAGAACGCGACGGACGTCCACGACCTCGCCGGCCAGCGCGGCCGCCGCCACCATTACCGGGCTCATCAGCAGCGTCCGCCCGGTGGGACTCCCCTGCCGCCCCTTGAAGTTCCTGTTCGAGGACGACGCGCACATCTCGCGGCCGTCGAGTCGATCCGGGTTCATGGCGAGGCACATCGAACACCCGGCGTCACGCCACTCGAAGCCCGCCGCGCGGAAGACCTCGTGGAGCCCCTCCGCCTCGGCCGCCCGCCGCACGCGCTGCGACCCGGGCACCACCAGCGCCCGCACCCCGGGCGCGACGGCGCGCCCGTGCACGAGCGAGGCGGCGGCGCGCAGGTCCGACAGCCGGCCGTTCGTGCACGATCCGATGAACGCCACGTCGATGGGCGTGCCCGCGATCGCCGCCCCCGGCGCCAGCCCCATATAGGCCAAGGCCTCCTCCACGGACGTCCGGGAGGCATCCGGGAGACTTACCGGGTCGGGCACGCGACCGTCCACGGCCGTCGACTGGCCGGGATTTATCCCCCAGGTCACCATCGGACTCAACGAACCACCGTCGATCGCCACCTCGTCGTCGTAGACGGCGTCGGCGTCCGAGGCCATGGATCGCCACCACGAGCAGGCGCGCTCGAACGCGTCGCCCTGCGGCGCGAAGCGACGGCCCCGCAGATAGGCGCAGGTCGTCTCGTCGGGATTCACGTAGCCGGCCCGGGCACCGCCTTCGATCGACATGTTGCACAGCGTCATCCGCTCGTCCATCGTCATACGCTTGACGACGGGCCCTGCGTACTCGTAGGCGAAGCCAACGCCGCCGTTGACCCCGAGGCGGTTGATGATCGCGAGGATCACGTCTTTGGCCGTGACTCCGGTCCCGAGGGTCCCCTCCACGCGAATCCGCCGGACCTTGAGCGGCGCCATCGCAAGACACTGGGAGGCCAGGACGTCGCGAACCTGGGACGTGCCGATACCGAACGCGACGGCGCCGAACGCCCCGTGCGTGGCGGTGTGGCTGTCGCCGCACGCGATGGTCATGCCCGGCTGCGTCAGCCCGAGCTCCGGCCCGATCACGTGGACGATGCCCTGGTCCTCGTGCCCGAGATCGAAGAGCGGCACACCGAACTCACGGCAGTTGCGTTCGAGCGCCGCCATCATCTGCTCCGCCATCGCGTCCGCGAAGGGCCGGGGCTGGCCGTCGGTCGGCACGATGTGATCGACCGTGGCGAACGTCCGCCCGGGAAACGCCACGCGGCTGCCACGAAGCCGCAGCATGTCGAATGCCTGCGGACTGGTCACTTCGTGGACCAGGTGCAGGCCGATGAACAGTTGCGTCTGGCCGGACCGCAGCCGCCGGACGGCGTGTCGCTGCCAGACTTTCTTCAGCAGGGTATCGCCCATGGGAAGCGGAGATTATATCCGAGCCGCGCCGCGGCCTGCGGCCGGAGTGGACAGGACGGTGATCCTCGTCGGGGGCCGGGATCCGGGACCCGGGGTCCGGTGCTGCAGGGCACAGGCGCCTGGAACGGGCGATGACAGGGCCGGTGGTGACACGCCTGGACCGAGGATCACAGACGAGCCGTCTACGGCACCAGCGGCCGCTGGACGATCAGGTACTCGGCAACGGGCTCCCCGCCGATCAGGTGCTCCTGGATGATCCGCTCGAGGACCGGGGGATCGCACTCGCGGTACCAGGTCCCCTCGGGATAGACGACCGCAACCGGTCCGGCTTCGCAGATGCGCAGGCAGTTCGCCTTGGTGCGCAGCACGCCGCCGTGCTCCGCCAGCCCCAGCTCCACCAGGCGGGACTTGAGATAGGCCCAGGCCGCGTTGGAGCGGTCACGGTCGCAGCACTTGGGCTTGGCCTGATCGCAGCACAGGAAGATGTGGCGCCGCGCGACGGGAATGCCTACGCGGGCGGCCGCGCGCTCCCCGGGCCGGGGAGCGGGTTCGTCGGGGTGGTCCATCAGGCCATTCTACGACGAGCCACATCGGGCTTTGGGACCCGGGATCCGGGATCCGGTTCCGCACAGCACAAGCGTCCGGAAGATGAACGCCGCGGTGCCAGGGTGTCATCCCCAAAGGACACCTCCGAGCGGAGCTGACGCTACCTGTTGGCGTGTTTCAGCCGGTTTCGACCGATCTCGAGATGGCACGCGACGTGCGCTACCAGAGGGCGGGAGCCGATTACGGGTCCCAGGGAGCGTCTGCCATGTTGCTCCGAACTCTCGCGATGATGGCGGCCCTCGTCGTGCTCGGCGCCGGCGAGGCGAGCGCCCAGAAAGTGGAGACCTACCGCGGGTACGCCGAGTGGATCCGCGGCAACACCGTGCTGGTCGACGGCCAGCAGGTTGTGCTCCTCCCCGGCACGAAGCTGAAGGGACTCGCACGCACCGGGCTGGACGGCATGGATCTCGGCTCCGAGATCACCGTCAGGGGCGTACGTGGCCCGGACGGCGCCATCCTCGCGCGTGAGATCGAGGCCAAGGCGAACGGTCTCAGCTTCCTCGAGCGTGAGATTCTCGGCGCGACCAACTCGCAGGAGCAGAAGTGGCTCAGCGACGGCCGCGTCACGACGGAAGACGAATCCGGCACGCGGACCATCGGCCGTGTCTACGATCGCGGCGCCGACGTGCGGCGTGTGGAGCACGTCCTCGACCGGGTCGTGCCACCCTACGTGGATCGCGCCTACTACCGCGCCTACGTCGTCGACAGCCACCAGTGGAACGCCATGGCCATGGCCAACGGCTCGGTGTGGGTGTTCCGTGGCCTGCTCGACGCCATGGACGACGACGAACTGGCCATCGTCGTCGGCCACGAGGTCGCCCACATCACGCACGAGCACACGAGGCGGGAGATGAAGAAGGCGCTCCTGATTCAGGGCCTCGCGCTGGCGGGAATCTTCGCGGCCGAGCGCGTCGACAATGACGTGGCCCGCGGCGCCATCCAGATTGGCGCGCTCGTCTCCGCCATGGCGTTCACGAGCCGTTACAGCCGCGACCACGAGCACCAGGCCGACCGCGTGGGCCTGCGCTACGCCCACGAGGGCGGGTACGACGTGAGCAAGGCCCCGCACCTGTGGGAGCGGTTTCGCGAGAAGTACGGCCAGGACCCGAAGGTGCTGAACGCGCTCTTCGGCAGCCATCCCCTCGAATCGGAGCGGGTGCGGCGGCTCGAACGGGAGATCGGGTGGAACTACCGGTGAACAGGGACCGGGGATCGGGGGCCAGAGACCGGTTCTGTCGCGCAGCGGTTGCCTCGGGGCGGCTCCGCGCCGTGCGGCGAGCGAGGGAAGCGAGGTGGGACATCCACACTGGTCCCCGATCCCCGATCCCCGGTCCCCGGTCCCCGATCCCCGACTCGATGGGATAGAATGCCGGGCCTGACACCCGCCGCGCGCGCGGCGCCAGCACAAGGAGCCTCACGTGGCCGAAGCCCAGGTCCGCAGCAAGTTTCCCCGCACGTTCTGGGTCGCCAACGTCATGGAGCTGTTCGAGCGGGCGGCCTACTACGGGATGAACTCCGTTCTGGCCGTCTACCTGACGGGCTCGGTCGCCGACGGCGGCCTCGGGTTCGGTGAACAGTCGGTCGGCTTCCTCCAGGGCATCGTCTACGCGATGACGTACGTCCTGCCGATCCTGGGCGGGGCGCTGGCCGACCGCTACGGCTACCGGCGCATGCTGCTCATGGCCTTCTCGCTGCTGGCGGCCGGGTACTTCGCGGCCGGATTCAGCTCGACCTACGCCGTGGTGTTCCTGGCGCTGCTCATCATGGCCACCGGGTCCGGCCTCTTCAAGCCGATCATCTCGGGCACGATCGCGAGGACGACCGACGACTCGAACTCCGCCTTCGGGTTCGGGATCTACTACTGGATGATCAACCTGGGCGCGTTTCTCGCGCCGCTCGTCGTGAGCTGGCTGAAAGGCTTCTCGTGGCAGTACGTGTTCTTCGCCTCGGCGCTCTACTGCGCGTTGATGCTGCTGCCGACGCTGTTCGCCTACACGGACCCGCCGCGGCCGGAGAACACGAAGACGCTGAAGCAGGTGCTCGTCGGCGCAGCCGAAGTGCTCGGCGACTCGCGCTTCATGCTGATGATCGTCGTGTACTCGGGGTTCTGGATTCTCTACTTCCAGAACTTCGGCTCGGTGCTGTGGTACCTGCGTGACTTCATCGACGGCGCTCCGGTCGACGCGTTCATGACGTCGCTTCTGGGCGGGATCGGCCTCAACGTGGCGTTCACGTTCGACGCCGAGCACGTCACGGTCATCAACGCCGGCACCATCATCCTCCTGCAGGTGATCGTCAGCCGCATCGTGAAGAACACTCCGGCGCTCCCGACGATGGTGACCGGGATGCTGATCGGCGGTCTGGGCTTCGTGCTGCTCGCCTCGTCGCGGAACCCGTGGGTGTTCATCCTCGGCATCGCCGTGTTCTCGATCGGCGAGATGACGGCGCACCCGAAGTACTACAGCTTCGTCGGGCTGGTCGCGCCGGCCGACCGGAAGGCCGTCTACATGGGCTACGCCTTCCTCTACGGCGTGTTCGGATCGCTGCTGGGATCGAACTTCGGCGCGTTCATGTACGAGCGGATGCTGAAGCCGCTGGTCGGATTGGCGGAAGCCGACGCCACGGCGCGGACCTTCTGGCTGATGTTCGCCGTACTCGACGTGGTCGCGGCGACCGGCCTTATCATCTTCGCCCGGGCCTTCGGCAAGGACACGCCCGCCACGCGGCGCGGTGCGCAGCGCGTCATGAGCGGGGTCTATCTGCTCATCGCCGCCATCGGCCTGGCGTTCCTCTACTTCGCGTACTCCGGAGAGACCGTGCAGTACCGCACGGCCGTGCAGTCGATCATCTTCCTCGTCCTCGGCGGTGGCGGCTTCTTCGTGAACCGGATGCGGCGGTAGGGACCCATCCCGGGGCCCGGGCCCCGGGATCCGGAGAGACGAGAGGCCGGCGGGCACATGCGCGCGCCGGCCTCCTTCAGTCCACCGTCTACGATCTACTATCTACCATCTACTGTCTTCTACAGATACCTGAGCTCCCCCGCCTTCTGTTCCAGTTCGGCCCTGAACTCCGGCGCCGCCACGTCGATGAGGGCGCGCGCGCGCTGGCGAATCGTCTTGCCGTAGAGATCCGCTACGCCGTATTCGGTCACGACGTAGTGGACGTGGTTGCGGGTCGTGACGACGCCCGCGCCGTGCTTCAGCATCGGCACGATCTTGCTGATCGTCTCGCCCTTGACGACGGCCGTGGAGGGCAGGGCGATGATGGGCAGGCCGCCCTTGCTGCGCGACGCGCCGTAGATCATGTCGACCTGGCCGCCGACGCCGCTGTAGATCCGCGGGCCGATGCTGTCCGCGCAGACCTGCCCGGTGAGATCCACCTCGATCGCCGAGTTGATGGCCACCATCCGGTCGTTCTGCGCCACGATGAACGGGTCGTTGACGTACTCGGTCGGGTGCATCTCGACGATCGGGTTGTCGTGGACGAAGTCGTAGAGCCGCTGCGTCCCGATCATGAACCCGGCGATGATCTTCCCGGGATGCAGCGTCTTCATCTCCCCGTCGAGCACCCCGCGCTCCACCAGGTCGATGATCCCGTCGGAAAACAGCTCTGTGTGGACGCCCAGGTGCTTGCGGTCCGTCAACTGCCGGAGCACCGAATCGGGGATGGCTCCGATGCCCGTCTGCAGCGTGGCGCCATCCGGAATCAGCCGGGCCACGTGCGTCGCAATCTGTACCGCCGTTTCCGACGTGCCGGCCATGCTCACTTCAGGCAGCGGGTAATCCACTTCGACGATGTGCGTCAGCTTGGAGACGTGGAGGAACGCATCCCCCAGCGTGCGCGGCATCCTGGGGTTGACTTCGGCGATGACGACCTTCGCCGACTGGGCGGCGGTTTTCGTCACGCCGACCTCGACGCCGAGCGAACAGAACCCGTGCTCGTCGGGCGGGCTCACGTGGACCAGCGCCACGTCGACGGGCAGCTGGCCGTTCTTGAACAGGAGCGGCACCTCGCCCAGGAAGCAGGGCGTGAAGTCACCGCGGCCTTCGTGAATCGCGGCCCGCTGGGTGTCGCTGATGAACAGCGTGTTGATCCGCAGGTGGCCCACGAGCTCAGGTTTGGCGTAGTCGGCCTTGCCGAACGTCAGCACCTGACACAGTTCGACATTCTCCAGTTCCATCGCGCGGTTCACCAGCGCGGTGACCACGATTTGAGGAACCGAGCAGTTGCCGGTGAGAAACACCCGCTGGCCGGACTGCACGCAGGCGACCGCCTGCTCGGCCGTCGTCACCCGTTTTCGGTAGACATCCATCCAGCTCACAGCGCCACCCCCTCGACTCCCATGTGCTCGGCGAGTATCGGGTTGACCACCCCACCGTTGTGCGTGGCCACGCCGTGGCGCAGCGACGGCATCTGCTCGAGCGCTCCGACGAGCCCATGGTCGGCCACGGCCGACATGAAGGGCCAGGCCGCGTTTCGCAGGGTGTACGTCGCCGACCGTGCCACCACCGACGTCATGTTCGGCACGCAGTAGTGGATGACGTTCTCGTCCACGAAGGTCGGGTTGCGGTGCGTGGTCGGCCGGCTGGTCTCGACGCAGCCGCCCTGGTCGATGGCGATGTCCATGATGACCGACCGCGGCTTCATCGTCCGCACCACGTCCCGCGTGACCACGATCGGGCTCTTGGCGCCCGGTACGTGAATCGCGCCGATCAGCACGTCGGCGAAGGACGCCACCTTCCGCACGTTGTGCTCGTGCGCCACCATGAGCACCATGTTCCGGCCCGCGCCGAGGCGGTCGTCGAGGGCCTGGAGACGTGCCAGGTCCTGGTCGAGCACGTAGACACTCGCCCCGAGGCCCAGCAGCGCCCGAGCGGCGGCCGTTCCGAACGTCCCCGCTCCCAGGATGGCCACTTCGGCCGGCGCGACGCCGGGTGTACCGGACAGCAGGATGCCCTTGCCGCCTCGGTCGCTCTGCAACAGGGACCCCACGACCTGCGGCACCATGAAGCCCGCGAGGTGGCTCAGCGCCGCCAGCACCGGCATGCAGCCTTCGCAGGTCTGAATGGTCTCGTACGCGATGACCGTCACCTTCTTCGCCAGCAGCGTCTCGACGCGCTCGCGGCGCCCGGCAGCGAGGTGCATGAACCCCATGAGGATCGATTCCTCCCGGATCCACTCCGCCTCTTCCGCGGTCGGCTTCGAGACCTTGAGCACGAGATCCGCGCGGCCGTAGGCCTCCTCGCCCGAGTAGACGATGCGGCCGCCCTGCCGCTCGTAGTCGATGTCGGCGAAGCCGGCGCCCTCGCCTGCCCCTTTCTCGACGAAGCAGGTGTGGCCGGCAGCCGTCAGCAGGCCGACGCCGATGGCCGTGAGTCCGACGCGATGCTCGTCAACGCGTCGCTCGCGTGGAATACCAATGTTCATGAGTCCTCCTCGATGCCGGAGATGTCCCTGCGAGGCGCGCCATACCGTCTGCGGGGCCAGCGGACTGGGGATGGAGACAGGAGCCGGGGGCAGCGCCTGGGCGCCCGGGAGGGTCCCGGACCGGTTCATTGTACCGCCGAGTGGGGCCGGCACGCACCTGGGTGCGTGGACTCGTGCGTTCGGCCGACGCGCGGCGCTACGGCGCCCCGAATTCGTCCGCCAGGCGTGCCTCGGCTTCGTCGAAGTCGAGTCCGTGCCTCAGGCGCATGACGGCCACGCCGACGGGCGGCGGATAGGCCAGCCCTGCCTGGCGCCGGGACTCCGCGTACTCGAGCACGTCGAACAGCGCTGCGCACGCGTCGGCGTACGAGACTCCGGCGAGATCGCGGACGTAGCGCGTCGCGCGGTCGATGAGCTTCAGGTTGCTGGGCACGACCCAGATCATGCGATTGCTGAGCACCCGCCCCAGGCGGACCATCGTGCAGGTCGAGAGCGCGTTCAGCAGCAGCTTGGTCCCGATTCGTGCGGGCGCGTCGACGAGGAACCGGATGGCCGGCGTGCGAACCGGTACGAGCACATCGACGAGGCCCGCCCCAGCGGCGTCCGATTCCAGCACGCTCAGCCAGGGGCCGTCACCGAGTGCCGCAAGGGCCGTCCAGCCTCCCGCCTGACGTGCCTGCCTGAGCTGACGCGCGAACACCCCGTCCCTCGACAGCAGGGCGGCATCCTGCCGGCGGATGACGGCCGAGACTCCATCGCCCGGACGAACCGGGCGGCCGTCAAGTCCGTCGAGGCCGATCCGGAATCGCATCAGCTCCCCGAGCCCGATCTCGCGGAGGACCGCCGCCTGGCGAGCCGCGGCTGCGGCGTCAAGCATGGTCCGGAGGTCGGCCTCGGACCACTCGATCGTCTGTGGCCGGCGCCCCAGCAGCGCGTGCCAGGCGAGGTCGGTGGACGACCGAGGCGTGAACAGGAAGGCCCACGAGTCCGCCGCCCGGGGGTCGTCCCACTTGCGGAACGGCGGGGTACAGAAGGTCGGACTTCTCTCGGTCGTGTCGGTCAGCACGTCGATGCCGAGCGAAGCGGCCAGATACGAGCAGCGCGCGCCCGAACGGTACGTCCGTTCTTCGGCCTCGACGAAGCTGGCCAGCCGGGCCAGGAGCCGAGGCTCCATCAACTCGTCGTGTACCGCCCGAAGGGCTGCGCGCATGTCGTCCGGCACCGCGTCCGGCGGTCCCAGATCGGCCTCCGATGTCCTCGCGTTGGCGAGCAGTGTCCGCAGCACGATCTCCAGCACGGTGAGCAGGGCCAGGAGCTGGATGCTCGTGGCCTGCATCCGCGTCGATCCGGTGACGGCCATCGGCCCGGTGGTCAGGTTGACCTTCTCGATCCGCGGATCGTCCAGGACCTCTCGGCTGCGGCGCACGTGCGCCCGCAGCACGTCGTCCGGGTTGTTGTAGACGAAGAACACGTGCGCGCCGATCTCGACGCCCTGCCACGCCGTGCCGATGACGAAAGGCGTCTCCCCTCCCTCGGTAATGGCGAAGACGACATCGCCGGCCGCGAGTCCGAGATCGGCCATCTGCCTCCGGCCGAACGGGGAGAAGTCCTCGAAGCCCTCGACCGACCTGATGAGGGCGTAGTCTCCACCGGCCATCACGCTGCGCGTCCGGTCCTCCCAGACGTCCGGCGAGGGCACGTCCAGGCCGGCCTCGCGGCGACGCCGCCAGACGTGGCGCCAGATCGAGTCGAGCTGGATGCTCAGTCGCCCAGTCGCACCGCAGCCGGTAAAGAACACGCGCCCGCCGCGGCCGAGGGCGGCGAGCACCGCGGCGGAGAGCCGTTCGGGTTGTCCGCTGCGCGCCCAGGTGTCGTACGCCGCCAGCACATCGCGGTCTATGTCGAACAGCATCGCCAATCCCGCCGCGGCGCTCTCTCGGGCGGCCCGACTGAGTGCGATCGATCGAGGGTGGGCGGCTTCGGTGACGAGATCGCCGAGGTCGAAGTCTGCGGCGACGCGGAGGAAGGCCTCGGCGCGTGCGCGGGCGGCGGGCGACGGGCTCGGCATGGAGGGTGGCGATCGACTCCTGACCCTGCGATTCTACTGCAGGTGCGTCGCCGCCTTCCGCGTGCGGAGGGACGTCAGGGGCAATCGCAGGGGGGCTGAAATTCAACCAGAGCTCCGGCCATCTGTCAAGCGAGGTTGCACACTGTTTTTTCTCGATTGCACACTCTTGCACTCGTCCGGCACGGCCGGTAGGCTGACCGACGTCGCCCCCGACTTGTTACGCCCGCCGCATGGCTGACAACGCACACGTCCCGGACGCAGGGAACCCGACACCCGACGAAGCCAGACGCCTCAGCGGCTGGAAGGAGATCGCCCGGTACGTCGGGAGAGGCACCCGTACCGTCCAGCGATGGGAGAAGGAACACGGTCTGCCTGTCAGGCGACTGGCGGGCAGGGGTGGTCGAGCCGAATCCGTCTTTGCGTTCGCCGCAGAGGTCGACGAGTGGCTCATCAGCGCGGCCGCGACGCGCGCGCGCGCGGCGGTCGGAGCGAACGATGGCGGAGACGATCCAACCGATACCGACCCCTCTCAGGACCGGACCGCCGGCGTCACTGAAGCGGACCTCGTGCCGCCACCACCGTCCACGCCCCGGCTGTCGGGACGGCGCAGAACCGTCGTGTCGATCCTGGGGGCCGTCACGCTGTTGGCCGTGCTCTGGCACGTCAGAGGCCTGTTTCTCCCGACGCCCGCCCCGGTCGCCGTGCCCGCTTCGACCCGCATCGAAGGCCGGATGGTCGTCGCACTCGACGCGGCCGGAACGGAGATCTGGCGCCGCGAGCTACCGTTCGTGATACAGCTCCCGCCCGCAGACCGTGTCGAAGACGGGTCGGTTCCGGCCGCCGTGGGCATCGTCGATGTCGATGGCGACGAGGTGCCGGAGGTCCTGATCATGGGACGGCCACGGGGGCTGGATCGGCGCACGGAGGTGCCTGGACTGTTCTGCCTGAACGCCGACGGTTCGCCACGGTGGGTACACCGGGTCGAACGTGAGATCAGCTTCGGTGGTGAACGATTCGGCCGACCGTTCCTTCCCTATCGGTACTTCGTGACGGCAGCCCCTGAGCGCGAGGGCACGCCAGCACTCTGGGCGGTCAGTATCCATGCACAGATGTACCCGTCGGTCCTCCAGCGACTGGACCCCCGCACGGGTCAACCCGCTGGAGAGTATTGGAGCAACGGCTACATCGACGCCGTGGTCCTGGATCGGATGGACGACCGCGGCGTGCTACTGGTCGGAGCCTGCCACAACGAATCGAAGGGCGCGAGCCTCGCGGTCCTCGACGCCATCGCCTTCTCCGGGTCGGCTCCGGCCGCCACCGTGAACTACCGGTGCACGGACTGCCCGCCAGGCGAGCCACTGCGGTTCATCGTCTTTCCGAAGCCGGAGCGGTTTGCCGCGCTCGATGCATCGAGCAGCGTCGCCCGCCTGGAAGTTGGGGCCGATGATATCGTCGTCGGCGTCAAGCATGCGCTGGGCCAGACGCCAGCGCCGCTCGCCCTAGCCTTCTACCGGCTGGACCGCGATCTGGTCCCGCAGTGGGCCAACCCGGGTGACGGGTACATGACTGTCTGGCGCGCGCTGACGCGCAGTGGGGTGGTCCCGGGCAACGCGCCAGACACGGTGGATCCCGCGCGCGAGTTCTTCCCGCTGCGGCGCTGGAACGGCACAGCCTTCGTCCCCCTGCCGCTGAGCCGCTGAACGCTCATCGGTGATCCTCTGCGGATCCGCGCGTGTCACTGTCTCGGCGCGGTCGGCGACCGCACCCTACCACACCGGGGACGGTAGGGCGGGCTCGCCGAGCCCGCCGGACACCGAAGCCGTGAGGAATCACAACCTCGTCTACCCCGGCTGCCGGCTGCGGCGCGGCAAACCGACCTCGCCCTTGTGACACCGAATGGGGACTGGGGACATCCACGGATCCCCGATCCCCGGTCCCCGGTCCCCGACTTGACACGTGTTCTTCGCTGCCGCTACGCTCTTCCCATGGCGGCCGCACGTCGCGTCCACTCGTCCACCCCGCACCATCACACCCATCGATGCGTCCGCGCATCGAGAGTGCCGGCCGGCCGCCGCTCGCGCTAGCCTCTCCGCCCGGACGCAGACTTCTCTACAACTGATTCGGCGACCGCCTCGCACGCGAGGCTGAGACCCCGCTCTTCTGCGCGCACCGGCCCACCGGTCCGGTGCCCGGCATGAACGGTCTCGGTCTTCAGGGCGAACCAACGGTCCGGGCGGCACGAGAGGTGACAGGTGGGCACGAATCTGACGATGGCCCTGCCCAAGGGCCGCATCATGGACCAGACCCTGAGGCTGTTGGGCGACGCCGGACTCCGAATCCAGAGCAACGGCCGCTCATACCGGCCGTGGGTTTCTGATCCGACGGTCGAAGCGAAGTACCTCAAGCCGCAGAACATCCCGAAGCTCGTGGAACTCGGGGCGCACGACTGCGGCTTCACGGGATACGACTGGCTGGTCGAAACCGGCGCCGACGTCATCGAAGTGCTCGACACCGGTCTCGATCCGGTCACGCTCGTAGCCGCTGCTCCCGAGGGTCTCGGCGCGCGCCTCGGCGCTCTCGGGCGCCCGATCGTCGTCGCGTCAGAGTTCGAGCACCTGACCCGCCGTTTCGTGACCGAGCGCGGATGGCCGTTCGTCTTCATCCGGACCTACGGCGCGACCGAGGTGTTCCCTCCGGAAGACGCGGACCTCGTGCTCGATCTGACCGCGACCGGCACGACGCTGCGCGAGAACCGTCTCGAGGTCGTCGCCGATGTCCTGCTCTCGTCGACGCGATTCATCGCGTCCAAGCGCGCAATCGAGGATCCGGTGACGCGCGACCGGATCGACGCGCTGGGCATGATGCTGCGTGCCGTGCTGGACGCCAGGACGCGGGTCCTCGTCGAAGTCAACGTCCCCGCTGATCGCCTCGACGCTGTCGTCGCCGTGCTGCCTGCCATGAAGTCGCCGACCATTCAGCCGCTGTTCGGCGGGCAGGGCTACGGCGTCAAGGCCGCGGTCCCGCGGACGCAGCTTCCGAAGGTCATCCTGGCGCTGAAGGCTGCCGGCGCCACCGATCTCATCGCGTACGCCCTCGAGCAGGTGATCCCGTGACCGCCCCGATTCCCGTCCCGGACGTGCAGCGGCTCGCGCCGTACACGGTGCACACCGCCGGGCGCCGCGGCCTGCTCCGCCTCGACTTCAACGAGCACACCGTCGGGCCGAGTCCCCGCGTCCTCGAACGGCTCGCGTCTATCTCTGGAGAGGATCTCGCGCTCTACCCGGACGAGAGCGGGGCAAGACAGGCGATCCGCCGCCACTTCGGATTCGGCGACGAGGAGGACTTCATCCTGACGTCGGGCGCCGACGAAGGCATTCGCCTCGTGTGCGATGGTTACGTTCAGTCCGGTGAGCGCGTGGTGCTGCTCGAGCCCGGCTACGCCATGTATCGCTTCTACGCGACGCTGGCCGGCGCGGATATCGTCCCGGTCACCGTCGAGGAGGACCTCGGATTCCCCGTGGACGGTCTGCACGATGCGCTGGCGTCCGAGACGAGGCTGATCGTGCTCGGCGATCCGCACAATCCGACGGGCACCGCCGTGCCCGAAGGACTCGTAGAAGACCTGGCTGCGGCCCAGCCCGATCGGCTCATCCTGGTCGATGAAGCGTACGCGGAATTCGCCGGACGCACGTCGCGTTCCCTCATCGCGCGTCTGCCGAACGTCCTTGTCGCACGCACGTTCTCGAAGGCCTTCGGCCTGGCCGGACTACGCATCGGCGTGCTGGCCGGGCACCGCGACACGATCGCGTGGCTGGCGCGGATGCGCTCGCCCTACGCCGTCAACGCTCTCGCGCTGGTGGCGGTGGAAGCGGCGCTCGAGGATCCCGAATGGGCAGCGTCGTACGCGGCGGAGGTGCGCGAGTCCCGAAGTCTGCTGAGAGAGGGACTCACCCGTCTCGGGATTCCCAGCTACCCGAGCGACGCGAACTTCGTGATCGCGCGTTTCGGACATGACGCGCCGCTGATCCGCGAGCGGCTCGGGGCGCGTGGCGTGCTCGTCCGCGACCGGAGCGGGCACCCGCTGCTGCAGGGCACGCTGCGCATCGGCGTGGGCACACGGGAGGACACCACCCGCTGCCTCGACGAACTGGCGGGGGTGCTTCGCGAGATCGCGACCGAGACAGGAGGGGGTTCATGACACCTCGGGCCGGGTCTTCGGATGGAACGACGCGCCAGCGCAGGCGTCGGACGGCCCACGTGTCGCGCCGGACGCGCGAGACGAACATCACCGTGACGCTCGGATTCGACGGGCGCGGACGCGTCTCGGCATCGACTGGCATCGGGTTCTTCGACCACATGCTCACGGCCCTCGCGATGCACGGCGGATTCGATCTGACGCTCGAGGCCTCCGGCGACCTGCACGTCGATCAGCACCACCTCGTCGAGGATTGCGGCATCGTCCTGGGCCAGGCCTTCGCGCAGGCGCTGGGTGACCGTCGAGGCATCGAGCGCACGGGCTTCTTCGCGTTCCCGATGGAGGACGCCCTCGCGCTGGCCGCCATCGACCTTTCCGGCCGCCCGTCGCTCACCTGGCGCGCGCGGTTCCGCCGGGCGCGAGCGGGCGAACTCGATACCGACCTCATTCCCGAGTTCTTCCGCGGCCTGGCGCGCGGCGCCGCGGCCGACCTGCACGTGGTCATGCCCTACCGCGGGAACGATCATCACGCTGCCGAAGCGATCTTCAAGGCCGTCGGCAAGGCTCTGAAGCTGGCCGTCGCCCGTGACGGCCGCTATCGTGGCCTCGTGCCGAGCACGAAGGGCCTGCTGGAGGGCTGGACATGATCGGCATCATCGACTACGGCGCCGGAAACCTCCGCAACGTCGAGGCGGCAATCGGACGCCTTGGCGCGGGAATGAGCCGTGTGACCGGCCCCGCCGATCTCGACAGCGTCGATATCCTCGTGCTGCCTGGCGTCGGACGCTTCGCCCCGGCGGCCGCACGTCTGCGAGAGGCGGCGCTGTGGGAGCCCATTCGCGCGTGGGCGCGCTCTGGCCGTCCGTTGCTCGGCATCTGCCTGGGCATGCAGCTGCTGTTCGACGGCAGCGACGAGGATCCGGGCACCGAGGGCCTGGGTCTGGTGCCGGGCACGATCAGAAAGCTGGACGCCCCGCTGGTGCCGCACATCGGGTGGGCGCCGGTCGTCGCGAGCGATCCGCAGGCACCCGCGTGGCGCGGCGTCCCGCCACGCTTCCACGCCTACTACGCTCACTCCTTCGCGCTCCCGCCGAACCACGTCGGCTCCGTCGCCGAGACGGCGAGTCCGGTTCCGTTCACCGCAGCGATCGCCTGGGGCCCGGTTCGTGGTCTGCAGTTCCACCCGGAGAAGAGCGGACACGACGGAGCCGCGCTCCTCGCCGCGCTGATCGACGACATGCGCGAAAGGCCGGACGTGGGCAACACGGCTGGCGACCGTCCACGGCAGCGAGAACATGCGCCCGCCGTCGACGGGATTCGGGAGTCCCGACTTCGCCACACGCGCTGCCCAGTGGCTCCGTCGCGGCAGGCGGGAGTCGGGAGTCGGCCTGAGCCGGAACCACTCGGCGCGTCGCGCGGGCGGCCGCACCGGGTCATTCCCTGCCTCGATATCAGGAACGGCCGCGTCGTGAAGGGCGTCCGCTTTCGCAACCTCCGGGACGCCGGCGATCCGGTCAGCCGGGCGCGCGCCTACGACGAGGACGGCGCGGATGAGGTGTGCCTGCTCGACGTGTCAGCCTCACAGGAGGAACGCCGGCCGCTGTACGACCTCGTCTCGCGTGTCGCCGCGGAATTGCGCGTGCCGTTCAGTGTGGGAGGCGGAATCCGGACGATTGAGGAGATGCGCGAGTTGCTGCTCGCCGGAGCCGACCGGGTTTCGCTCGGAACCGCCGCCGTCGAAACGCCTGACCTGATTCGGCGTGCCGCCGATCGATTCGGCAGCCAGTTCGTCATCATCTCGGTCGATGCCCAGTGGCGCGGCACGTGGGCCGAGGTCACGACGCACGGGGGGACGAAAGGCACGGGGCTGGACGCCGTGGCCTTCGCGCGCGAGGCCGTGCGCCTCGGTGCCGGTGAGATCCTGCTCAACGCCATGGACGCCGACGGCACGCGCGGGGGCTACGATCTCGCGCTGACCCGCGAGGTCGCCCGGGCTGTTCCCGTGCCGGTGATCGCATCGGGTGGGGCCGGTTCGACCGGCGATCTCGTCCGGGCGCTCCGGGAGGGCGAGGCCGACGCCGTTCTGGCGGCGTCTATCTTCCACGATGGTGACATGACCGTCCGGGAGGCCAAGCTGGCGCTCCGGGACGCAGGCCTGGAGGTGCGCCTGTGATCGTTCCCAGCATCGACCTCATGGGCGGTCAGGCGGTGCAGCTCCGGCAGGGCCGGCAGCACGTACTGACAGCCGAGCAGTCGCCCGTCGATCTGGCGAGACGCTTCGCCTTCTATGGTGAGATTGCCGTCGTGGATCTCGATGCCGCGCTCGGGCGGGGCAGCAACCGGGACCTCGTGAAGGAGCTGTGCCGCGTGGCCAGGTGTCGCGTCGGTGGCGGCGTGCGCACCGGCGAAGACGTCAAAGATCTCATCAAGGGTGGCGCCACCCGCGTTGTGGTCGGGACCGCGGCGACGCCGGAGTTCCTCGGCCGTTTCCCGCCTGAGTGGCTGCACGTGGCCGTCGACGCTCGGGGCGGTCGGGTCACCGACCGCGGATGGACGGCGGACACGGGCGAACTGGTCGCCGATCGCGCCCGCCGCCTCGAGCCGCTCTGCAGCGGATTCCTGTTCACGCAGGTCGAGGTCGAGGGCACGATGAGCGGCGTCCCCCTCGACCCTGTGCGAGAGCTCGTGGGCCAGGTTCGAGTGCCCGTCACCGTCGCGGGCGGGGTGCGGGACCTCGCCGACGTGCGCGGGCTCGAGGCATTGGGCTGCGACGTCCAGGTCGGGATGTCGCTCTACACCGGCGCACTGTCGCTCGATGACGCACTGCTGACCCTGCCGGCTTTCGAGAAGGGTCCGATTCCGACGATCGCGCAGGCTGCGGATGGCCGCGTGCTCATGCTCGCCTGGAGTACCCAGGAGTCGCTGCGTGAGGCGCTCACCCTGCGACGCGGTGTGTACTGGTCGCGCAGCCGACAGGCACTCTGGCGCAAGGGCGACGAGAGCGGGCACACCCAGGCCCTCCTGGGCGTGCGCTACGACTGCGACGCCGACACGCTGCTCTTCCTCGTGGATCAACGCGGCGCAGCCTGTCACACGGGCAGGGTGACCTGCTTCGGAGACGTCCCTTCGTTCACGCTCGACTCGCTCGCGGCCATCATCGGCTCCCGGCGCGGCGATGATCCAGCCCGCTCCTGGACGGCGAGGCTGCTGAGCGATCCGGAACTGGTCCGGGCCAAGATCACGGAAGAGGCCGCGGAGGTCTGCTCCGCCGACACGAGGGCCAATCTCGTCTGGGAGGCGGCCGACCTCTTCTACCATACGATGGTCCTGCTGGAGGCTCAGGGCGTCGGCCTTCGCGAGGTCCAGGCCGAGTTGCGAGGTCGAGCGGGTCGCCCCCGGAGCAACTCCGGGACCACTCCCGGACCAAACCCGCGGTAGAACGGGGGTTTTCTGCAGTGACACGAGAAGAACGCAACCGCCGCGAGACGACGCGTACGGTCGGCAGGATCCTGGAAGCCGTGTGCCGTGAAGGCGAAAGCGCGGTTCACCGCTTCACGCGGCGTTTCGACGGAACCGAGCGTCCCGCGCTTGAAGTATCCGCGGCCGAGTGGCGTCAGGGCTGGTCCGAGGTCGACGCGGTCACCCTCGACGCGCTCGTCGAGGCGGCGTCCAGAATCCACCGCTTCGCCATGGCTCAGCGGCGTTCACTCCAGCCCGTCCGAATGACGGAACCCGGCCTCGTCCTCGAACAGCGCCTCCTGCCCATCGATCGCGTCGGCGTCTACGTGCCCGGCGGACGGCATCCGCTGTGCTCGTCGGTGCTGATGGGCGCGATTCCCGCTCGCGTGGCGGGGTGCCGGGAGATCGTTCTCGCGACGCCGCCACGCCGGGACGGGACTATCCATCCCGCGATTCTGGCCGCGGCGCGGATCGCCGGTGTCAACCGCGTGTTCGCCGCAGGCGGCGCCCAGGCCATCGCGGCGCTGGCATACGGCGCCGGTCCGATTCCAGCCGTCGACATCATCGTCGGCCCAGGCAACCGGTTCGTCACCGAAGCCAAGGCCCAGCTCGTCGGGCAAGTCGGCATCGATCTCATCGCAGGGCCATCCGAACTGGCGGTCATTGCCGACGAGTCGGCTGACGCTGCGATCGTCGCCTCCGATCTCGTGGCGCAGGCCGAGCACGATCCCGATGCGCGCCTGTGGCTCTTCACCGTGGGCGCCCCTGGACTTGCCGGAAAGGTCAGGCACGAAATCCGCCGCCAGCTTGCCCAGCTGCCCTCGGAATCGCCGAACCGGCAGGCGGCGGAGGCGGCCATGGAGGGGCTCGTCATTCGTAGCGTCGCACGCGCCGAGGAGGCCTGCGCTGCCTCGGACGAGGTCGCTCCCGAGCACCTGAGTCTGCAGGTCGCGCGGCCGGACCCGTTCGTCCGGCGGCTGCGGTCCTACGGGTCACTCTTCGTCGGGCGAGACGCGGCGGTGGCCTTCGGCGACTACGTGTCGGGCCCGAACCACACGCTGCCGACCTCGGGCGCCGCGCGCCACACCGGCGGCTTGTCGGTCCTCCGTTTCCTGAAGGTCGTCACCGTGCAGCGCGTGACGCGCACGGGGGCCAGGCGGCTGGCGCCATCGGCTGCCCGCCTCGCCGCGCTCGAGGGACTCGAAGCGCACCGGCGGTCGATCTCGATCCGCTCGCCCGTACCTCGCATCGCGGCCGTGCTCTTCGACTTCAACGGCGTGCTCATCGAAGACGAGCCCTGGCACTGGCAGGCGATGCGCGATGCCGTCGCGCCCTACGGCATCACCGTCGGCTGGGCAAAGTACAAGGCCCGCTACCTGCACTACGACGATCACAGCGCGCTGCGGCTCATCGTCCGGGACGCGGGCATCTCCCTTCCGATCGGTCTCGATCGCCTCGTCGCGCGCAAGCGGCGGATCTACCGCGCCATCCTGCCGCCGGGCGGCGGCATCTCGGAGGCCGTCATCCGCCTCGTGCGGGGCGTCGCTGCGCGGGTCCCCGTCGCGATCGTCTCGGGCGCGGCTCGGGCGGAGGTCGTCGAAGCGGTGCGCCGGGCCGGCCTGAAAGACGTCGTCACGACCATCGTTGCGGCCGAGCAGGTGTCCCGGCCGAAGCCCGACCCGGAAGGGTACCGCCTCGCGGTACGGAGGCTCATCCAGAAGCGACTGCTCACCGAGGGATTGCCCGTTCTCGCCGTCGAGGATTCGCCTGGAGGGGCTGGCGCGGCACTGGCGGCCGGCCTAGAGGTGATGGGCGTCACGACCACCTACAGCGCGGCGCGCCTGCGTTCGGCGGGCGTGCACCGGACCGTCGAGAGCCTGGACGCGGCGTCCGTGGAGGATCTGCTGCGCTGACGACTTCCTCAGATCCAATCGGCCTCGCGCGTCCGCTCGCCGCCGGCTGTGCCGGTGTTGACGGTTGACCTCGGCTCGAGCAGCAGCACGTGCGTTTCGTCGGGCGCCACGGGGCAGTGCTCCACGCCTCTGGGCACGATGATGAACTCGCCCGGACGGATCTCGACGTCGCGATCCCGGAACCTCATCGTCAGGCATCCGTGCAGCACGAGGAACAGCTCGTCCTCGGACTCGTGCGCGTGCCAGACGAACTCGCCCTGCAGCTTCACGAGCTTCACGTGACAGTCGTTGACCTCGCCGACGATTTTCGGGCTCCAGTGTTCGGCGATCAGCGCCAGCCTCTCGGCGAGATTGACCGTGTCCACGACGTCATCCCCTGCCGGGTCTAAAGACCCGGCCTCCATCCTTCACGGCCCGGCCTCCATCGTTCAGGTCCCGGGCGCCGACCGTCCGATGGAGCCCCGGGTCTTCAGACCCGGGGGCCCCGCGCCAGCAGCGCCTCGACCTCCTCTCGCGTCGGGACGCCTGCCATCGCCCCTACACGCGTGCAGCTCACGGCCGCCGCGGCGTTGGCGAAACGCATCACGTCCGGCAGGGCCTCTCCGCGCAGGAGCGCGGTGATGAAACCGCCGCGGAACACATCCCCGGCCCCGGTGGTATCCGCCGCCTGCACGGGGAAGCCCGGGCACATCAGGATCTCGTCGTCCGCGAGCGCCATCGCTCCGCGCGCGCCGAGCGTGACCACGATCGGCTGGGATCGTCCGCGGCCAAGCAGGCGGAGTGCTCGCTCAGGATCCGATTCGCCCGTCAGCGCCGCCGGCACGTGCTCGGCGAGCACGGGCATGCTCACCAGCGACAGCAGGTCCTTCGTGCGCCCGGCCACGTGATCGATATCGCAGGTCACCGGGATGCCACGCTCGCGCGCCAGCCGCGCGGCCTGGATCGAAGCCTCCACATCTACATCATCGACGTGCACCAGTCTGGCGTGCTCGACGCTGCGCTCGATCGTCGCGTCCGGCCCCATGACGAGATCCGGATGCCGCCGCCACAGTACGAGCCTCTCGCCCGCCTCGTCTATGAGGAGGATGGCGGTCGCCGTCGGGCACTCGACAACACGCACACCACTCGTACCGATTCCGCGAGATGCCAATTCCGCCAGTACTCGCGCGCCGTCGTCGTCGTCACCGATCGCCCCGACGTAGCTGGCGCGCAGGCCGAGGCTCGCGCAGGTGGCGAGCGCAGTCGCCACCTGACCGCCGCAGGCCCGATGCTGCTCGCCGATGCGAACCTTCGAGCGGGCCGTCCCCGCCTCCGGAAACACCGGCACGCGGCACACGAGGTCGATGCAGCTCGCCCCGACGCCGACGACGTCCCAGGGTTGCACGTGGTTCTGCATGAGGGCCTAGCCCTGGGCTAGAGGCCGAACCGCTCGGCATCCCAGACGAGCCCCAGCTCACTGGGCGGCGCCATGTAGCCGGCGAGCGCCGAGGCGACGACGACCGACGGGCTGGCCAGATAGCCCTCGCCGCCGAGCCCCATGCGGTTCTGCCAGTTCCTGTTGAACGAGGTGATGGCCCGCTGCCCCTTCGTCAACGCGTCGGGGCCCTGTCCGAAGCACGGCCCGCACCAGGACTGGCGCAGTTCACCGCCGATGCCGCGCAGGACGGAGGCAATCGATTCGCCGCCCAGCCGCGGATCGGCCTGCTCGATCTGCCGGGCCACGCCGCCAGACCCTGGAAACACGATGAGCGGTCGTACCGCGCGCGTGAGTCCGTGTGTGCGCGCCGCGCGCGCGACCAGCGCCGCGCTCAGCAGATCGTCGTAACTGCCGTTCGTGCAGGAACCGATCATCGCCTTGGCGAACTCGATCCGCTCTCTGGCGACCTCATCTGCCGGAAACGCGTTGCCGGGGCTGAACGGCTTCGCGATCATGGGCACCACGGCCGAGAGGTCGAAGACCTCGTCGATGTCGAAGCGCGCGTCTGCGCCCGGGCCGAAAGCAGGGTACGGTAGGTCAACCAGGCCCTTCGCGCGGTACCAGGCCAGCGTCGTGTCGTCCGGCGCGAAGATCCCGTTCTGCGCCTCGGCCTCCGCCATCATGTTCGCGATCGTGTTGCGGTAGGCCATCGGCAGCTGGCGTGCCGCATCGACGAACTCCACCGACATCCCCTGCGCCTGGGCCGCGCCCCACCGCCTGAGCAGTTCGAGGACGATGTCCTTGCCGGTGACCCAGGGTTCGAGACGCCCCGTGAAGACCACCCGCCGCTGGCGTGCGACGGTGAAGTACACGTAGCCCGTCGCCCACCCGAAGCCGAGCGTCGTCGAGCCGACGCCGAAGCCGACGGCGCCGTACGCGCCGTACGCGCGGCTGTGCGAGTCGGCGCCGGGGATGAACTGCCCGGGCATGACCAGGCCCTGCTCCGGAAAGTAGAAGTGGAAGATGCCGTCGCCCGGCTCCGCGTAGTACGGCTTGCCGAGGCCGTGCATCCCGGCGAACTCGCGTCCGATGCCGGTCTGCCGGTCGTCGGCCTCGCTGCCGGTGAACACGAAGTGGTCGTTGGCGATCGCCGCCTGCCGCGGCGCGATCAGGTCGCCGCCGGTGATCCGGTTGAACGTGTGGATGGCGAACGGCGCGGTGCCGTCGGACGCCGGCAGGAGATCCGCATAGACGCGCAGCGTCCGGCCCGGCGTGGCTTCGGCGTCCTTGTCGACGCGATGGGCCCAGACGATCTGCTCGGTCGTCGTCATCGCCCGCGCAATCTCCTCGTCAGGCCATTCGATGCGCGGACGCTGTTCGATCGAGCGCCGCAGTTCCCGCCGGCCGACGGCGAAGATCCCGCCCGTGCGTCGGATGCCCTCCTCCGTCGGGGTCAGGGGCAGCGGCGTGTAGTCCTTCGCCTGTGTCTCGTTGCGCAGCGTGCGGGCGGACGGATCGAAACTGAACTCGTCGTCGTTCTGGGCGTCGGCCACGGCCTCGGGGCACTGCACGACGTGGAGGCCGAGGTTCAGGGCATTGCGGCGAAAGATGTCACCCATGTTCCCGCCGCAGACGATCACCATCTCGCGCCCGGCCTCCTCGGCAATGCCCTTCAGGCCGGCCGGGCTCATCTCGCGCGACGAGCCGATGGCGAAGCGCTCTCCCGCAATCAGAAACGTCTCGCCCGCGTGCACGCGCGCCCGGAAGTCGGGCATGACGTACCGGAACGCGCCCGCCTTCCAGCGCTCGTCGAGCGTGGCGAGGCTCTCCGAGACGCAGTCGGCCGCGGGCGTAATCTGGTCCGTGTCGATCGCGTCGCGTTTCTTCCCGGGAACGGCCGGATCCCAGAAGATGAGCGCCCGCCCTCGAATTCGGCGGGCCGTCTCGGCCGAACCGGACGTTGCGGTGTCGAACTCCGCCTCGCGCGGGACGGCGTCGAGCGTGACGCCTCGCTTCAGCTGTGCAGGGGCAATTCGATGCATGGTCTCTCGCTGCAGGCACAGTCGGCCGCCGGGGGATGCTGCTCGGCCCCACTCGCGCGGGCCGGCAAACCGCACCTTGCCGGGCGTTCGTCCTGCTGAACGGCGTGGGGACCCCCATCCCCACGCGTGTCGCCCCCTCACGGTCCGGTTTGCGACCTGTTGCGTGCCGGCCCGGCTCAAGGGGCTCGCACCGCCCTGGGACACGACCGGGCGGAGCTTCTCGCAGCATCCCCCGGCGGCCTTGAAGCCAGCCTACTGTCTACCGTCTCCTGACGAGTGTGGCTCTTGAGCGGTTGTCTCTGTCTTTGTCTTCGCCTTTGGTCTTCTTCTGTCTTCTGTCTTCTGATAGGTATCAGAATCCCGCCGCTCCCCCATCCGGTGCCCGCCGATCCACCCCGCCATTGAGCTTCCCGGTTCGCGCGTCGACGATGATGACTTCCGCGACTCCCTGGGCCCCGGTGGGCGTCAGCGTGTGGCCGCGACTCTTGAGGATAGCGATGGTGTCGGGCGAGAGGCCGTTCCGCTCGAAGACGATGCGGTCCGGCAGCCACTGGTGGTGGAAGCGCGCCGCGTCGACTGCTTCCTGCGCGTTCATGCCGTGGTCGATCACGTTGAGGATCGTGTGCAGGACGGTGTTGATGATCGTCCGTCCGCCAGGGCTGCCCGTCACCATGAAGAGCGCGCCGTCTTTGGTGATGATCGTCGGCGTCATGCTGGAGAGCATGCGCTTCCCCGGAGCCGCCAGGTTCGGTTCAGTCCCGATCAGCCCGTCGGCATTCGTCAGGCCCGGTCCGGCGTTGAAGTCCCCCATTTCGTTGTTCAGCAGGAAACCCGTGCCTGGCGCGACAATCTTCGACCCGTACCCCGCCTCGAGGGTGTAGGTGAGCGCCACGGCGTTCCGGTCGGCGTCCACCACCGAGAAGTGGGTGGTCTCATCGGATTCGATCGGCCATTCGAAGCTGGTCGGCGACGACACCGAGGCCCGCTCGGGACTGATCGTCCGGCGCAGCGCGACGGCGTAGTCCTTCGAGGTGAGCTTCGCGATGGGCATCTGCGGATTGAAGGCGGGATCGCCCAGGTAGCGCGCGCGGTCCGCGTACGCCCGCCGCATCGACTCGGTCATCAGGTGGACGTTGGCGGCCGATCCCCATCCGTTCGCGGCGAGGTCGTACCCCTCGAGGATGTTCAGCATCTGGACGAGCGCGGTGCCTCCCGAGCTGATCGGCGGCATCGACAGGATCTCGTGCCCGCGGTAGGTGCCGCGGATCGGCTCGCGGCGGATGGGCGCATAGGCCTTCAGGTCGGCCTCGGTGATGAGGCCGCCGTGTTCCGCCATGTCCTTCGCCAGCAGCCGGGCCGTCTCGCCCTCGTAGAACCCGGCCGGCCCGCTCTCGGCAATGCGCGCCAGGGTCTTCGCGAGGTCGGGCTGCCTGAAGATCTCGCCCGCCTCGTACGGCGTCCCGTTTTTCGAGAACTGCGCCACCGAGGCCGGGTACTTCTGCATCGACTTCAGGACGCCCGCCAGCGACCGCGCCAGCCCCTCGCTCAGAGGGAACCCGTCGCGCGCGAGCGCGACCGCCGGGTCGACGAGCCGCTTCCAGGGCAGCTTCCCCTGCTCCTTCCAGGCCAGGTGCAGCCCGGCCACGGTGCCCGGCACGCCCACCGACAGGTAGCTGTTGTGGTGCAGGGTCGAATCGTACTTCCCGTCCTTGAGGAACATCGTCGGGGACGAGGCGGAGGGAGCCATCTCCCGGAAGTCGTAGGCCGCGCTCCCGCCAGCATTCGAACGGTAGACGAGGAACCCGCCGCCGCCGATGTTGCCCGCCGTCGGGTGGACGACCGCCAGCGCGAAAGCCGTCGCCACGGCAGCGTCCACCGCATTCCCGCCGGCCTTGAGCACCTCGACGCCAACAGCGGAGGCGATGGCATTCTGGGACACGACCATGCCCTTGGCGGCGACGGCCGGCGTCGACGAGGAGTCGACGGCGATGGGCACCACCGCGAGGGCCACAACGAGCGCGAGGAATCGAACGAGTTTCATGGGCATCACCCGGCTGAGGGCCTTCCGCCGCGGCGGGCGCCCGTCCGGCGCCACCCGCAGGGTTGTGAAACCGATTCTACTGCTGCTGCGCGGGCGGCGCGTAGGCCGGGCCGCGCAGGACGCGGCCGGGCCGCGCCGCTGTCATCTCTCCGTTGACGAACACGATCGAACCATTGACGATGACAACGGCCACGCCTTCCGCGTACTGGTGCGGCTCGGCGAAGGTGGCCTTGTCCGTGATCGTCGCCGGATCCCACACCGCGATGTCCGCCTTCATGCCCGGCCGGAGCACCCCGCGGTCGTGCAGGCCCACCCTCCACGCCGGGAACGACGTCATCTTCCTCACCGCCTCGGGCAGGGTGATCACCCCGCGCTCCCGCACGTAGCGGCCGAGTACGCGGACGAAGGTCCCGTAACTGCGCGGATGCGGTGACGACTTGCCGAAGATCGGCACCTCGCCGTCGGACGCGATCATCGTCGCGGGGTCTTTCAGGATCCGCTCCAGGTCCCCTTCGTCGATCGCATGGTAGATGGCGGAGGCCCCGCCCTTCTCGACGATGGTCATGGCGGTTTCAGCCGCGTTCTCGAAGGTGGGCTCTGCCCCCCACGCCTTCGTGATCTCGGCAAGGTTCTTTCCCGCCAGCGACGGATCCCACCCGCAGGACGCGATCGCCACGTTCTTCGGATCGCCGCCGCCGCGATCCACCTGCAGCGACTCGACGATGGCCGCCTTGATGCGCGCGCGCTGGGCCGTGTCGCGCAAGCGAGCGACGACGTCGGCCTGCCGGCCCTCGAGCGCCCATGGCGGCAGGAGTGCCGTGATCCCCGTGCTCGACGCGGTGTACGGGTACTGATCGATCGTGACGTCGACGCCGCGAGTCCTGGCTTCGGCCACGAGCTTGAGCGTCTCCGCGCTGAGGCCCCAGTTCTTCCGGCCGATGATCTTATGGTGCGTAATCTGGGAGGGCATCCGGCCGCGCTCGCCCACGGCCACGGTTTCCTTCACGCTGTCCAGGATGGCCGCCGCCTCGTTGCGCATGTGCGAGATGTAGATCCCGCCCATCTGGCCGGCCACCGCTGACACCGCGATGACTTCATCCGTCGGCGTGAAGATGCCGGGCACGTAGAAGAGCCCTGAACTGATGCCGAAGGCGCCGTCCAGCATTCCCTGTCGCGCGAGGTCCTTCATCTTCGCCAGTTCGTCGGGTGTCGCCGGCCGGTCCACCCGGCCCATCACGGCCTCGCGAACGGACCCCTGCCCGATGAACATGCCAAAGTTGGCGGACATCTTCAGCGCCTCAAGCTTGGCCATGAAGGGTGCCAGCGGCACCGGCGACCCGCCGTCGGGTCCCTCGAAGATCGTCGTCACGCCCTGGCGGACGTAGTTCTCGGCGGTCGGCACCTCGAAGATGCCCCTTCGCGCGTGCGTATGGAGGTCGATGAAGCCGGGCGAGATGACGAGGCTGCGCGCGTCGATCTCCTGGCGGCCGCGGCCCCGGACGATGGGCGCGATGGCGGCGATGGCGTCGCCCGCCACTGCCACGTCACCGCGGACCCACGGGTTGCCCGTCCCGTCGAGGATCAGACCGTTCCGAATGATGAGGTCGTAGCTGCCGGCCGGCTGCGCGGCGACCCACGCGCCCGCGGCCAGCGCAAGCACGCCGAATACAAGGAAAAGGCGTCGCACCTGGTGTGTCTCCTTCGAGGAAGGCAGGGGCGATTATATCAGCCGGGAGAAACGCCCACCGGACACGCACCGCGCCAATCCGGCTGCCGAGTCCGCCAGGCCCTCTGTCTCCGGAGCCGAAGGCCGCACGTCAGAGCAACCCCGAATCGAGCCGCGCCATACACCGTTACTGAGTCCGAGGTCTGCTCGGCAGTCTGCGTCCCTTCGCCGCGGCCCGCGTCGTTGACGGCGCGCGGCTCCAGTCCTCCACCTTCAAATCCTGGACGCGCGTGAACTCCGCCGTGTTGTCCGTGACGAGCGTCAACCCGCGTGCTCTGGCCTGCCCCGCGATCAGCACGTCGTATGGACCAATGGGTGCGCCCTTCGACGCGAGCCGCGCTCGAATCTCCCCAGCATGCCTCGCGTCGTCGTGATCGAACTCCAGAACGGGGAACTGGAGTCCATCCACGCGGGCCAGGTTGTGCTCGACACGCTGGCTCTTGAAGGCTCCGTAGTACAGCTCGTGGATGACCACCGCGGACACGCCGACGTCACGCGGCGCATACCGTCGGACTCGACGCGCGATCGGAGAGGTGGTGTCGTTCAGCAGAGCGATGACGGCATTCGCGTCGAGCAGGTACCGCATCAGCGGAACACCTTGTCCAGCTCGGGACGCTCCGGCGGTGCGGGGTGCTCACGAACAGCCGAGACGAAGTCGTCATCGAGACCGCCCGCAAGCGCGTCAAGCCACTCCCACGAATCGGGCATGGGCTCGAGTACGATGGACCGGCCACGTCGCCTGATGCGGACTTCGCGGCCGTCAACCCGAAAGGCGCGAGGCAGTCGCACCGCCTGCGAACGCCCCGACCAGAACACTTTCGCTGTCTCCATCGGCCCCTCCCGCTTGAGATATACCATTCGAATATATCACGCCAACCCGGGGCTGACCAGCACGACGCGCACCAGGGCTGGACGGCCGAAGCGCCCCTGGCCGACAATTGAGGCGCCTCACCGTGAGAGGAGCATCAGCGTGCCCGGCTACCGCATTCGCATCGATCCGGAAGAACGTGAAACGCAGGCGCTCGCCGCTCTGGGCGGAGCCCACCTGAACGGGCGTGTGCTGGAAGTGGGGTGCGGCGACGGCCGGCTGACGTGGCGCTACGCCCACCGCGCGCGGGAGGTCGTGGCGATCGATCCGGATCCGGTTGCGATCGAGGCGGCCCGGACCGCCATCCCCGACACGCTGAGGGACCGCGTCGAGTTCAGGTGCACGAGCATCGCCGACCTCTCTGCAGCCCCGTCGTCGTTCGATCTCGCGGTGCTGGCCTGGTCGCTTTGATGAGTGGCTCCTGAGGGCATGGTCCATGCCCTTCGCGTGATCCACGAAGCGCTCAGGCCAGGCGGCGTGCTCGTCGACATCCGTCCGCTCCCCGGCGACCACCCGCTGCTGGAAGTGCGGCAGCCGGACTCGCCCTTCGGGATCACCTGTGGCGTCATCGACGAAACCGACGACGGCCTCGAGTACCGGCTGGCGGCGGCCGCCGCGGCGGCCGCGGTCGAGTCGGGCCGCTTCGCGCTCGACGAGCGGTGGCAGATCGAGTTCCGGCGCTACACGCCGTCGCTGGACGACCTGCTCGCGTACTTCGCGGAGGAGTGGACGGATGCGGTGATTGCCGAGGAGACGCAGAAACGCATCCGCGAGCTGATGGCCGCCGCGCCTCGAGGCTCCGAACTGGTCACCCGCGAGCAGGTGCTGGTGTCGCGACTCATCGCCCGGGGCTGATCACTCGTTCAGCACAGGAAGGGCCCTTCCCGCTCTGTACTGTCTTGGCACACGCCGGCCGCCCATGCGTCAAGCCAGGCCCACAAATCGGGCACAAGCTCCAGCAGAGTCGCCCGGCCGCATGAGGTCAGATCTCCTCCCAGTTGGCGACCTCGGGCTCACGCTCAGCGGCGGCCGACGCGGAACGGTGCGGCCGGATGACGAGCGCCGGCCCGCAGAGCGACGGATCCGCCAGCGGGAACACGCGGCTCACCCCTCCGTAGCGCTGCTGCAACGCTTCGCGCTCGCCGTAGTCGAGCGCCCGGTTCGGACACGCCGTGACGCAGGCGGGAGCCAGCCCGCGCTCGAGGTCCTCGGCGCAGAAGGTGCACTTCCGCGGCAGGTTCGCATCCGTGTCCCAGCGGATGGCTCCGTACGGACAGGCGTGCTCGCACTTCCGGCACTGCGTGCAGAGGCTGTCGTCGATCACCACGATGCCGTCAGGCCGCTTCCAGATGGCGCTGGTCGAGCAGTCCTGCCCGCAGACGGGCGTCCGGCAGTGGTGACACGCCATCGACAGGTAGTAGGCCGCCGCATCGGTCGACCAGAGACCGTCCTTCTGCCGCCACCCGCCCGCCTGCACCTCGATGACGCGCCGCCAGTGCAGACCGGCCCGGATGTCGTGCGAGTCCTGGCAGGCGACCTGGCAGGCCTTGCACCCCGAGCAGGCGTTGGAATCGACGAAGAACGCGTACTGCGTCACCGCCATGTGGGCCTCAGAGCTTCCTCACCTCGGCCATCACGGTGTGCTGGGCGTTTCCGAACGCCAGCGGCGTCCACCGCTCGGAGGTCAGCACGTTCACGGAGCCACGCCGGTCGACGCCCCCGTCGCCCGGCGTCCACCACGCTCCCTGCGGAATCGCCACCACCCCCGGCATGATGCGGCGGGTCACGCGACACACGATCTGCATTTCACCGCGGTCGTTGAACACGCGGACCCGGTCGCCGCTTCGGATCCCGCGGGCCGCCGCATCGACGGTATTGACGAACGCGCGCTGGGGGAACGCCTCCTCCAGCCAGTCGACGCCCTCCAGCGTCGAATGGACGCGGGCCAGGGAATGATGACCGATGATCTGCAGCGGATATGTCCCCGCATCAGGCCCGAAGGGGCTCTCCCACTCCTGGATGTACTTCGGCACCGCCGGCACCTCGGCGGGCTTCCCGAGGGCGTGAAGGGCCGGCGAGAAGATCTCGATCCGGCCGGACGGTGTCGGAAGCGGGTGAGCCGCCGGGTCGGATCGGAACGCCGCGAACGCCACGGGCGGCGTGGCGACTGGCTGCACGTACACGCCTCGGTTCGACGTTTCGAACTCCGCCAGCGACGGCAGGCCCGGATACCGGGATTCCCTGAACCGGTCCAGGCACCAGTCGACCCACTCGCGTTCGGAACGCCCCTCGGTGAAGGCGTCGCCGATGCCCAGACGCGCCGCGACATCGGCCGAGATGCGATAGTCGCTTCGCGCCTCGCCGGGCGGGTCGACGACCTTCGGCATCAGCAGCACTTCGTCGCCGTACTTCCACCCGTCTTCGACGCCCCAGGTCTCGAACTGGGTGCAGGCGGGCAGCACCAGATCGGCGAAACGCGCGCTCGGTGTCAGGAAGTTGTCCTGGACGACCATGAACTCGACGCGCCGCTCGTCGCGGAGCAGATCGGTCGTCCGGTTGATGTTCGCGTGCTGGTTGACGAGGATGTTCGACGCGACGGCGTAGATGAGCTTGATGTCGTTGTCGAGACGCGGAGCGCCGCGCACGCCGTCCGCCTCGGTGAGGCTCCTGCCCCGCAGGACGGCTTCGGTCCACAGGAACGTCGGGATGCTGGCCTTGACCGGGTTGGCACCGACGGGAAACACGTTCCAGAGGGGCCCGCCGCCGGGCGCCTGCAGCGCAAGACCCCCGGCCCAGCCGCCCTGGACGCCGACGTTGCCGGTGATGGCCGCCAGCGCGCATCCCGCACGAACGGCCTGCTCTCCGTACGCGCGGCGCTGCAGGCCGTAGCCCTGGTACAGCACGCCCGGTTTCCTCGTGCCATACTCCCGGGCGATGCGCGCGATCGTGTCGCGTGAGACGCCGCAGATCCGCTCGGCCCAGGCCGGCGTCTTGGGAATCCTGTCGCGAGTGCCCAGCAGGTAATCGGTGTAGGTCTCTTCGCCCTCGAGGCCGGGGGGCATCGCAGCCCTGTCGAACCCCAGACAATGCGTGCGCACGAAATCGGCATCGTAGAGGCGCTCGGTGACGAGCACGTGCGCCATGGCGGCCAGCATGGCGGCGTCCGTTCCCGGTCTGATCGGAATCCACTCGTCGGCCAGGGCCACCGCACTCGGCGTCATCCGGGGATCGACGCACACGATGCGCGCGCCTCGCTCGCGGGCCTGGCGCAGGTAGTACTCGGTGTTCGTGCCGTCGCGCATCTCGCTCGGATTCCATCCCCACATGAGGATGTACTTCGCGTGGACCCAGTCGCGCCGGTGGTTGCCCGTCACGAGCGTGCCGTACACGGAGGTGGTCGCCGCCGCCATCGCCGCCCACGAGTAGTTGTTGTAGTGGCCGAGGCACCCGCCGAAGAGGTTCACGAGGCGCTGCGCGACCTGCCGCCCGTTGATCTGGCTGTAGCTGCCGGTGCCGTACGGCACGAAGATCGCCGAATTGCCCCAGGTGCCCTTCACGCGGGTCAGCTCGCGGGCCAGGATGTCGAGCGCCTCGGTCCACGTCACGCGCTCGAACGATCCGGATCCCCGCGCACCAGTACGCTTGAGGGGAAACAGCAGGCGATCCCGATGGTACTGGCGCCGCCGGTACGCTCGCCCGCGGACGCAGGCGCGCAACTGCGGCGATTCGAACGTGTCCTCCGGCCTGACATCGCTCTCGATGCGGACGATCGCGCCGTCCCGCACATGCACGGTCAGGAGGCAGCGCCCACCGCAATTGTGGGATGGGCAGCCGGTGCGGACGATGCGGACGCCTGGCGGCTGCCAGGCGTCCTGAGCGCCTTCCGGCAGACCGGCTGCCGTCGCCACGGCGTCGAGCCATCCCCCCGAGAGCACGGAACCTCCGGCCAGCGCGCTCAGGGCGAGAAAACAGCGTCGGCTCAGCGAACCCGACTGCGGATCCCGTTCCATCGGCCTCGATCCTATGTGCCTTCGAGAGGTGCGGGCAACCGGCCGGTCCAGCCGGTCCTTCGGAGTCCGTCATTCCGCGGGGTGTGGCCCGCCTCCAGCCGGTCGTGCTGCGGCGAGACAAGCTGAACGCGCCGGGCTCCAGCCAGAACCGGTCCCCGGTCCCTGATCCCAGGTCCCGACGGGGTTCTTCCTTACGCCCCGTCGGTGGGCCACAGCCTGAACGGCTCGAGGATCGAGCCGCCGACGAACTCCCGCAGGATCGAGTTGTCTGGCACGACGTCCGCGCCGGCCGGCCGGAACCACTGGAGGAACGACAGCAGGCGGTTCGCCTCGAGGTACTCGGCCGTGTCGTGCCGGACCTGCAGAAGCAGCGGCTCGGCCAGCGGCCGCAGCACCGACAGCTCGTACATCAGCGACGAGTTGAAGATGGCGTCCGCGTTCTCCTGGAAGCAGAAGATGTGCAGCTTTTCGCCGCGCACGACCGAAGGCCATCGACGGAGCGTCTGGCTCGCCGTGTAGCCCCGCGCGCGCGCGTCGCGCACGGTCCGCCGAATGAGCCGCGTGTCCGACGTGCTCACGCGGTTGTGACGGTCGAGGTTCAACTGCGTCAGCGCCGACACGTAGACACGGTAGACGCACGACGCCGGCAGCCGATCGACGAGCAGCGGGTTGAGCCCGTGGATTCCCTCCGCAATGATGACGTGGCCGCGGTCCAGCGTCACGGTCGGGCCGGTCTCCTGCTTTCCCGTCAGGAAGTCGTATTTCGGCAGCGCGGTCGGCTCGCCTGCCATGAGCGAGATGAGCTGGCGGTTCAGCAGATCGAGATCGAGGGCGTGGATCGTCTCGTAGTCGTAGTCGCCCTTCTCGTCCCGGGGCGTGCGCTCGCGGTCGACGAAGTAGTCGTCGAGCGCGAGCGGCATCGGCCGGACGCCGTGCGCCAGCAACTGCACGGCCAGGCGCTTCGAGAAGGTCGTCTTCCCGGACGAGCTCGGACCGGCGACCAGCACGATCCGGACTTCGTCCTTCCGTTCCGCGATGGCAGAGGCGATCTGCGCGAGCCTCGCCTCGTGGAGCGCTTCTGCCACCAGGGTCACCTCGGGCAGCCGGCCGTCGGCGATGGCGTCGTTCAGCGCACCGGTGCTCCGGATGCCCAGGCGGTCCAGCCAGTCGCCGGCCTGCTCGAACAGCGCGAACAGCTTCGGGTACGGGGTCGGCGGCGAGAGGGCGGTGGGCGTGCGTTGCCGAGGAAACTGCAGCAGGAAGCCCGGCGGAACGGCGTGCAGCGCGAACCGCTTCAGCAATCCGGTGGACGAAGCCATGTAGCCCTGGAAGTAGTCGTACCGGCCCCTCAGCGAATACATCACCACCGTTTCGCGCGGACGATGGGACAGCAGCCGGACCTTGTCCAGTTCGCCGCGCTCGGTGAAATGCCCGATCGCCTCCGAGATGGGCACCTGGGCCCGGACGATGGGAATGTCCGCGTCGACGAGTTCGCGCATGCGCTGTTCGACGCGATCGAGATCGTCCTGCGAGAACGGCGCCCGTCCTCGGATCTCACAGAAGTAACCGGCGGCCGTGGTCGCGGAGTGCTCGATGTAGACGTCAGCCTCGGGAAACACCTCGTCGATCGCCACGAGCATGAGAAACGCGACGGACCGACGGTAAATTCGGGCCCCGTCCGAGGACTCCGTCGTCAACGGCGTCACATCCGAATCGCGGCCGACGGGCCACGTCAACTCGCGCAGCCGGCCGTCGACGATGGCGGCCACGACGGGCGGGTCGGGGTCCCCGAACGCGGCGCGGATCACCTGGCGCAGCGCGGTGCCCGGCGGCGCCTCGAAGATCCGTCCGTCAGACATCCGGGCCTGCACCCGCTCCCGCGGGGTCCCGGGCGTCACCAGCTCAGATCCGATCGTATCCATGTGTCCCCGGTTTCCGGTCGCCTAGCTCCCGGCCCTGCCGCCTGACGCCTGACGCCTATCGCCTGCCTCCGTCCCCGGTCGCCCGTCGCCTGGCGTCTATCCCCTGCCTTCCCCCCGGTCGCCTGTCGCCTGACGCCTGTCGCCTGTTCTCATCGCCTCCCGCCACAGGTACCAGCATAGCGCCACGAAGGCCAGCGTGGAGATCGTCTGCGACAGCCAGTCGATGTCGAAGAACGGCGTGCGGACCAGGTCCTCCGCGTACCACGGGAACAGGCGCAGGCCCGCGCCGATGACGCCGCCGAGCGCCCCACCCGCCATGAACCCCGAGGCGACGATGACCGCGCGCTCCCGCATGCGCGCGCCGCCGGCGTTGCCCGCCTGCGCCGATCGCTTGCCGACGTAGTGCGCGAGGAACCCGCCCACGAGCGCCGGCAGGTTGAGTTCGAGGGGCAGATACATGCCAAGGGCGAACACCAGCGGCGGCAGGCCCGTCAGCTCGACGAGCACCGTGATGATCGCTCCGGCGCCGAACAGCACGTAGGCCACCGGCTGCTGGCTCATGAAGCCCTGGACGAGCGCCTGCATGATGGACGCCTGCGGCGCCGCCAGGATGGGCCTCGTGTCCCCGGGCGCCGCCTCGCCGAACTGGTAGGCCTGCGCCAGCATGACGATGGCCAGGCCGGCCGCCAGCGCTGACACGGCGATGCCCAAGAACTTGACGCGCTCCTGCGCCGCCGGCGTCGAACCGAGCCAGTACCCGGTCTTGAGATCGGTAATGGTCTGGCCGGACACCGACAGGGCCGTGCACACCATGCCCGCGATGGCCATCACGAAGAACATGCCCGACTCGCCGGACACGCCGAACCGGAGCAGCACCACCGACGACACGATGATCGTCAGCATCGTCATGCCCGACACCGGGTTGCGAGCCACGGTGGCAATCGCGTTGGCCGCGACGGACGCGAAAAAGAACGAGAACACGAGCGTCAGGCCGAGGCCCACGACGACCACAGTCACCGAGGAGACGAGGCTGCCGAAGAAAACCGCTGCCGTCAGTGAGGCCACAACCACGCCGATGAGGATGGTCACGATCGGCACGTCGAGATCCGTGCGCTCGTCCGTCGCCGACTTGCCAGAGCGAAACGCCTTCACGGCGATGCCGAGCGAACCCGCGACGATCTTCAGCGACTTGAGGATCCCGAAGATCCCGGCGGTAGCGATGGCGCCGACCCCGATGAATCGGACGTAGCTGCGGAAGATCTGCCCCGCCGTCATCTCGCCGACGGACACCGGACCGGCCGGCAGCACCCCGTCGGGGAACCCCGGACCGAGCAGCCAGATGAGCGGCACGAGGACGATGTTCGCGAGCACGCCGCCGGCCACGAGAATGGCCGACGAGCGCAGCCCCATGACGTAGCCGAGACCAAGGATGAACGCCACGGCGTCGAAGCTGGTCGCCACGCGGGCCTTCTCGGCCAGATCGCGCACCCAGGGCACGAACCGGAAGTCCACGACCTCACGCCAGACCTGGAAGGTCGTCACGAAAAAGTCGTACACGCCGGCGATGAACGTCGCCTTGAGCAGCAGCCGCGCCTGCGAGCCGCCCTTCTCGCCGGTGACCAGCACCTCGGTGATGGCGGTGGCCTCCGGGTACGGGAATTCGCCGTGCATCTCGCGGACGAAGTACCGCCGGAGCGGAATGAGGAACAGCAGGCCGAGCACGCCGCCCGCCAGGCAGATGAAAACGGTCTGGACGGGATGCGGGTGGAGCTGCAGGCTGTACAGCGCGGGTAACGTGAAGATCGCCCCAGCGACCACCGCGCCCGACGTCCCGCCGATGCTCGTGATGATGACGTTCTCGAGCAGGGTGGACCGCCGGCTGTAGACGCGCGCGAGACCGATGGCCAGGATCGAGATCGGAATCGCCGCCTCCATCACCTGGCCGACCTTCAGCCCCGAGTACGCCGACGCGACGGTGAACAGGACGCACAGGAACACGCCCCAGCCGATGGACCGCCCGGTGCTCTCGGGCAGAACCATCGCGGCTGGCACGATCGGCCGGTACGTCTCGCCGGCGTTCAGCTTGCGATAGGCAGACTCGGGCAGCACAGAGGTGTCGATGGGACGTTCGGCTGAAGCCATGGGCGCGGAGTGTATCAGATCAGGGACCGGGGATCTGGGACCGGGGACCGGTTCCGACATGGGACCTGCCGGGGCTGCCCCCCGCAAACCATGTGAGCACGGCGGCACGCCAACGGCTGGCGGGGGCACCAGCGAGAGCACCGATGGCGGTTAGCCGCCCAGTCGTGCGCGCCCCTTGAACCGAGCCGACGGCGTCAGTCTGCAAAACGCACCGTGAGGGGGCGACGCGCGTGGGGCTGGGGGTCCCCACGCAGAACAGCAGGACAAGTCCCGGCAAGGTGCGTTTTGCCGGCGGGCGTGAGCGGGGCCGAGCGGTGCCCCGCGCCAGCCGGCGGCCAACAGGCCGAAGGCGTTTTCGCCGCCGTGCCTGCCATGCCGAAGCCGGAACGGCGAAGGCGGGTCGAACGGGTTGCGTCAGGCCGCGCGCAGCAGCAGACCGGCCCGGTACAGGAAGTAGAGCGCCACCATCTGGACGACGTGGAACAGGTCGTTGTGATTGAAGTGCCTGTGTGGCGCGAGTTCGAGGGCCTGGATGAGCGCCGCGACGACCGCGACGGCCGCACCGCCGAAGATCCATCCGGCCGAGGCGGTGATCCCCAGCGACGACGACCACCACGCGAGGATGACGACCACCAGCAGGGCGGAGCCGTAGTCGTAGATCACGAAGATGAAATCGTCGTGCGAGGACACCCACCACACGTAGGCGACGAGCTTCACCACGGCCACCACCACGAGCACGCGCTGCAGGGTGCCCGTCGTCGCCGCTAGCGCCGCCCCGGCGAGCAGGGTCGCACTGCCGACACCGGTCGCCACGAGCGTCACCTTCCACAGCGTCCTGGCCGCGGCCGGCGTCATCATCTGGATGAACCCGTGGTACGAGCCGCCGGCAAACGACGCGACGGCCGTCGCCACGAACAGGGCTCCCCAGAGCCGCGTCGGCAGGCTTCCGGTCGCCGCGGCGGCTCGCAGCAGCCTGACGCCCCACACGGCCGCGAACGCGCCCATCACGTAGTCGGTCGCGAGCGTCATGGGTTCCGTGATGCGCATGCTCGTCTGCCCCTCTACCGCGTGCCCTGGATGATGGCCGTGCCGAACGCCGTCTCCGTCCGGCTGACGCTGGAGAGGCCGGCGGCCTCCATCCAGCCTCGAACCTCCGATTCCGTGTACGTATCGCCATCGTCTGTCGCGACGAGCATGTTCAGCGCGAACATCGCCCCCACCGGCGGCGACACGCGTCCTTCGTCCATGATGAAGTCCACCACGGCGACGCGGCCGCCCGGGTTGACCGCACGCGCGCACTTCGCGATGAGCGCCGCGTTCTCGGCCGGGCCGTTGCTGTGGACGACGGCCGACAGGAAGATGAGGTCGAACCCGTCCGGAAGCTCCGCCGCCTGCAGGTAGTCGCCGACGATGGTCGTCACGCGGTCGGCCAGCCCGGCCGCCGCGACGTATCGCGCGGTGATCGGGACGACATTCGGCAGGTCGAACACGGCCGCCCTCAGCCCCGGCTGTCGCCGGCAGAACGCCATGGCGAACGAACCCGAACCGCCGCCAACGTCGAGGACGCTAAAGATGCCGCCGAGGTCGAACGCGCGTACCAGCCGGTCCGCCTGCTGTTCGGCCCGGTAGTGCATGGCGGCGATGAACGGCTCGAGCCACGCATCGCCGCGTTCGTTGACTGTCTGCCTCAGCGTCGGACGGTCTTCGCGCACGGCCTCGGTCATGCCGCTCCACGCCTTCCACATGCTCGCGGTGTGGTCGAGCCCGGCCATGAAGTCCGGGCTGTTCCTGACCAGGAAGCGCCGGGACGCGGGGGTGTTCGAGAACCGCCCGTCGGCCTTGACCAGAAACCCGAGCGCGCAGAGCGCGTTCAGCAGCCGGTCCGTCGAGCGCGGTGTCGCGCCGACGGCTCCGGCCACGTCGGCCGAGACCCTGGCCGTCTCGCCAATCGCCGTGAAGAGGTCCAACTCGACCGCGGTCAGCAGCACGCGGCTCGCCTGGAACCCCATTGATAGCTCACGAATCGTCGCCGCGTTCAGTTCGCGCGGTTCAGTCGGTGGTGACATACTGCAGGAATTCCACGGGCGCGTCGTCGCACACGACGAACGCCACTCTGACGCCCGGCGACGGGCTGTTGGGTTCGATCAGGATCGTCCGCCCGGCGAGGGCCGCATCGAGGTCGTCCACCTCGAACGCCACGTGCGGCTGCGTCTTCACCAGTTCGGGCAGCGGGCAGGCCGCCTCGTAACGCATCCACTGTATCCCGAACGGGTTGCGCTCGTGATCGGTGCAGAACAGCTTGTAGTCGGGCAAGTACACCTCGCCCGGCTGCGGCGTCGTCGTCGGAATGCCGATGTGATGGTAGCGCATCCCCTACCGCCTACCGCCTGACGCCTAACGCCTGAATATCATCGTCCTTGCCCGTCAGCTCCCAGCGCAGCAGCGACACCGGAATCACGCCGGCCGCCAGGAACTCGTCCATGAAGCCCTTGATCGTGAAGGCGTCGCCGAGCTGGCGCGCGCGCTCGGCCATCAGCTTCTCGATCTCGATCTTGCCGACGATGTAGCTGGTCTCGTAGCCGGGCTGCTGGAGGTAGAAGTGCTGTTCGCCCCAGACCGTGTCGCTGTCGGGCGGCATCCATCCCCGCGGCGTCCAGGCCGAAGCGAACTCGACCGCCTGGTCGATGGTCCACTCGTTGGCGTGCATCATCAGGCCGCCGAGGGCGCGGGCCGCCCGCTGCGCCAGCATGATGTAGATGAGTTCGCGGGCGCGAGGGTTGTCGTCGAACATCCCCGCCGTCATCAGCCACTCTTCCATACCCGTGGCCATGCCCTCGGATCGCCCGTCGAAGATGTTGTAGAGCGACGGGACGCGGCGGATCGGGCTCGCGTGCGGCTCCTCCGCCATCATGGCCAGTTCGATCCAGTGGTAGCTGTGCGTGCGCATCGCGAGCGGATCGCGGTAGGAGACTTCGCTGAAGAAGCCGCGCAGACCGTCCGGCCCCGGAGGTGAAAAGCGGCCGATCTTGGCGCGCAGCGCCGAGGCCATATACGGCTTCGGCGTCATGATGCCGCCCTCGTCCAGGAAGCGCACCATGTCCTCCACGGACTGGTTGAACCGCTTGTCGTACTCCGCGGCCGTCCCGATCGGAGTCAGGGGCGGCAGATTCCGGTTCCGGTGCTCTTCGAGCTTGAGGGCCGCATGCGCCCGGGCCAGCTCGTCCCGCATGATGGCCACCTCGTCGTCCCAGGTGTACGGCATGAGGTGGACGCGCCGGATGTAGTAGCTGTAGTTGTCCTTGCCGACGCCGGACGGCCCCTTCTTCGCGGGCAGCTCCGATTCGAGCCACGCGCGGAACTCGGCCGTCGCCGTCCGTGCGGCCGCGATCGCCATGTCGAGTTCCGGACTCGTGCCTGCCACCCGTTCTCCGAGCCGGTCGAGATCCGTCTCCTGACCCGCCATCGCCCGGATGCCGCCGCGCCACAGATCGCGCGCGTCCTCGGTGAGATTCGCGCGTGCCTTCGTCAACTGCACCGGTATCGTGCGGATGCGCGCCGCCAGTTCGGCTGCCTTCTCCGCGGTCAACGGGTACTCGTACGTCCACAGATCGATCCAGCCGTGCACGACCGGGCCCTCATGCGCCGGGACGTCGCTCTGGGCCGGGAAGACCATCACGTAGAACGCGGGATTGCGTGACCATGGGCGCCGCACCCGGTGGTCGAAGTCCAGGCCCGTCATCTCCGCCAGGACGAGCTGGTGGTCGATCTGCTGGGGAACCGGCCAGGACGACGGATCGATCGCATCCAGCCGCGATCGGTACAGCGTCAGTTCGTTGCGCTGCGCGGCCATGGCCGCAGCCGAGTAGTCCGGCACGCCGTCGACCAGCGGCGGCGACTCGAACTCGCGCCACTCGTTGAACAGCTTCACCAGGTCCTCGTAGCTGCCGCCGGACGTTCCTTGATCGGTCTTGACCATGGCGGACTCACCGCCTCCGCCACAGCCGATCGCCGCGAGCACGGCCACCAGGACCACGCACCGGACTACGTCACGTGTGTTCACCGTCACGACGTTCCCCCTTCTCTCTCCATCTCGACGTCTTCGCCGAGCCGAAGCTCGCCCGCTTCGGCCGACGCCAGCAGGTCGACAGCCCGTTGGGCATCCGCCTCGGCAACGACCACCTCGACACGCCCCAGGCCGTCGAGCGTGAACGCGTGGGTCTTGCTGAGCGACTCCCCGCGCAGGGCGCAGGGGATTCCGGAGCCCTCCAGGAACGCCTTGACCTGCTGCGCCTCGATCTGGCCGTTCGCCACGAACACGCACCGGGTTGGATCGTCCATGTCGCCCTTCAGTTCTCCGCGCCGTGCGGGTCGAGTCCCACGTCGGCTCGCCATAGCCTATCCGGGGACGGCGCGGGATGCCACCCCGGGACGAGACGTGGCCGGGATTCGAGCGTCGGGAATCGGGAGTCGGGATCCGGTGCAGCACGGCACAGGCGCCTGGGACCGGCGACGCCAAGGCTCGGTGGCCACCTTGACAGAACGCATCTCAGAAGATATATTCATCCATAGAGACGAACGCCATGTATTCGCGAACCTCCCGCTACGCGCTGCAGATTCTCGGGTTTCTCGCCGACCGGCCCGGTCAGTGGGTCCAGGGTCGGGAAATCGCGGCCGGCACGGGGATCCCGGCGAACTACCTGTCGAAGATCCTCAGCCAACTGCGCAAACGGCGCGTCGTGGCCAGCCAGAAGGGCTGGGGTGGCGGATTCATGCTGGAATCCGACGCTGATTCTGTGCCCATCCGCGACGTGCTCGAGGTGTTCGACGGGCGCATCGACTCGAGGCGCTGCGTCTTCGAACTGCGGGATTGTGACGCGTCCAATCCCTGCCCCTTGCACGATCACTGGGAACGGGTGCGCCAGGAATACGACCAGATGGTCAGCGCGGTGACCGTCGGCGGGCTGCGGGCGAAGACCGTCAGGTAGTCTCTTTTTTTGCACACTCAACAGATAAACGCATGATTTTAGAATTCGATAGGGAGCACACGATGAACCAGGCCATCGACATCCTCATGCACGAACACCGCGTGATCGAGCAGGTCCTCACCGCACTCGAGACCTTCTCGGCGCGCGTCGTCCGGGGCGAAGCCGCCGACCGCGCGACCGTCCGCGACTTCGTCGACTTCTTCGCCAACTTCGCCGATCGTTGCCACCACGGCAAGGAAGAGGACCGGCTCTTCGCCCGGATGACCGACTACGGGTTCAGCCCCGACGGCGGGCCCGTCGGCGTCATGCTCGCCGAGCACACCGCCGGACGCGGGCACATCGCCGCGCTCCGGTCGATCGGCCAGGGTTCGGGCGAACTCGCGGACGCCGAACGACAGGCCGTCGGCCGCCACGCCGCGGCGTACATCCCCCTCCTGCGCCAGCACATCGTCAAGGAGGACTCCGTCCTCTATCCGCTGGCCGTGCGGGTCATTCCGGAGAGCGACTTCACGCAGATGGCCCGGGACTTCGACGAGTTCGAACGCACCGTCATGGGGGCGGGTGAGCACGAGCGCTTCCACGCCATCGCCGACGCGCTGATCGCGCGTTACGTGCCCGCGTCCGGACGCGCGCAGGGGACCGAATCGGTCTGCTGCGGCCACCACCATGGCGAGTAGCGCGCCTGCCCACGTTGAAGGAGCCTGACATGAGCACCGTTCCCGATTCCGCTCGCACTTCTCCTGATACCGCGGCCCCGCTGTCCCCCTGGTGGCGACGGGGCGCGCTCGCCGTCCTGCTCGTGGGGTTCACCATCCTCATCAGCATGACCGTCATGACCTACCGGAACGCCCCGCCGATCCCCGACCGCGTCGTCAGCGAAGCGGGCACCGTGCTCACCACCGGCGAACGCATCCTCGACGGCCAGGAGGTGTTCCTGAAGTACGGCCTCATGGAGCACGGCACGCTGTGGGGTCACGGTGCGTACCTCGGCCCGGACTACTCGGCCAGCTACCTGCGCCGAGAAGCCGAGGTCACCCGTGACACGCTGGCGGAGCAGCAGTTCGGCCGCCCCTACGGCGCTCTCGCCGACCCGGAACGCGCCGCGATCGACACGCTGGTCGCCAGGACGCTGCGGCAGAACCGCTACGACGCGACCACGGGCACTCTGATCTACACGCCGGGCGAAGCCCGCAGCCTCGAGGTCCAGACACGCGAGTGGGCTGACTACTTCGCGAAGGGCGCGCCGGGTCTCCGCCCCGGCTTCATCAGCGACACGGACGAACTCGACGCCCTGACGGCCTACCTCGCATGGGCGGCGTGGGCATCGCGCGCGCCGAGGCCAGGCCGCGACTACTCGTACACCAGCAACTGGCCGTACGAGCCGATGATTGGGAACGGTCCGACGTCACAGGCCCTCGTCTGGAGCGGTCTGAGCCTGATCTTCCTGCTCGGCGGCCTCGGCCTGATGCTCTTCATCTTCGGCCGGTTCAACTTCCTCGGCTGGGGCGGCGAAGGCGGCACGCGGCACATCCACGGGGGGCAGGCCGCGTCGATGACCCTCACCCCGAGCCAGCGCGCCACCGGCTGGTACTTCGTCGTCGTGGTCCTGCTCTTCCTGCTCCAGGTGCTGCTGGGCGGCGTCCTCGCGCACTACCGCGTCGAGCCCGAAGGCTTCTACGGCCTCAACCTGCAGGAACTGCTGCCCTACAACCTCGCGCGCACGTGGCACCTCCAGCTCGCGATCTTCTGGATTGCCACGGCGTGGGTCGGCGGCGGCCTCTTCCTCGCGCCGATCATCGGCGGCCACGAGCCGAAGGGCCAGCGCATCGGCGTGCTCCTGCTGCTCGGCGCCCTGGCGGCCGTGGTCGTGGGCAGCTTCTTCGGCGAGTACCTCGGCATCAACAACCGCCTGGGCGACCTGTGGTTCTGGTTCGGCCACCAGGGGTCCGAGTATCTGGATCTCGGCCGCTTCTGGCAGGCCGTGCTCGCCGTCGGGCTCGTGCTCTGGCTGACGCTCATGTTCCGCGCCCTGCGTCCCGCCCTCCGCGATCGCGGCCGGCGCGAGTTCACCGCCCTCTTCCTCATCGCCGCGTCGGGCATCGTCGTCTTCTATCTGCCGGCGTTCTTCTACGGTTCGCGAACGAACTTCGCGGTGATCGACAACTGGCGCTTCTGGATCATCCACCTCTGGGTCGAAGGATTCTTCGAACTGTTTGCCACGATCCTGGTGGCCGTGATGTTCACCCACATGGGGCTGGTGAGGACGCGGACCGCCACGCGCGTGGTGTACCTGGATGCCATTCTCTATCTCGCGGGCGGCATCGTCGGGACGGCGCATCACTGGTACTTCACCGGGCAGGAGTCGATTGCCATCGCGCTCGGCGCGTCGTTCTCGGCGCTCGAGGTCGTGCCGCTCACGCTGCTCACCCTGGACGCCTGGGATTTCATCAGGCTCCAGCGGGCCAAGTGCGGCGACTGTTCGCGGGAGCTGGCGGCCGGCCAGCGCTGGGCCGTCTACTTTCTGATGGCCGTCGGCGTGTGGAACTTCGTCGGCGCCGGCGTGTTCGGCTTCCTGATCAACCTGCCGATCGTCTCCTACTACGAGATGGGCACCACGCTGACACCCAACCACGGGCACGCCGCCATGTTCGGGGTGTTCGGCATGCTCGCGCTCTCCGTCGTCATCTACTCGCTCCGGGCGATGCTGTCGAGCGAGCGCTGGGCCACGGTCGAGGGCTACTTCAAGACCGGGTTCTGGGGCCTCAATGTCGGACTCGCGCTGATGATCGTCCTGAACCTGTTCCCTGCCGGCGTTCTGCAGCTCATCGACGTCGTGCAGAACGGCTACGCCCACGCACGCAGCCTGGAGTTTACGATGACCGGCTTCTTCCACACGAGCGAATGGGTGCGCCTCATCGGAGACTCGGTGTTCATCCTGGTGGGCGTCGTTCCCGTCGTCATCGGCACGATCAAAGCCGCGCTGCTGCGGAAGCGCGACGAGATCGACGCCGTGCCGGAGGTACCGGTCCTGTCAACGCAGTCCGTGCGATAACGCAGCGACTCGAGCCCCCGTGCCCGCGCACGGGGGCTCCCCACTCCGCTCCCGTCCCCGCCAGCCGTCCCCGCGCTCCCCCGCACTCCCCCTGCCGGATTCGGCGCCCTTCCGTTATCATTGGGGCACCCCGGAGCCCCACCGGGAACCAGGTCTCCACCGTCTGCCCGCCGCCGGAGGGACCCACCATCCGCCAGGGAGTGTCTGGATGAACGTGTCCGGCCCCGATGCCGATCGCCGCGCGTTCCTGCTCCGGGTGCTGCGCCTAGGTGGCGCGAGCGCTGCGACGATCGGCCTCGGCGCGCTCCTCGCGGGCCGGGATCGCCGGCCCGAAGAGGCCGCGGCGCTGGATGTCGCACGGGATCACCGCGTCCCCGACGCTGCGGATCTGCCCGAACTGGTCGTGGCTCAGGGCGACAGTCCCGCCGCGATCACGCGCCGGGCGCTCGACGAGATCGGCGGGATGGCACGCTTCGTCCAGAAGGGTCAGACGGTCGTCGTCAAGCCGAACATCGCCTGGGATCGGCTGCCGGAGCAGGCGGCCACGACCAATCCCGAGGTCGTGGCAGAGGTCGTCCGGCTCTGCCTCGCTGCAGGCGCCGGATCGGTCATCGTGACCGACGTCTCCTGCAACGCCGCCGAAGCCTGTTTCGACCGCAGCGGCATCGCCGCGGCCGCACGCGCGGCCGGGGCCGAGGTGGTGCTTCCGGAGCCGCGCTTCTTCCGCGACGTCAATCTCAAGGGCCAGGTGCTCGGTGTCTGGCCGGTGCTCGAGCCCTTCCTCGAAGCCGACGCGCTCATCAACGTGCCGATCGCCAAGCACCACAGCCTCACGGGCGTCACGATCGGCTTGAAGAACTGGTACGGCCTGATCGGCGGCGACCGCAACCGCCTGCACCAGCGCATCCACGAGAGCATCGCGGACCTGTCGGCCTTCGCGAAGCCGACGCTGACCGTTCTCGACGCCTACCGCATCCTGGCGCGCAACGGCCCGACTGGCGGCAGCGTCGACGATGTCGAGTACAAGAAGACCGTGATCGCGAGCACCGACCCTGTGGCGGTGGACGCGTATGCGGCGCGCGCGTGGTGGAACCTGCCGCTGCCACGCCTGCGCTTCCTGCGGCTCGCGGAGCAGCAGGGTCTGGGCCGCGGGGATTTCGAGGCGCTGCGCACCAGCGTGGTGAGCGCGTAGCATGCGGGGCCGTACGCTGCGCCGGCTCAGACTCACGTCTCAAGTCGTTTTCCTGCTGCTGTTCGTCGTCCTGCTGCTGCGGACGGAGTTCCCGGGATCGATCCGGTCAGCGACGACGGACGTGCGGATTCCCTACCCTGTCGGGCTGTTCCTCGAAACGGATCCGCTGGTCGCCATCGCGACCGCGCTCTCCACCGGTACGCTCTACCGGAACCTGATCTGGGCCGTCCCGCTCCTGCTGCTGGCGATCATCGTCGGCCGAGCCTTCTGTGGCTGGGTCTGTCCGCTGGGCACGCTCAACCACTTCGTCGGCAGCCTGAAGTCGGAGAAGAAGCGCGGCGTCAGGCTGATCGAATCGAACCGCTACAAGACGTGGCAGTCGGCCAAGTACTACATCCTCGCCGGCATCCTCGCGATGGCGCTCTTCGGATCGGTCGCGGGGCTGTTCCTCGATCCGCTGTCGTTCCTGGTCCGGTCGTTCTCGGTCTCCGTGGTGCCGACGGTCAACTACGCGCTCCGCGCCGGCCTCGAGGCAATCGACGACGTACCGTTCGAGCCGGTTCGCCTGATCGGGAACGGCCTGTCGTTCGTGTTGAACGCCGCCGTCCTCTCGTTCAAACAGCCGCATTTCAACCAGGCGCTCGTCATCGGCGGCCTGTTCGCGTTCGTCCTGCTGCTCAACATGCGCGTCACGCGCTTCTGGTGCCGCGCCATCTGCCCACTGGGCGCGCTGCTCGGGGTGTGCTCGCGCTGGTCCGTGGTTCAGCTCCAGAAGCACGACGAGCAGTGCAACGACTGCCGGATGTGCCTCCTCCACTGCCAGGGCGGTGACGATCCGATTCCCGGCGCCGTCTGGCGCAAGGCCGAGTGCCACCTGTGCCTGAACTGCCTCGGCGACTGCAAGGAGGGCGGGCTCTCCTTCCACTGGAGTCTGTCGCCAACGAAGACCACGCGTGAGACGCCTCAACTGCAGCGCCGCGCCGTCGTGACGAGTCTCGTGGCTGGCGCCGGTCTGCTGCCGCTCGCGCGCAGCGGACCAGGATTGAAGGCCGCCGGCGATCCCCTGCTCATCCGACCGCCGGGCTCGCTCGACGAGAGCCATTTCCTTGATCGATGCATCCGGTGCGGCGACTGCATGAAGGTGTGTCCGAACAACGCTCTGCACCCGGCGCTCTTCGAGGGTGGCGTCGAGGGACTGTGGACGCCCGTCCTCGTGCCGCGCATCGGCTACTGCGAACCGAACTGCGTGCTCTGTTCGCAGATCTGCCCGACGGGCGCCATCTGGGAAGTCACCGTCGCCGAGAAGACGGGCCGCCCGCCTTCGCCGGGGGCGTCGTTGCCGGATTCGGCGCACGCGATGTCGCCCGGGCCGGATCCTCGGTCCGCACCGGCCGATCCCATCCGCATCGGGACCGCCTTCTACGATCGGGGCCGCTGTCTCCCCTGGGCTATGGGCGTCGAGTGCATCGTCTGCGAGGAGTGGTGTCCGACCTCCCCGAAGGCGATCTATCTCGTCGACGCCGAGGTGATCGACGCGCAGGGGCAGGTGAAGACGCTCCGTCAGCCCTACGTCGATCCGAAGCGCTGTACCGGCTGCGGCGCGTGCGAGTACGCGTGCCCGATCAAGGGACGCCCGGCCATCTACATCACCAGCGCCGGCGAAACCCGATCCAAGGCCAATCAGTTCCTGCTCCAGGAGAACCAGCCCCCGCAGAGGTCATCATGACGAAGACGCAGAAGTACCGGTCCGGCGAGGCCACGCTCGACGTCACCCGCCGCGAGTTCGTGAAGGCCGTGGGGGCCTGCTCCGCCATCGCCGGCGGGGTCGTCCTAGGCGTGCCGCCCGCCTACGCGCAGGACAAAGTTCCGCCACCGCCCCAGACGAACATCGACGACTTCATGAAGATGCCCAAGGGCAAGCATGCCATCCCGGGGCCGTTCCCCGGGAAGGTCGTCGAGGTGAAGGACAAGCGATCGATGGTCGACGACACGCTCGACGTCAAAATCATCGGCGAGATGTTCGAGCGCGGCATCCGCACCCTCACGGGAAAGGACATGACCCAGAGCTTCGCCCTGTTCTTCGAACCCGGCGACGTCATCGGCCTCAAGGTCAACCCCGTCGGCCCGCCGCTCATCAACACGCACGTGGAGTTCGTCCAGCCGGTCGTCGCGTGGCTGCTCGCCAACAAGGTGCCGCCCGACCACATCGTCATCTGGGACCGGTTCGACTACATGCTCAGAGACGCGGGCTACACCCCGGACCGGTTCCCCAAGGGCGTTCGCATCGAAGGCCTGCAGACGATGGACGAGACTGGAAACACGTGGAAGGACGCCAGGGGGAACCACGTCAGCCTCGACAACTTCGACCAGGAGGTGTACTACCTGGCGAAGGGTGTGGTCGGCAAGGGCGTGCGCGGGTACAAGGACGACGAGTTCTACCTGAACCAGCACGTATTCAACGGGGAGTACTCGTACTTCGGCAAGCTCGTGACGAAGGGCCTGACGAAAATCGTCAACCTCGCAGCCTTCAAGAACACCGGTCACGGGATCTCGATGGCCACGAAGAACATGGGCTACGGTGCCGTCTGCAATACCGGGCGGCTGCACCAGCCGCTCTTCTTCAACGTGTGCACCGAGGTGCTGGCGGCTCCGCCGGTGCGGGACAAGCTCGTCCTGAACGTCACTGAAGCGATCCGGGCGCAATACGAGGGTGGCCCGGACAAGAACGCGCAGTTCGTGTATCCCAACCACTCGCTCTACTTCGCGACGGATCCGTTCGCGCTCGACATGATCTGCCACCGGCACCTGCTGGCCAAACGCAAGGAGATGGGGATTTCGGTGAACGAGCACCCCCGGTACACGGAGTACCTCCACTACGCAGAGAAGCTGGGGCTCGGTGTGGCGACGCCGGAGAAGATCCAATACGTGCGGGTTGATGTGTAAGACAGGGGATCGGGGACCGGGGACCAGTTCTGACAATCACTCCCGGAGTGATTGAGGGGCAAGGCTCACAGCTGGGTTCCGGGTACCGCTACGCGCCCCCCGGGAATGACGAACCTGGCGAGGATCCAGATGAGAACTCGTGAAATGGGAGCGGGCAGTGCGAGGGTGGGGTCCGGAACGCGGGTGGCAGTCTCGCTGCTGCTGGGCTCGGTCCTGGTTCTTGCCTCACCGGCTGTGGGACCCGCGGCGCCGCGCCAGGCGGCGGATGTCCCGATGCTGCCTTCCGACGTTGCCGGGTGGACGAAGACCGGCGGGCCGCGCGTCTTCACGAAGGCGGATCTCTACGGGCACATCAACGGCGGGGCCGAAGTGTTCCTCGATCTCGGATTCGAGCGGTTGACCGTGCAGAACTACGCCAAGGCTGGCGCGCAGATCACCGTGGAAATCTACCGGATGGCTGACGCCACTGCCGCGCGGGGCATCTACCTCGCGAAGTGCGGGAAGGAAAAGCGCGACCTGGGCCTGAAGGAACGGCACACCGTCAGCCGGCACCAGCTCCTGATGCAACGCGACCGCTTCTTCTTCCAGATCAACAACAACTCAGGCGCTGAGGGCCACATGTCTGCGCTCGTCGCCTTCGCTGGTGCCCTCGCGGCGAAGATCCCCGCTGACGGCGCTGTCCCGGCGCTGAGCCTCCTGCCGAAGGCGAACCTCGTTTCGGGCTCCGAGCGCATCATCCGCGGCCCGGTGACGTTGCAGGCGGCCTATACGCTGGGCGAGGGCGACCTCCTCCAACTCCGCGGCACCCTCACCGCCGCGTCGGGCGACTACGCCGGCACCCCTTCGGGCAGTTACACCCTCATCGTCGCCGACTATCCGACGCCGGCAGCCGCGTCGGCCGCGCTCGCCCACATCCAGAAGAACCTGGATTCGTATCTGAAGCCGACGACGACGACACCGACGTTGCTCGTCTTCCAGGACTACGAGAAGAAGTACGGCAGCGTCGCCGTGACGGGCAAGCGCATCGAGGTGCGCCTGCACCTCACCCGGCCCCCGGCGTAGGCGTTCCGGAGGCCGCGGCCAGACTCGTCTGTGATCCTCGGGCCAACCGCACCGCCGGAAGCCCTGGCGTGTCCCTCTCCGTGCGTGTCTGCGGTGCGGCACCCGGGTCCCGGGTCCCGGGGTCCGCCGCTACCGCCCCTCCAGCACGCTCACCTTGATGTGCGACGCGGCATCGCGGCCGCGGTAGATTCGCTGCGTCGCCTTTTGGAAGTCCGCGGCGGTGGCCGTCCGGATGTTGACGAACTTCTGTGGATTCAGATCCACGAGCGGGAACCACGAGCTCTGGATCTGCACCATGATCCGGTGGCCGCGCCGGAACGTATGGTAGACGTCCGGCATGACGTACTCGACCTTCGTCACCTGCCCGGGCACGAAGGGTTCGGGTTTCTCGAAGCTGTTGCGGAACTTCCCGCGCATCGCCTCCCCGCGCACGAGCTGCTGGTAGCCGCCCAGCCGCGAGTAGAAGACCTGGAAGGGATTGGCTGCGGGCGGATTCGGGTCGGGATAGGTCTCCGGATACACGTCGATGAGCTTCACCACCCAGTCCGAATCGGTCCCGCTCGTCGACACCCGCAGGCTGGGCCGGATCGGTCCGGCCACGGTCACATCGTCCTCCAGCGCATCGGACTCGTACGTCAGCACGTCGGGACGACGGGACGCGAACCGCTGGTCGTCGACCATGTGCTCGCGCGTCATGCCGATCGCGATCGTGTTCGTGTACGGCACCGGGCGCTTCGGGTCGCTGACGTACTCATCGAAGGCCTGGGCGGACGCGCCGGACGGCGGCTCGAAGGACAGCTTGCCTCCGGCATGGAGGTAGAGCGACTTGGTGACCGAGGCCGTCGGCGGCCAGGCGTCGTGCCGCTGCCACTGGTTGCGGCCGGTCTCGAACACGTAGGCCTCGGGCAGCTTCGGATCCGGCGCGTCCTTGAGGAAATGTTCGAAGAACGGCAGTTCCATCTGCTCGCGGTAGAAGGGCCCCGTCTTCGCGCCGAACCGGACGTCGCCGAGCTGGTCGCCGTCGCCGCGGGCCCATCCACCGTGCACCCACGGCCCCATCACAAGCATGTTCCAGGCGCCCGGGCTCTGCCGCTCGACGTTCTTGTAGGTCTCGAGGGCGCCGAACAGATCCTCAGCATCGAACCAGCCGCCGACGGTCATGACCGCGGGCTTGATGTTCTTCAGATGGGGCCTGAGATTGCGCGCCTGCCAGAACGCGTCGTACGTCTCGTGCTCCATCATCTGGTTCCAGAACTTGATCTGGTTTCTCAGATGCCGGGCGTTCGCGTTCGGGAGCGGCCCCATATCGAGGTAGAAATCGTACCCGTCGGCCGTGCCGTAGTCGAAGCGGTACGAGAAGGTCGTCGTGGGCTCGGGCCGCGGGCGGCCGAATCCCGACAGAAAGCCGAACGCATGGGGCAGGTACAGCGCGCCGTTGTGGTGGAAGTCGTCGCCGATGAACCAGTCCGTGATGGGAGCCTGCGGAGACGCGGCCTTCAGGGCCGGGTGCGCGTCGATCATGCCCGCCGATGTGTAAAAGCCGGGATAGGAGATCCCGTACATGCCCACGCGGCCGTTGTGGCCCGGAACGTTCTTCAGGAGCCAGTCGATCGTGTCGTACGTGTCGGTGCTCTCATCGATGTCCTTCGGCCCGTTCTTCACGGGGAGGTGCGGCCGCATGTCGGCGAACTCCCCCTCCGACATCATCCGCCCGCGAACGTCCTGGTAGACGAAGATGTAGCCGGCTTTGGCAAACAGATCCGACGGCCCGAGACCGGTCCGATAGGCGTTGATGCCGTAGGGCGCCACGCTGTACGGCGTCCGGTTCATCAGGATCGGGTATTCCCGCGACCGATCCTTCGGCACGTAGACCGACGTAAACAGCTTCACGCCGTCCCGCATCGGCACCTGGAATTCGAACTTGGTGTAGTTGGCCCGCACGAAGTCGGTTTCCTGGCCCTGCACGAACATCGAGCAGCCCGCGGCCACGACGATCAGCGCCGCGCCGAGCGCCCGGTTCTTCCACGTCGATCTCATCGTTCTCCTCCATGACGGCATCGGCCCGGGATCTGCCCTTCCGCGCCAATGTCCCCGAATCTTGACGCCATCCGGGCCGATGGCGCAAGCGTCCGCCCCGGGCAGCGGGCCAGAGAGACTGCCGGCGTCATTCAGCGCGTCTGCTGGGCTTCAGCGTGGAGCACGCGGGCGATCGAGGCCATCAGCGCGGCGCTCTGCTTCTCATCGTCGATGCCGCGCACGAGCACCACCAGGACGTACGGCTGAGGCGCGAGGACGATGGCCGCGTCGTGGTGGATGCGCGTAATCTGGCCGGTCTTGTGGCCCACCACCGTGCCGGGGGGAAGCCCGGCAGGAATGGCCTCCCGGAAGCGCTGGCGCTTGAGGATCTCGAGCATCTGCCGGCTCGCCTCGGCATCCACGGCCTCGAAGCGCGCGATGCGCTCCATCAGGATCATCAGCGCCCGCGCCGTCGTCGTGTTGTTGAGGCCCTTCTCGAAGGCCTTGCCGTCCTCGACGCCGCGGAGCACCGTCATGCCGTCGGCGCCCAGGGCTCGCACGGTCCGCCGGATGGCGCGCGCACCGAGCACGTCGATGAGCAGGTTCGTCGCGAAGTTGGAGCTGACCGTAATCATCGCCTCGCAGAGGTCGATGAGGGGCACGGTCGACCCGATGCGCTTGTAGATGTCCGCATCCGAGTCGTCGCCCGTGGACAAGGAGTACGGGCTGCCGTCGACGATCGAGCGGAACTCGTTGCGGATGGGGAGCGGGTCCGTCACGCGGAGCGTCCCGGCGCGGTCCTGGCGGAACAGCTCGATCATCACCGGGACCTTCATCGTGCTCGCCGCGTGGAAGACCTCGTCGGGCTGGATGAGCAGCTCGAGCCGCGGCGGCGCCCCCGACGGGCCGTCCAGCGTCCGGAACGCGACCGCCACCTCGGCCCCGGATTCCCGGATCAGCCGCTCGACCTCGGCACGCGACCTGGCTTCATCAGCCGCGGCCGGACCGGTCAGCGCCAATCCGAACACGCCGGCACCCGCTACGGCCCGCCTCCACACGTTCGTGGTCTGCACGCGTCAACTCCTGTGTCAGAACACCCCCGCTCTACAGCGGGTCTCATCCCGGAGTTGCCCCGGAGTAGACCCGCTCTAGGGCGAGGGTGCTGCCGGGATCCGCGGCCCGGACCTTTCAGCATACCGGCCGACAGGCCACCCACCAAGGCCCCGTTGTGCATCTAATTCCGGACTATAATAGTCCTATATACAGACCCTGTCAGACATCACTCGCACCCTGAGGTTGCAGATGAACTCTCCTATCGAGTCCCGCGGATACGTGCATCCCGACGTCCTGGTTTCCACCGAGTGGGTGGCGGCCCACCTGAACGACCCCTCCGTTCGCCTCATCGAGTCGAACGAGGACATCCTGCTCTACCCGTCCGGGCACATTCCCGGCGCCGTTCACGTCGACTGGACGACCGACCTCAACGACCAGGTTCGCCGCGACTATCTCACGCGGCAGCCTTTCGCAGAACTCGCCTCGCGCATTGGGATCACCCGCGACACGACGGTCGTCTTCTACGGCGACAAGAACAACTGGTGGGCCTGCTACGCGTTCTGGGTGTTCCAGCTCTTCGGACACACCAACGCCAAGGTCATGGACGGAGGCCGGATGAAGTGGGAGAAGGAGGGCCGGCCCCTGACCCGTGAGGTTCCCTCGTACCCCGCGACCCGCTACGAGGCGCCTGAGCGGCATGACGTGCCGCACCGGGTCTTCCGTGACGACGTCCTGGCGCACGTGGTGAAGAAGGGCCAGTTGGTGGACGTCCGCAGCCCGCAGGAGTTCACGGGCGAGCGCCTGCACATGCCCGACTACCCGAACGAGGGGGCGCTGCGCGGCGGCCACATCCCGGGCGCGAAGAGCGTCCCCTGGGCGCGGGCCATCAACCCGGACGATGGCACGTTCAAGACGGCGGACGACCTGAAGGCCATCTACCAGCAGGAACAGGGCCTCAGGCCCGACGCCGCCACGGTCGCCTACTGCCGCATCGGCGAGCGCAGCAGCCACACGTGGTTCGTCCTCAAGTACCTCCTGGGGTTCGCCGACGTCCGCAACTACGACGGGTCGTGGACGGAATGGGGGAATCTGGTTGGGGTGCCGATCGAGAAGTAATGCGGTCCAAGTAGACAGTAGACAGTAGATAGTAGACAGTAGGGATACGGTGCGCCGCGTGCGCGCCCGAAGGCGGGTCGAGCCCAGTCCCTCGGACCCCGAGGCACCGCCGTTCAGCGGTCTGTCTACTGTCTACTATCTACTACTCACTACCATGTCCCTGTCCCGCCTCACCGATCTCCTCGACACCTTTGCCATGGTGACCGATCCCATGGATCGCGCGAACCTCCTGATCTCGTACGCGGACCAGTTCCGCGAGGTCCCGCCCGACGTGGCGACCAGGCCGTTCGCGAAGGAGCATCTGATTCCCTACTGCGAGTCGGAGGCGTACGTCTGGGTCATTCCACAGGACGATGGTGGATTGAAGCTGCATTTCGCCGTGGAGAACCCGTCAGGCGTGTCGGCCAAGGCACTGGCGGCCATTCTGGACTCGACCCTGTCGGGCGAACGGCCCGAGGCGTTCGACGCCATCCCCGGTGATCTCGTCGAGCGGCTGTTCCGCCAGAACATCTCGATGGGCAAGGGCATGGGCCTGATGGCGATGATTCAGGCCGTCCAGGCCCTCGCCCGCCGCGCCCGCCGTACGTAGCACGGGCCCGGGGAGCGCCGCTCCCCGAGCCCTGCATTCCGCGCCCGGCAACGCGGCGCGCTCGGCGAGCGCGCCCTGCCGTGCAGGTGCGCCCGCCGCCTGTCGCCTGTCGCCTGTCGCCTGTGCCCCGCTCTTCCCTGTCGCCTGTCGCCTGTCGCCTAGTACCTGTAGTGGTCCGGCTTGTACGGCCCATCCATCGGCACGCCGATGTAGTCCGACTGCTCCTTGGTCATCCGCGTCAGCTTCACGCCCAGGTGCGGCAGGTGCAGGCGGGCGACCTCTTCGTCGAGGTGCTTCGGCAGCATGTAGACGCGCTTCTGGTACTTGGCGTTGTGCACGTACAGCTCGAGCTGCGCCAGCACCTGGTTCGTGAACGACGCCGACATCACGAAGCTC
>CAYZYG010000018.1:0-2672 GCA_964481395.1 uncultured Vicinamibacterales bacterium
CTCGCGGCGTTGCTCAACGCTCAAATATGGGCCAATATTCTCGCGTCTCGCGCCTTGCGATCCGGGCGCCGCGCTCCGGGACTTACGCAAGGCATCACGGTTCCGGAGGACTAGTCTGACACGAAACGCCCTCCCCGCCTCCGCTGGAATCTCAGAACCGCCAGTCGAGGCCGAGGATCGGGAAGATGCCCTGCTGCTCGCCGAACGTCAGCTCGTTCGTCCGCGTGTTCCAGCCGTAGTTCGCGAAGTTGCGTCGGTTCGTCACGTTCTGCACGCCCCCGAACACGTTCAGCGTCGTCCCCTTCACGCGGAACGTGCGGTCGACGCGGATGTCGACACGCGCGTACGCCGGCGCCCGCTCGGCGTTCACGCGTGACAGGTCGTACACGCCGCGGCGCTGCGCCGTCGACGTCTCCTCGTCGTACGGCGTATAGGGCCGCCCCGACAGGAACGACGCACGAACCGAGAGTTCCCACGTGTCCGTGAGGCGGTAGCCCCCGATGGCGTTGAAGACGACGGGATAGTCGAACGATCCCGGCCGCAGCACGCCGTCGAGCCCGGCGTGCCGGGTGCGCGAGAACGCGATGTTGCTCTGGCCGTAGAGCTTCGAGGTGAGCCGCTTCTCCACGAACACCTCGACCCCGACCGAGTCCCCCTTACCCGCGCCCACGAGGGGAAACAGCGTCTCCCGCACGTTGAACGTGTCGCCGATGTTGGCCAGCGAAACCTCGGGGAGGTCGCGCGCGACGGGATAGTCTCTGTACTTCTTGTGGTAGCCCTCCGCCGTCATCCGCAGGCCGGACTGCGGCGCCCAGGCCACGCCCGTCACGAAGTGGTCGGCGCGCCAGGGTACCAGCGCACGGTTCTCGGGAAACACCGACACGAACAGAAACGCCGGCTGCTGGAAGTACGTCCCGCCGCTCGTGTTCCACGACAGCGTGTCGGTCAGGCGCACGTTGACGCCCGCGCGCGGGCTGAACACGGCTTTCGACAGGATGTCGTAGTGGTCGACCCGGCCGCCGAGCGTCGCCTTCACGCGCGAGCCGAGGTTCTTCGATGCCTGCAGGTACGCGCCGGTCTGGTACGACCGGTACTGCGTCGACAGGAAGAACGGGTCCACGCCGGGCACGGGCGAGTACGGGGTGTCGTTGCCGAAGGGCGACTCGGCGTCGTAGTCGATCCGGAACGTCTTGAAGCTCCCGCCGGCCTGCAGCGTGTCGAGCCAGGGGAGGTGCAGCGTCACGTCGTACTTCAGCGTCGTCTCGCCTTCGCGCGAGTTCTCGAAGAAGATCACCGGGCTGGCGGCAATCAGGTCGTCGGGCGGGACGTCGGGCGGCGGCACGCCGTTCTTCGTCAGGTCCTTCACCTGCTGGCCGACCTTGGCCTCCGCGTGCGTGACGCCCAGCAGCCCGACTCCGCGCGATCCGAGGATCCGCTGCCAGTTGAAGCCGGTCGCCGTTCGCCAGCCCTCGTAGCGGATGTCGAAGTTCGCAATCTGCTCGGTGAGATCGGTGCTCTCGGTCAGTCCGAGGCGGATCTCGTCGATGCCGACGATGTTGACCACCCAGAGCCGGTCCCGCGGCGTCAGGTCGTAGATCACCTTCGCGTTGACGGCGTACGTGATCGGCACCCCGCCGAACCCCACATCGTCGGTGAACACGTCGAGGAAGCTGCGGCGCGCCGAGACGATCCACGACCCCTTGCCGCCGTCGATCGGGCCCTCGAGGATCGCGCCCGCGCCGGCGAACCCGACGGTCGCCCAGCCGCCGAAATCCTGCCGGCTGCCCTCCCGCTGGGTGATCTGCAGAACGCTCGACGTCCGGTTGATGTACGGCGCCGGGTAGCCTCCGGTCAGGAACGTCACGTCCTGGATCATCTCGGCGTCGATCAGACTCACGGTGCCGCCAGCCGAGGCGAACGTCGCGAACGCGTTGATGTTCGGAATCTCGACGTTGTCGACGACGAACAGGTTCTCGAGCGGGCTGCCTCCCCGGACGATGATGTCGTTGCGGAAGTCGTTGCTGCCGATGACCACGCCCGGCAGGTTCTGGATGTAGCGCGACACGTCCTGGAGGGCGGCCGCGCTCTTGAGGATCTCGCGGGGCGCCACCAGGAAGCCCGAGTTCTTGACCTCCTCGGGAACCTCGAAGGCCGGCGCCGTCACGGTCACGGTCTGTTCGAGTCCCTCGACTTTCGGCAGGTCGATCTCGACCGCGCTCGCCAGGCCTGCACGCACCTGGATCGGGTCGCTCGTGAACGGCAGTCCTTCGAGGGGCAGAATCTCCAGGCTGTAGGATCCGGCCCGCAGATCGTTGATGCGGAACGCGCCCTGAGCGTCGCTCGTCGCGCAGAACGGCGTGTCGAGCGCGCAGACCCTGACGCCGGGCGCCAGCTGGCCGGCCGGGTCGCGGACGATGCCGCTGATGGCGCCGACGCCAGTGGTGTCCTGGGCCCAGGCCGCCGAGCCGCCATAGATGGTGGGCAACGCAAGGAGGAAGACGACAGCACGCCGGAAGTACATATGGAGGTAAGACCCCTCGCCGCCCCGGGAGGTTCCCCGCCCGGGGCCGGGACCACCCGGGCGCCTGCTCCTCTCAAAGACGGCGCCGCCAGCCCGCGGTATCATCGCGGCGTATGGCTTCGGAAAGGACGATGCGCCAGTGGCCCCGCCG
>CAYZYG010000018.1:2772-3920 GCA_964481395.1 uncultured Vicinamibacterales bacterium
CGCAACGACGACCTCGCCGACCGGCGCATCATCGCCATCGTCATGGACGACGCGCTGCCGATGAGCATGCTGGCGGCCGATCCGGCGATCCCGCACGTGAGGCGCGTGGCGAGCGAGGTCGTGAGCCAGCTCGGACCCCGGGATCTGGCCGCGGTGGTGTATCCGCTCGACAAGCGCCAGGGCCAGGACTTCACGAACGATCGCGCTCGGCTGGTGGCGGCCATCGACCGCTGGGCGCCGGGGATGCCCGACTCGGCCGACGACAGGTTCGGCTTCACCGCCATGCGGCAGCAGTTCCTCTACCGGTCGCTGATGAGCACGATTCGCATGCTCACCGAGTACCTGGCCGAGCTGCCCAACCGGCGCAAGGCCATCGTCCTCGTCAGCGAGGGCATTCCCGTCGATCTCGAGCAGCTCAATCCCGAGGTCGATCTCGCGGCGGGCGTCGTGCCGAGCGGCGTGCTGCAGGTCATCGCGGACGAACTCCGCCAGACGCTGGCGGCAGCGCACCGGGCCAACGTGAGCATCTACCCCATCGATCCGGCCGGCCTGCGCACGGGCCGGTCCATCACCGTCGACTTCCTGCGCGGTCTCGCGACCGACACCGGCGGCTATGCCGTCGTCGACACGAACGACACCGGGTCGGGCGTGCGGCAGATCATGGTCGAGAACAGCTCCTACTACCTGATCGGCTACCTCACGCAGAACCCGAGGATGGAGGGCAAGTACCGGCGCATCAGCGTCCGGGTCAACGTCCCGGGGGCAACCGTGCGGGCGCGAAACGGGTACTTCGAGCCCGATCGCCCGAGATCCTCGAAGAAGCCCGTGAAGCCCGTCGATCCCACCTGGAAGAGTCTCGCGTCGATGCTGCCGACGGGGGATGTCGCGATGCAGGCCACCGCCACGGCGTTCGCCGTGCCCGGCCGCCGCGAGCAGGCCGTCGCGATCGTCACCGCCCTGCGCCAACCGCTCCCGGCCGGTACGGACCGCATCATCGAGAACGTCGACATGCTCGTCCAGGCCTACGACCCCGGCGGAAGCCGGCGGACCGGCCTGCGGCACAAGGTCAGGGTCGTGCTGCGCCCGGACGAAGTACCGCAGGACGTGACCTACGAAGTGCTGTCCCGAATCGATCTCAGGCCCGGCCG
>CAYZYG010000018.1:4020-44938 GCA_964481395.1 uncultured Vicinamibacterales bacterium
TCGGTGGACTACCGGCTCGAGCTGCCGATCGCCGAGTTCTCGTCAGGGTCCCACCTCGTGAGCATCGAGGCCACTGCCGGGACGGCGTCGGCCCGCCGGGACGTGCCGTTTCGGGTGCGGTAGGACGAGCGACGGATCCGGCCGTCGGATCCGCGTTGCCGTTGTGGCATCTCGCGCCGGCCATCCAAGCACCGGATGTCCGTTTCCGTCCCTTCATCGTCCACTCTGGCACGTCGGGTTCCCGGTGACTCGGCGGCACATGTAGGGTACGCACTCGACAGGACGCCATTTCAGGCGCACATTGGTGGTCTAACCAGTCGCTGCCCACGTCACCGCCCCTGGTTGCGAGGGACATCATGCCAACCCGGCGCCCGTTCTGGGGTTCCTGGCGTTCGCGGGGCTGCGCGAGCTCTGCCCGATGCGTTCTGGCCGCCGCGCTGACCTTGGTCTCGGTTCACATCCTGAACGCTCAATCGGGTCCATCACAGGGATTGGTGGCCGGGCGCAACGTCAACATGGTCTCGGGCACGACGTGGCCCGAGGGCGACCCGTTCCTCCAGCGGCAGAACGAGCCGTCCGTCGCAGCGTCAACGCGCAATCCGCTGCACCTGCTCGCTGGCGCGAACGACTATCGATCTGTGGTCCTGCCCGGTTTCCTCGACGACACCGAAACGGGCGATGCCTGGCTCGGCGTGTTCAAGTCGTTCGACGGTGGCCAGCGATGGCAAAGCACGCTGCTGCCGGGGTACCCCAATGGCCCGGCGTCGCCACTGAGCGGGTACGCCGCGGGAGCCGATCCGGTGGTCCGCGCCGGCGCGAGCGGGCTGTTCTTCTACAGCGGCCTCGTCTTCGACCGCGAAGCGAGCGGCAAGAGCGCGGTCTTCGTCTCGCGCTTCATCGACAACAACAATCTGGAGGCCGGCGACCCCATCGCCTACGCGGGGAGCACGCTGGTCGCCAGTGTCGCGGCCGGTACAACAACCTTCCTCGACAAGCCGTGGATGGCTGTCGACGTCGCGCGGAGCTGGGGATCGACGTGCGTCCTGACCACCGACCCGCCGCCGGCGTTGGCGGGAGAACCGGCCGAAGAGCCGGTCACGCAGACCGTGCCTGCCGTGCCCGTCTACGTGGCGTACACGCGGATCACGCGGGAGAACGGCACCGTCACGCGCGCGGAGATCTTCCTGACGCGGTCGCTCGACTGCGGCGTCACGTGGAACGAGCCTGTGCGGGTGAGCCGTCCACAGGATGCCTTGAACCAGGGCGCGACGATTGCCATCAACCCGCTGAACGGCGATGTCTACGTCGCGTGGCGACGCCTTGCGGCACCGGGCAGTTCCGACACGGACGCCTTCCTCGTCGCTCGCTCGACGACCCAGGGACGCAAGTTCTCCAATCCCGGCGTGGCGCGCCGCTTCCCGCGCGGGAAGAAGAAGGGGCTGTCAATCAATCGGTACTTCGAGCACCGCACGTCCAACGAGCCCGGGGAGGTCGCACAGGTCTCGCAGTTCGACCAGGGCACCTCGGCGGCCGACCTCAGTTTCCGCACGAACTCGTATCCGACGATGACGTTCGACGGCGAGGGGCGTCTGTACCTGGCCTGGGCTGAGCGGGGATTCGGCCAGGCGTTGCCCGACGATGTGGAGGGCGACGCGCGCATTGTCGTCACGACGAGCCGCGATGGCGCGGTGTTCACGCCCGCACAGGTGATCGATGACGGTGGCATCCAGGCTCCGGGCCATCAGATCATGCCGACGCTGGCGTTTGCGAACGGCAGGCTGGTGCTCACGTACTACGACCTGCGGTGGGATCGCTCGACCGTGTTTTCGAAGTACATCGACGATCGCACCGCGTTTCTCAGCACGCAACCGGACGGCACGCTGCGCCGCCACACCATGGACATTCGTGCGGCGCTAGGGACTCCCGGGGACGTGCCGATGTTCGCTCCGTCCACGCCTGTATCGGAGTACGCGCTCGGCACGCCTCCGGGCGAAACCGGACCGGCAAGGCAACTCCAGTGGAACCCGCCGAATCTTCCGATCTTCCAGTTGGGCACCGTGCCGTTCATCGGCGACTACATCGACGTCGCGCCCGCGCCGGCGTTCGTGCTCGGACCTGACGGCCGCTGGCGGTACAACACCGAGGCGGGCGCGGCGCCTGTGTTTCACGGCGTGTGGACGGACAACCGGGACGTGCGGCCGCCCGTGTCGCGCACGGCTACCGGGCCAGACTGGTCGAAGTACACGATGCCGGGCGCGACGACCAGCGGTCCCTGCGACACCGGCACGCGCAACCAGAACATCTACACCGCGCGCCTCACCCAGGGTCTGCTGGCCGGATCGCCCGGGAACACCAAGCCGCTCAAGGCCGACCTCCCCCGGGCCTTCGTGGTTTTCGCCCAGAACACGACCGACACGCTGAAGTACTTCCGGATGACGATTCTCGACCAGCCGCCCGGCGGGCGCGCGTCCTTCCTGGAGTATCCGCTGCCGCCGTATACCGAGGATTCCGAACCGCCGCTCACGGCTATTGCCGTCGCCGTCCCGCGGCGCTCGCTCGTGTCCCGCACGGTTTACGTAACGTCCACCGAGGAGCGGGCAGCGGTTCGTATAGCGGTCGAAGAGATCGCCGGACTCAACGCGCAGACACCGCTGGCGGGCGGTCTCACCGCCTCCGTCGTCCTCAACCCGGACATCTCGAATCCGGACATCTCCAATCCCGACATCTCGAACCCGGATATCTCGAACCCCGACATCTCCAACTTCGAGGTGCACAACCCGGACATCTCCAACCCGGACATTTCGAATCCCGACATCTCCAATCCGGACATCTCGAACCCCGACATCTCCAATCCAGATATTTCCAATCCCGACATCTCTAACCCGGACATCTCCAATCCCGACATCTCGAATCCGGACATCTCGAACCCGGACATCTCCAATCCGGACATCTCCAATCCGGACATCTCGAACCCCGACATCTCCAATCCGGACATCTCGAACGGCTCGGTCACGGACGTCACGTGGACCGTGACGAACCTGGGGAACACGACCACCGCGTTCGACGTGAACCTGTTCCTCGCCGACAACGCTGAGGTGCCGAACGACGTCAAGCTGCAGCTCATCCTGCACCGTGTCTACCGGACGCCGCTGGCCAACGAATGCGAGCTGAAGGAACAGACGCACAACGTCCTGGTGGCGAACATCCCGGACCCGGTCGTCGGCGGGACGGACCCGCTCGACCCGCTGACGCCCACGCTCTGGATCGAGCCTGGCGGGCAGGCGAAGATCACGCTGCGCATCTTCGACCTCGACCGCGACGATGGTGAGACGCTGAGCCCGACAGATGTGACGCCGACGGTGACGGCGCAGGCGCTCAACTCCGAAGACGTCGGCGATCCCGACGCGGAGCGCCCGTCGGCGACCCCGGCGCCGGCACCGGACGCGCCAAAGCTGGCGTTCGACGCGCAGCCGGTGGGCACGGTCGCGGGCGATCCACTCCCGGCCGTGGTGGTCTCGCTGAAATACGAGAATGGGACGCCGGTCGCCGGCAGCCCGGTGGCGCTGGCGTTCGCGGAGAACCCGACGGGTGCCGAGCTGCTGGGCACGACCATCGTGGCCACGGACGGCGCCGGACTGGCGCGGTTCGACGATCTGCGCCTCACCAGGGCCGGCGAGGGCTTCCGGCTGGCCGCGTCCGCGGGATCGACCGATGCCGTGCCGGTGCTGTCGAATCCGTTCGCGAGCCTGCCCGAAGGCTTCGAGGTGACGAACACGGGCGACAGCGGCGCGGGTTCGCTGCGGCAGGCGATTCTCGACGCGAACGCGAGGCCTGGAACGGATACCATCCGATTTGCGATTGCCCCAGGGACTCCACCGTTCACGATTGCGCCGCTGTCGGCGCTGCCGGCGATCACCGAGGCCGTGGTGCTCGATGCGACGACGCAGCCTGGCTTTGTGGGCGTCCCGGTTGTCGAACTGACTGGTAGCGGAGCTGGCCCTGGGACGGCCGGTCTGACGGTGGCCGGTGGGTCGGGCAGCACCATCCGCGGCTTTGTCGTCAATGGCTTTGCCGGTGCAGGAATCGTGCTGGCCAGCGGCGGCAATACCGTGGTCGGCAACTACGTGGGCATGGATGCGACGGGTTTGACCGCCAGAGCGAATGGCGCAGGCGGAATCACAGTGACGTCGGCAGGGAATCGTATCGGCGGGACGACGGCCGGCGATCGCAACGTGGTGTCGGGCAATGCCTACCACGGCATCGGCCTTGAGCACGCAGGGGCAACCGGCAACATCGCCCGGGGCAACTACGTGGGCACGAATGCCTCTGGGACCGCTGCGGTGCCCAATGGTTACGGGATCTTCCTGAATGGCGCGGCGGCCAACGAGATTGGAGGTCGAGGCGCCGGCGCCGGCAACCTCGTGTCTGGCAACACGGGGAGCGGCATCTATGTGGCCTACAACTCGTCCGGAAACACTGTCAGCGGCAACTACGTCGGCACCAACGCGACCGGTGCGTTGGCGATCCCGAATCAGACCGGCGTGATGATCGCGTGGTCGGCTCATGAGAATGTCATCGGCGGCCCAGAGTCGGCCGACCGCAACCTGATTTCGGGCAACACCTTTGCGGGCGTGCACTTCGATGGTGGTCCGACCGTCACGGGCAACGTCGTGCGGGGCAACCACATCGGCACGCAGGCCGACGTGAATCTGCCGCTACCGAACCAGGTGGGCGTGCGGGTCAGGCGGAACACGCCAAGCGAGACTGGGGCCTCCGGCAACCTCATCGCTGACAACATCATCGCCAATCACACCGGTGGCGGCATCGTGCTCGAGCGCGGGTCCGCGAACCGGCTGATCGGCAACAGGATCTTCAACACGGGCGCCGGTCTCGCCATCGATCTCTGGCCATCCACCTCGATTTCGTCGGACGGGATCACGCCCAACGACCCGGATGATGCGGATACCGGTGCCAATGGTCTGCAGAATTACCCTGTCATCCTCTCGGCCGATAACCTGTCCATTCCCGGCCAGACGTTTGTGGAGTTCACCTTGAGTTGCGCGCCCGGCACCTTCTACTCTTTCGAGTTCTTTGCCAACACTAGTTGCGCCGCACCCACCCCCCAGGCAGAACGACTCTGGACCATCACAGGGCTCGGTTGCCTCCTGCACCCGGTCACCGGCCTCGGTTACATCAACGGCGGGGTCGGCAGTATAGATGTCCTCCCCGTGGGCTCAGGGATTACAGCGACGGCAAGGGGTCCCGAAGGGACCTCGGAGCTTTCGGCGTGCTTCACACTCCTGGCTCCCACCGACCCCACGGGCTATGGATGGACCGTGCCGTCCGGCGCGCCACCCGCGGCGCCAGGCGTAACCAACTTCTTGATTGCAGCCGCCCCGACGCCGGGCGCTTACCCGACCAGCACCGGCCTGACGGTCACGGTGGATCTCTCGGGAATCGGCGGAGGGGCAACGGTTCCGTTGAACGACAAGGGCATGATGTTCGGCTGCGACGACATCGCCGGCGACGGAATCTACATTGGGTGTGGTTCGGCTCCTGCAGGCGCACTGCCAGGTACCTATCACCTGCCGCTGAGCATAGCCGATGCCCAGGGACGATCCTCCACAACCAGCGTCCCGTTCACCGTCTTGGCCCCGGGCACGGGCACCTTCAGGGGTACGCTCTATGACAACTCGGGCGGCATCCTGCCCGGTGTGACCTTGACGCTGTCGCCCGCCGGCGGCGGTGCTGGTGTGACGGTCCAGACCCAGGGAGACGGATCCTTCCTCGCGGCTGGAGTGCCGGCAGGCACATGGAACGTGTCCGTCCTCCCCGGATACGCGATCACGCAGTTCCACCTCGACGGCGGCCAGACGCTGACGGTGAATCTGTACCCCCAGTCTGCGTCGCTCGGTGCGACGCTGCTCGATGGAAGTAGCGCACCGCTGGCCGGCATCTCAGTGGCCGTGACGAACGTCGCAACCGGTGCCACGATTTCGGCAATCACCGATGGGCGGGGCCGGATCGCGGTCGCTGTTCTCCCCGGCACGTACGACATCGTCTCCGCCGGGTTCCCGCTGAGGCGGATTACCGTCGCTGCCGCGCAGGCGGTGTCCCTGGTGCTTCAGCCGTAACGCGCCGTTGCGGAGTGGTCCAGCGGCGAGACTGCCTCAGCGGCCTTCGACGCGGCGGCGGGCATCGGCCACCAGGCCCTGCTCGTCGCCGGTCGCCTTGATGGCGAGGAATGTCTTGAACGCCTCAGCCGCTGCGGTCGGATTCTTCTGCGCTTCCCGCACCAGACCGCGGTAGTAGTACACCGGCGCCACCATCCGGAACGTCGGCACATCGTCGAGCAGCACGGCAGTGGCTTCGCCGCGTCGCGAAAGGCAGCGATCGATCTCGCCATCGGCCTCGGCGGCCGCCCCGGCCAGCAGATAGGCCCGGGCGAGGCCGACGCGCCCGAGCCACGAGTCGGCGTGCTTCTGCGCGGAGGCGAAAGCCTCCACCGCGGCGCGCGCATCGCCCTTCGCCAGCGCAATCTCGCCGTCGAGCACGCAGGCGCAGATCTGCGGCTCGCCCTCCAGCCGGTTGCGCAGGGCCTCGGCGGCAGCGGCGGCGGCCTGGCCCTGCCCCGATCTGGCCAGGATGAGGCCCGAGAGGAAGACGATGCCCGCGTCCTTGCCGCCAGCGCTCGCTTCTGACGCCAGCGTCGACGCCGTGCGCCGATCACCCTGCAGGTGTCGGACCTCAGCGAGCGTCACGAGCAACCGGGCGCGCTGACTGGCGGATCCGGCCGCGGGTCCCTTCAGCGCCTCCTCGAGCGTCGACGCGGCCTCCGCGAGCCGGCCTGTGTACAGCCGCAGGTCCGCCAGCCCGCTGGCCGCATAGAACGCCGCCGCACCTGGCAACGCCGCGAGGGCCCGATACGTCTCTTCGGCTTCCGGGATGCGCCCCTCCGCCAGTTGCGACAGGGCCAGCGCCACGTGGGCCTTCGGGAACTCGGGGTTGAGTTCCAGGACCGTCCGGGCTTGGCGTTCGGCGCCGGCGAAGTCGCCGGCGTACATCTGGAACAGCGCCAGATTGTTCAGCCGGATCACGTTGCGAGGCATCGCCGCAATGGCTTGCCTCCCCAGCTCGACCGCGCGCGCCATGTCCCGCCGGAGGAACTCGGCCACGGCCAGGTTAGCCAAGGCCGCCGTATCGGCCGGGAATCGTTCGATGAGCGCCTCCATCTCCTCCCGGGCCTTGTCGTTGTTGCGCACGGCCAGGTAGTACCCGCCCCGCGTACGGTACTTCTCCCGGTCCGTCATCCGGTCGAGATGCTGCAGCGCCTGCTGGTAGTACGTCTCGGCTTCCTGCTGGCGCCCGAGGTTGCTGCTGACCGACCCCATCCCGGCGTAGGCGCGGCCCAGCGTCGGATCCAGGCGAACGGCCTCGCGGTACGACGCCAGCGCCTCTTCGAACTTCCCCGCCCACTGCAGTTCCTGGCCGCGCGCGTAGGCCTCCGCGGCTTCGAATGAGGCCGCCGTGAACGTCTCCCGTCCGGGCCGCGTGTCGTCGGTCACCAAGGCGTCGCCAAAGGCCCGCCGCATCCTGAGCGACAGATCGCCCACGGCATCGACTATGCCCTGCTTGGACGCGGCCGTCGATGCCTCGGAGAACAGCACCCGGGCGTCTCCAGGGTCCACGAGCCGTGCCTCGATTCGGTACCCCACGCCCTGCCGTTCGATGGCGCCCGACACGACGCGCTGAACCCCCTCCCGCACCGCGACGAGCATGGCGTGCGTGTCGTCGAGCGGCGCCCCGGGCTTGATCTGCGCGAGCGCGCGCAGGGCACTGGATCGGGAGTAGAGCGCGACGAACGACGCCCCTTCGAGGTTGATGCCGAGGATCGGCTCGAGCACGCCGTCGAGCTCCGCATCACCGGATCGATTCTGGAAGTTCCCCACCAGCACCGACACGGGCGCCGGCACCACCGGAGCCGACGCCGGGCGTCCGCGGAAGACGAACCAGGAGGCTGTCACCGCGACGGCCGCGACGACGAGCGCCAGACCGGCGATTCCGATCACCCGCCTCGGTATCAGCCACTGCGCCGGCGCCGCAGCCGCGACATGGCCCTCCTCATCCAGCCGTTCCAGATCCGCAAGGAGCGCCGCCGTCGTGTGGTAGCGGGAAGCCGGATCGACGTGCAGGCATCGATCGACAATCGCCGCAAGCGGCACCGTCGTTTCGGGCGTCGCCGTCCGCACGGGGAGCGGCGACTTCGTCATCCGCGCCATCATCTCGGCCACCGGGGAGGCGTGCTCCTTGAGGCGCCGCCGGTCCGTCAGCAGGTCGTACAGGATGAGCCCGAACGCATAGATGTCGGCGCGCTGATCCACCTCGCGCCCCTGCGCCTGTTCCGGGGCCATGTACTCGAGCGTGCCGATGATGTGGCCGGCCCGCGTGCCGAGCACGTCCGAGGAGACGGACGTCGCGATGCCGAAATCCATGATGAGGGCGGTCCCCTGGCCGTCGATCATGATGTTGGACGGCTTGAGGTCGCGGTGGACGATCCCCGCCTCGTGCGCGGCGGCGAGCCCTGCCGCCACCTGCTTGGCAATCGACACGACATGCGGAACCGGCAGGCGGCCTTCCCGGCGGACCTTCGTCGACAGGTCCTCCCCGTCGACGAACGGCATCGTCAGATACCGGACGCCGTCGATCTGCCCGATGTCATGGATGCGGATGACGTGCCGGTGGGTGACCTGCCGCGCCAGCACCAGTTCGCGCTTGAAGCGGCGCTCGATTTCTCGCGCCGCCACGGGATCCGCCAGCACGTCCGGCCGGATCACCTTCAGCGCAACGGCTGCGCCGACCTCCTCGTCCCACGCCTCGTAGACGGCGCCCATGCCCCCGGCGCCAAGCGCCTTGAGGATGCGATAGCGCGGGCCGAAGGCCTGACCGGGAACGAGCGAGACAGGGGACGCCGCCGGGACCCCGGCCGCCGAGGGTTCGCGGGTGACTTGCTCCGAGGGCGACGTCGGGCGATCCGGATCGCTGCCTGGATGGGCCATCTGCCCTTCCCCAGCCGATGGTGCCGCCATTATGCGCCGATGCCCGGCAGGCGGCAACAGGCGCAGAAACCACGACGGGGACCCGGCGGCAGGCGGCGGGCGACAGGGGAGGGCGGGGATCAGGGGCAGGGATCAGGGCCGGCATCTCCATTCGGAGAGGGCCGGTCCAGCGGGCCGTGGAGCCGGCGTGGCGGGGCAGAGCGGAATCCTGCTGCCTGGGAAACGGGTGGAGGTCCAGTGTCGTATGTCATACAGTACCCGCCGCCCCCAAAGTCCGGCTGTCACCCGATGGCCGACAGAGGAGTCTCACGATGCTCTCGACCGGGCGTCCCGCCCACGTTCGCGCCTGCCGATCGCCGCTGTTCCTGCGCACCACGCACGGCATTCCAGCCTGTCTGTCTGCATTCCTGTTCATCATCCTGCTGGCCGCGGCGGCCTGCGGCGGGTCGGGGGGCGGAGGGGGCGGCCGCAGTGCCGGTGGCGTCGCCGTGCGAACGTCCGACGTCCAGCGCATGTCTGTCCAGCGGCAGATCGACCTGGCTGGTACGCTGCTCTCCCCCGATCAGGCCCGCGTCAGTTCCGAGGCGGCCGGGGTGGTCCGACGCGTGCTCGTGGAGATCGGCCGTGAGGTGACCGTCGGCACGCCCTTGGTCGAGGTCGAGCCACGGGAGCTGAAGCTTGCGCTCGACCGGGCCGAGGCCGCTCTGCTCCAGACACGGGCCCAGCTTGGGATGGACGGCACGATCGACGGGAACGACATCCCGCCGCCGGACGCCGAGATCGCCTCGGTCAGGACGGCGACGGCGAACCGCGACGATGCCCGCGCGAGCTACGAACGGGCCAAGGCCCTCAACGCCCGCGGCATCACCTCGTCAGAGGTCCTGCAGGCGGCGGAGACCCGGTACAAGGTTGCCGAGGCCAACTACCAGTCCGCGCTCGATTCGGTGCGCGCCACCAAGGCGCAGCTCCAGGACCGGCTGGCCGCCTACACCCTCGCCCTGAAGCAGCTCGACGATGCGACCGTGCGGGCCCCGATTGCGGGTGTGGTGTCGGAACGTCCGGTGCAGGTGGGCGAGTACATCGCCCAGCGGACGGTCGTCGCCACCATCGTCCAGATGAGCCCGCTGAAGCTGCGGACCGGCGTCCAGGAGCGTCATGCCGGCGTGGTCCAGCCCGGGCAGCCGGTGCAGTTCCGCGTCGAGGCCTTCGGCGACCGGCTGTTCACCGGCAAGGTGGCGTACGTGAGTCCGGCGCTGGATCAGACCATGCGCACGTTCACCGTCGAAGCGCTGGTGGACAACCCCGATCGGCTGCTGAAACCCGGATTCTTCGCGAAGGGCGTGATCCTCACGAGGCTCGACACGAACGTCCTCGCCGTGCCGGACGCTGCCGTTTCGGTGCTGGCCGGCGTGGCGTCGGTTTACGTCATCAAGGATGACGCGGCCACGCAGCAGGAGGTGCAGCTCGGGATCCGTCAGGGCGATCTGTGGGAAATCACGGAGGGCCTGAAGGGGGACGAGGTCCTCGCGACGAGCCGGCTGAACGAACTCGCGACGGGCGTGCGCGTGCGGGCGCTGAAGCCCGGCGAGTCGGAGACTGCGCCGGGCGCCGGCGCGGGCGGCGGTGAGGGCGAACGCGGCGCGGCCGGGGCGACGAAGGGCGGGAGCGGCAGACAGGGCGGCGGCCGGCAGGGCCGGGGAAAGCAGGGAGGGGCGCAGTGAAGCTCGCGGATGTCAGCGTCCGGCGACCGGTCTTCGCGGTGATGATGAGCCTCGCGCTCGTCGTCCTGGGCTGGTTCTCCTACCGTCAGCTCGGCCTCGACCTCATGCCGAAGACGGACTACCCCACCGTCACCGTCTCGGCCGGCCTGCCCGGCGCGAGCGCCGAGGAGATGGAAACCTCGGTCACGAAGGTAATCGAGTCCGCCGTGAACACCATCAACGGCATCGACGAGTTGCGATGCAGCTCGAGCCAGGGCTCCGCTCGCTGCACGATTTCGTTCAGCCTGGAGCGGGACATCGAGGCGGCGACGCAGGACGTGCGCGACAAGGTCGCGGGCGTGCAGGGGCAGTTCCCGCGGGACACCGATCCGCCGCGCATCACCAAGATCGACCCGGACTCGTCGCCGATTCTCACGCTCGTCATCTCGGCCCCGCGCTCGCGCAAGGAGGTGTCGCTCATCGCGGATCGGCAGATCAAGCAGGTGCTCGAGACGGTCAAGGACGTCGGCGAAGTCGGCTTCCAGGGCGACCGGCGCCGCGAGATTCAGATCCTGCTGAACCCGAACCGCCTGAACGCGTACGGCCTGACAACCGAACAGGTGCGGACGGCCGTCGCGCGGCAGAACACGGAAATCCCCGGCGGCAGCTTCACGGCGGGTCCGTCCGACATCTCGATGCGGACCATGGGGCGCCTGCGCAACGTGCAGGACTTCAACAAGATCGTGCTCGCGTACCGGGAGGGATCGGTCATCCGCCTGGAGGACGTCGCACGCGTCACCGACGCGATCGAGGAAGTCCGGAGCGAGACCACGCTGGACGGCGAGTCGGCGGTCTCGCTGACGATCCGCAAGCAGTCGGGCACCAACACGGTGACGGTCGTCGAGCGCGTGATGGAGCGGCTCGCGCTCATCCAGGCCGGGCTGCCGGCCGACATCAAGGTGAAGGCGATCCGCGATCAGTCGCTGTTCATCAAGCGGTCGTTCGAGGAAATCCAGCACCACCTGATCCTCGGCGGGATTCTGGCGTCGCTCGTCGTCTTCGTGTTCATCCGCAACCTGCGGGTCACGATGATCGCCGCGCTGGCGATCCCGATCTCCATCATCGGCACGTTCACGGTCATGCGGGCGCTGGGCTTCACGCTCAACAACATGACCATGCTCGCGCTCTCTCTGGCGACAGGCATCGTCATCGACGACGCGATCGTCGTGCTGGAGAACATCTTCCGCTACGTCGAGGAGAAGGGCGTGTCGCCGAGGGAGGCGGCCATCAAGGCCACGGGCGAGATCGGCCTGGCGGTCATGGCCACCACGCTGTCGCTCGTGGTGATCTTCCTGCCCGTGGCGTTCATGACCGGCCAGGTCGGGCGCTACTTCTACAGCTTCGGCCTGACGTCGGCCTCGGCCATCCTGCTCTCGATGTTCGTCTCGTTCACGCTGACGCCGGCGCTGTGCGGATGGTTCCTGCGATCGGCGGACGCGCGGCACGGGCACGCCATCCAGTCGAAGCAGCGCGGAGCCTACGCCTGGGTCGACCGCCAGTACGGCCGGATGCTCGAGTGGTCCCTGGCCCATAAGCGCACGATGATCGGCATCTCCGCCGCGGTCGTCGCCTCGGCGGTGGTCCTGTTCCCGTACGTCGGGAAAGAGCTGGTGCCCGACGACGACCAGAGCGAGTTCAGCGTGAACGTGCGGCTGCCGCGCGGCACGAGCTACCAGCGGAGCCTCGAGTACGTGCGGCCCATCGAGCAGGAGATCCGCGACGTGCTCGGCACGAACTGCGTGTCCATCCTGGCTTCGCTCAACTCCGGCGGCGCGAACTACTGGGTCCAGCTCACGCCGCTCGACGATCGTTCGCAGTCGCAGCAGGAGCTGATGGCCGCCACGCGGCGCATGCTGTCGAAGTACAAGAACGCGCGCATCAGCGTGTCGGGCGGCACGGACATCTCGGGCGCGTCGAGCGCCGGCGGCCGCGGGGGCGGTGGCAGCACCAACCGGCTGAGCATGATCGTCCAGGGCCCGGACATGGAGCAGCTGCAGATCTACTCGGAGGCCCTGCTCGCGAAGATCCGTGAGATCCCCGGCGTCACCGACGCCGACACGAGTTTCGAAACCACGCAGCCCGAGCTGCGCATCACCATCGACCGCCAGCGGGCCGCCGACATGGGCGTACCGCTCGATGCCGTGTCGTCCAGCCTGCGCACGATGGTGGGCGGCGAGGAGGTGTCGCGCTTCCAGGACGGTGACGAGCGCTACACCGTGCGCATGCGCCTCGATGAGCCGTACCGCCGCGATCCCTCGACCATGGGCGACCTCTTCGTACCGGCGAGCGGCGGCCGCATGGTGCGGGTCAGCGACGTCGCCACCCTCACCATGGAACGAGCGCCAACGTCCATCGAACGCTACAACCGCATGCGGCAGTACTCGGTGAATGCGAGCGTCGATCGCGAGCGGACGACGCTGGGTCAGGCGCTCGCGGCCGCCCGGGTCAAGGTGGGCGAACTGGGCCTGAAGGCGGGCTATCAGGTCACCTTCGGCGGCAGCGCCCGCACGCTCGACGAAGCATCCGGCGACTTCATGCTCGCCGTGTTCCTGGCGGTGGCGTTCATCTACATGGTGCTCGCGTCGCAGTTCAACTCGTTCATCCACCCGCTGACCATCATGACGGCGCTGCCGCTCAGCCTGCCCGCGGGGCTGCTCACGCTGATGGCCTTCGGCATGACGATTAACGTCTACAGCGCCATCGGCCTGATGATGCTCTTCGGCATCGTCAAGAAGAACTCAATCCTGCAGGTGGACTACACGAACACCTTGCGGGCGGAAGGGCTGGACAAGCACACGGCGCTCATCCAGGCGAACCACGTGCGGCTGCGCCCGATTCTGATGACGACGATCGCGATCGTCGCGGGCATGCTGCCCATCGCGCTGGGCCGCGGGGCCGGGTCCGGTTCGCGCGCGTCCATGGCGGTGACGATCATCGGCGGGCAGATGCTGTGTCTGCTGCTCACGCTGCTCGTCACGCCGATCGTCTACTCGTACTTCGACGGCATGCGCGCCTGGCGCCCGAGCGATCTGGTGGCGTTCGTCACACGGAAGAAGCGTGGCAACGTGATGGCCCCGCCCCCGGTCGTGCCGGTGCCGGCCTTCCCCGCCGAGGCGGGAGGGGCGCCGGGGGAGCGGTAGGGGGGTTAGGCACCGCACAGGCACCTGAAGCCGAAGCGCCGGGACCGGCCACGGTCCGTGGCCTTGACCTGGGTGACGGTTCGCGGGTTGAATACTGCCCGCCCTCCCTGAATCGCCTGCTGCCCTATGGATGCTCCCGTCACCTCCGGCCCCAGCTTGCAGGACGACGCGTCCGGAGGCCGGACACTGGACTCCTGGAAGGAGATCGCTGACTTTCTCGACGTCAGTGTGCGCACGGCCCATCGCTGGGAGGAAACCGCCCGTATGCCGGTGCACCGGACGCCCACCGGACACGTCTGGGCCCGGGCGGACGAGCTTGAACGGTGGCGCCGGGCGCGGACCGATACCCCGTCCCCCCGGCGCGGGCTGGCCGTCACCGTTGCGGCCACCGTCGCAGCGGTCGCGGCCGTGGCATGGGCGGCGGTGTGGATCGTGAATCGGCCCGGGCAGCCTGTGGACGTCCGAGTCGATGAACCGCGTGTGACCGCTGTCGACGATGCCGGGCGACCGGTATGGACGGCCATCCTCCCTCAACGGCTCGGCTTCACGCCGGAATGGGGCTGGCAGGTCTCGACTCCTGACCGTTACCTAATGGCCGACATCGACGACGACGGGCGGATCGAGGTGGTGCTGAACCTGCTGCCGGAAGACCCCGCCAAAGGGCCCGCGCGGCTGGTCTGTTTCGATAGCCAGGGCCGAGTGCGCTGGGAGTTCGTGCTCGGCCGGGCGTTTGCCGATCCGTTCGGCGACTACACCCTGGACTACCTCGGCCACATCATCCGGGTCGTCCGGATTGACGGCAAGCCGCTCGTGATGTCCGTGGCCACGCACCGCCGATGGCCGCCCGCCCAGGTCGCCCTGCTCGACCCGCGCACGGGCCGAGTTGTCGAGGAGTTCTGGCACCCGGGCGCGATCACACATGCGCTAGCCGCCGATCTCGGTCGCGATGGATCGATCGACCTTGTGCTGGCGGGGCTCAACAACCCTGGGAACGGCCCCGGGATTCCGGTGGTGATGACGCTTCGCCTCCCGTTCTCACGGCACGCGGCGGCACCCGAATCCATCATGGCCGGGATGTCGAATGGGGGCCCCGTGTCGTACGTGGCGTTCCCGCGGCCCGACGTCCTCGTGGCGCTAGGAGGGATCGCGGCAGTCTCGCGCCTGGCGTTCGAGGAACCTGGCTCCATCCTGGTTCGGGTCCGCGTCACCGTGGATTCGACGACCAACCTCACATTCCGACTCGCGGCCGACCTCCGCGTGCGGGATGTCTTTCCTACGCTCGACCTGGCGTCGGTTCACGACGCGCTGTGGAAGGGGGGCCGTCTGGATCACCCGTTCGGTCCCGACGAGCAGGCGTGGCTCGAGAAGACGCGTCGATTCGACGCGATCCCAAACGGCACCGAGGTCCCGTTTCTCCCGTTCGTTCCCGCCCGCTGACCGCCGAACCCGCGTCCTGAGGGCAGAAGGTACCTTGCCGCACATGCGCTCGGGGGACTGAGCGGTCGCCGACACCGCGGGACAGGGCGTGCCATCAGCTTCTGTCTCTTGCCCCGGGCGGCCTGCGGGCAGACGTTGGCCGGAGGCATCCTCGACGGGCGAGGGTGCGTCCACGGGAGGTCTGCCATGAGAGGTGGGGCCAGTTTCGGTACAGGAGCGGGCAATCGACAGATTCGCTGGATCTTCGTGATGTGTGTCATCGGGGTCGTGGGGCTGCTCTATGCCGTTGGGGACGTCCCGGTCAAGGCGCAGGGCGGGACGCTGGTGTGGAAGTACGTCGCATCGACGGCCCCATCGGGCCCATCGGGAGGCGTGGCTGTCGGTAGCGACGGGAAGATCTACTACTTCTCCGGCAATGCGCACCAGGAGTACGACCCGGCATCGGATACATGGACGTCTCGGCCAACAATGCCGTACCCAAGCATCACTCTGGCCGGCGCGTCTGGCCCTGACGGCCGGGTCTACGCGTTTGGCGGCTATCCCTCCCTTTATGCGGCCAGGGCTTACAACCCATATGCGCTAGCGTGGTCCGTGCTGACCAGTATGCCAATCGGAAGGCAAGGCCACGCCGCAGCCACGCTCTCCGATGGCCGGGTCTTCGTCACCGGCGGAACGAGCAACACCGGGAATCCGTACACCCCCCTCAGCCGCATCGACGAGTATCTGGCAAACGGGTCGTGGCAGTCCGGGGGTTCGATGTCGACCCGACGCTGGTCCCACGCAGCCGTCGGGGCGAGCAACGGAAAACTCTATGTGATTGGCGGCTACCAGAAGTCGGACAATTCCCTCGGAGACTGTCAGTTCGATCCCAACTACATTCTCAACTCGGTCGAGGAATACGACCCGACGACAGGGATCTGGACCGCAAAGTCTCCTATGCTGACCCCGCGAATCGGTCTGGCGGCGGTCGCGACCCCGGATGGCCGAATCGTCGTGATGGGAGGGCTCTATGGTGGACCGTCAGGCACGACGTCGTGCACGAATGCCGACCACGTTCTCGATACCGTGGAGGTGTACAACATCGCGACGGACACCTGGACGTACGACGCTTCGATGAACCGGCCGCGCTTCGCGCTGAGGGCAGCGTTTGCAGACGGCATCATCTATGCGATCGGGGGCTACGCGCATCCGAACGTCGATCAGACGGTGGAGGCGGCGGCCATCAGCCCTGCCGACACGACGCCGCCGGCCACCGCCGCTGATATGTCCGGCACCGCGGGCGCCAACGGCTGGTACACGTCGGCCGTGACGGTCTCGCTGTCCGCGACGGATAGCGGCTCGGGCGTGGCCTCGACCGAATTCACCCTCGACGGCACCACCTGGGCTGCCTACACGGCGCCATTTGACATCGCCGTCGAGGGACACACGCTCATCCAGTTCCGTTCGACCGATGCGACCGGCAACGTCGAGGATCCCGCCCAGTCCATCGACCTCTGGATCGACACCGCGCCGCCGACCATCACCTACCGCGGCAATGCGGGCACGTACACGACCGCCGACACCGTGGCCATTTCCTGTTCCGCCGATGACGCGGTGTCGGGCGTGGCGTCCCACACGTGCGCGGACATCTCCGGCCCCGCAAGCTCGTTCGGCGTCGGCACGCACACCTTCTCGGCGACTGCGACGGACGCGGCCGGCAATGTCGGCACGGGGTCCGTCACCTTCACCGTCCAGCCAGCCGTTGCCGACCCGTGGGCGGCGCTGCGCCAGCTCATCGATCAGTGGGTGACGAAGCCGGGCATCGCGACCGCCCTGAAGGCGAAACTGGCGGCCGCCGAAGCCGCCGCGCTGCGCGGAGACCTTCGGGCGAAGGCGGGCATCATCGGCGCCTTCATCAACCAGCTCGACGCGCAGGCCGGCAAGGCGCTGACGGTCGAACAGGCGGCTGTCCTCATCGCGATGGCGCGAGGGCTCTGAGCCGGCACGCGCTCGGCCTAGACGTCTTGAAGGCCCAGATCTGTTGCAAATGAGTCAAGTTTCGCGACGGCCTTCAAGACGTCTAGGCCCCCGCCGCAGGCGGGGCAACAAAAGCTCCAGCGGATCACTGCCCCGCGATCTTCACGACGAACAGCCCGCGGCTGACGGACCCGGCGACGTAGCGGGATCGATCCACAGACACCGTCACCGCGTACGGCGCCATCGGGCGCTCTGCCGCAACGGGGACGAGCGTGCTCCAGACCAGGGCCGCGGCGGCCGTCAGGTCCGACAGGAACGGCACGCCGCGCAGCGGCTCGGGCGGCCACGAGGTCGCCTCGGGGTCCACCAGCGGGTAGTCAGTCGACTGGGTTTCGCCGAGGACGACGAGGCGCCCGGTGGGATCGATCGCCACCCTCGACGCCAGGTCCGCGTTACCGCCCCCGAGGAACGTGCCCCACTCGAACTCGCCGAGGGGCCCGAGCGCCACGGCGAAGCCGTCGCTCTCCGGCGCGTTGCACGTCCCGTCGGTGCCGCAGATGGCGTCCGCCACGCCGTCCGACACGGGAAAGTCTCCCGAATTCGTAAAGCCGACGATCCAGGCGCGGCCGTCGGCCGCCACCGCCGCGCCCTCGGCGCGATCGATCCCGGCGCCGCCGATCGTCGTCGAGAAGACGAGCAGCGCGCCTTCCCGGTCGATCTTCGTGACGAAGGCATCGACGACGCCCCCGAACGCGGCCTGGGTTGATCTGACCCGCGGCCAGTCCGCCCCATCGGTGTAGCCGGCCACGACAACGGAGCCCGCACCGTCGACCCCGAGCCCGTTGACCACGTCGAGGCCACTTCCCCCGAGGTAGGTTGCCCAGAGGGGCGAGACGCTATCCGGGCCCAGCCTCATCACGAAGAGATCGCTGCGATCGCCCTTCACAGGCTGCAGCGGGCGCACGAGGGGAAAGTTGACCGAGGCCGTGAACCCCGCCACGTACACCGAATTGTCCGGGCCGAGGGCGATGTCCTCGCCGATATCGACACCGTCACCGCCGAAGCACGCCGCAAGATCGACCGCCGAGCCGTCCGCGCTCAGCCGCAGCACGAACGCGTCCCGCCCCGAGCTGAAGTCGGGGGCGGTCCCGCAGCGTTGCGCGCCGGCCGACACGGGGAAATCGGCCGACCACGATTCGCCTGAGATCCAGGCACGCCCTGCCGCGTCTACGGCAATGGCGTGGCCCTCGTCGACGCTGTCCGTCCCGATGAAGGTCGAATAGACCATCTTGCCCTGGGCGTCCAGCTTGGTCACGAACACGTCGCTGCGCGGCGAGATGAACCGGTCCGGATCGGCGTTGCAGCGTCCGTCCGTGCCGCACGTCCGATCGTAGGCCCCGTCAGTCGTCGGGTAGTCGCTCGAGGTCGTGTCGCCGGTGAGGTAGACGCTGCCCTCGGCGTCCACGGCGATGTCACGGACACGCGGCCGGCCGCCGGTGGTCACCTGGACGACACGTTCCCAGACCACGCGCGAGGCTGGAGGGGCAGGCGACGGGGACGGCGTCGGCAGCGGCGCCTGGGTCGATCCGTCGCAGGCCGCGCAGGCCGCCACGAGCGTCCAGAACAGCCCGTCCCTGAACCGCGAGGTCTTCATCGGATCCACTCTCCACCGGCATGATATCCCGACGAGCCCGCGGAATCGGCAGCCGCCGGCAAACGTTCTGACCGCGGTTCCCGTCCAACAGTCACGAGGCCGATGTCCGTCGCCCACGCTCTCCGATCGCTCGTCCGCCGCCCGGCCTACTCGGGGGCCGTCGTCGCCACCGTCGCCCTGAGCATCGGCGGCGCCACCGCGGTGTTCAGCATCGTCGACGCCGCGCTGCTCCGGCCGTTGAGCGTGCCCGAGCCGCATCGTCTCGTGGCCATCGCCCAGGCGACACCCCGCGGACCGGTCACGACCAGCTACTCCCACCCCGCGTTCCGCGAGTTCCGCCGGGAAGCGACGCCTCTGGTCAACCTGGCGGCGCACACGGCCGCGCGGGTCGTGTTGCAGGTGGGCGACCGAATCGAGCGCGTGCAGGCCGAAATCGTGTCGGCGAACTACTTCGGCGTGATGGGTGTGGCGCCTGTGACGGGACGCGTCTTCCTCCCCGGAGAAGACGCATCGATCGGATCCGGCCCGGTCTGTCTGCTGAGTGAACGGTACTGGCGGGCGCGCCTCGGAGCCGATCCCGGTGCCCTCGGCGCGACGGCCGTCGCGAACCGCGTGCCGCTGACCATCGTCGGCGTCGTTCCGTCGCGATTCCAGGGAGCCGTCGCCGGAGACGAGGCCGATCTGTGGATCCCGCTCAGCATGTTCCCGGCGGTCCGGTTTGGCGGCGTGACACGTCTGTTCGGGCGCATGGAGCCCGCCGCGATCTTCGACGATGCCGACTGGCACTGGATGGACCTCATCGGTCGGCTGGCACCTGGCGTCACGCCGGCGCAGGCCACCACCGCCATCGCCGCGGCCGTACCCCGGATGCCCTCGCTCGCCCAGGGCGGACGAACCGAATGGCCCGTGATCGTGGAACGGGTGCCGCAGGGCCTGGGCAGCCGCACCGATGCGATCGAGAAGCCGCTGGCTGCCGCGGCGGCCGCCGTCGCACTGCTGCTCCTGATCGCCTGCGCGAACATCGCGAACCTAATGCTGACGCGCGAGTCCTCGCGGGCGCGCGACCACGCGATCCGCCTCTCACTTGGCGCCAGCCGCCTGCGCCTGGCCGGCGGCCTGCTCCTCGAACATGCGGCACTCGTCGCGGCGGGGGCGGTACTCGGACTGGCCGGCGCCTGGTGGCTGGTCACCCTCGTCCCGGTGCTGCGACCGGGCACAGCCGACGCGCTCGTGCTGAGCGCACGGCTCGATGCGCGCGTCGCCGCGCTGGCCCTGGTCCTGATCGTGCTGGTGGCGCTGGCCTCGGGTCTGGTGCCGGCCCTGCGCGCGGCGCGCGGGGCCGTCACGCCCGCGCTCCACCGCGGCGGCGCGTTCTCGGGGCGCGCGCGCGGCGGCACCCGTCTCCGCCAGGCCCTGGTCGTCGTGCAGGTGGCCATCTCGCTGGTGCTGCTCGCCGGGGCCGGCATGTTCGGGCGCACGCTCCTGAATCTCACGAGCATCCCTCTCGGGTTCGACACGACGCACAGGCTCGCGGCGACGTTGAACCTGGGCGGGCACGTCGGAACGACGGAAGCCGGCATGGCGTTCACGCGCCTGCTCCTCGACCGGATCCGCGCCGTGCCCGGCGTGGAAGCCGTGAGCCTGGCGAACACCGTCCCGATCGATCGGCGGAACTCTTCGCTGGGCGGCTTCGTGCCGGACGGCATGACCAACGTGCCGGAGCGCGGCGTCCAGCTGACGCTCAACGTCGTGTCGCCGGACTACTTCGACGCCATGGGCATCGCCGTCCTGCGGGGACGGGTGTTCACCGACAGGGATCCGCCCGGGACGCCGGCCGGGATCGTGCTCAACGAGTCAGCCGCGCGCGAGTTCTTCCCCGGCCGTGACGCCGTCGGGCAGCGATTGCAGCGCAAGGCCTTGGCCGGGCGTGAGGCGCAGGCCATCGAGGTGATTGGCGTCGTCGCGGACAGCCGGTACGAGAATCTCGATCGGCCCGTACGCCCGCTCGCCTATTTCCATGCCGTTCATCCGGTCATGGGGCAGGTCATGCCCGAGCAGTGGGTGGTCGTCCGCACCGCGGGCAATCCGATGGCACGGCTGTCTGACTTGCAAGCTGCCGTGCGGTCGATCGATCGGCACATGGCCCTGCTTGAGCCCGTGCGGATGCGTGACCGGGTGGCACAGGCGGTCTCGCTGCAGCGGATCCTGGCCACGGTCGTGGCCCTGTTCGGGATCGCGGCGCTCGTGCTGGCCGCCGTCGGTCTCTACGGCGTGCTCGCGCAGACCGTACTCGAGCGGACGAGGGAGATTGGGGTGCGCGTGGCGCTGGGCGCGCAGCGGCGGCAAGTGGTGTGGATGGTGGCCCGTTCGGCGGGAATCCTGGTTGCGGTGGGCATCGCGGCCGGTGCGGGCGCTGCCGCGCTGTCCGGGCGGTTCCTGGCGAGCCTGCTGTTCGGGGTGACGCCCGGCGATCCGCTGGTGTTCGCCTCGGCGGCGGTGGTGCTGGCCGCCGCGGGCGCCGCGGCCGCGTTCGTGCCCACGCGCCGCGCGGCGTCGGTCGATCCGGCCGTGTCGCTGAGGGCGGAGTAGCCGGAGCCGTCCTTCGCGCCGGGAGGCCTGACTTCGCTGCGGACAGTCCGGGTGGCCGTGGTGATACCGGGCCCGCCGGGCCGCGCGTTCCTCGCGTCCCTCGGCTCCTCCGGCCGCAGGCCGCAGGCCGCAGCGGGACTCATCTGTGATCCTCGGGCCAGGCGCCCCGCCGGAAGCCCTGGCGTGTCCCTTCGCGGGCGTTTCTGCGGTCCGGCACCCGGGTCCCGGGCCCCGACGAGGATCACTGTCCTGTCCACCCCGGCCGCAGGCCGCGGCGGGGCTCATCCGTGGATGCCGAACCCTGCCGGTCGGCTCGCAGTGGCAGCACCGTGCCGGATGGTGTACAAGGACACGACGGCATCGGCTGTCCCGGAGGTGACTCGTGATCAGGGCCTGGCTCGTGCTCGTGGTGTTCCCGCTGGCAATCGTGGCGCTGGCGCTGGTGGTGTACGCGGCGACCGGCCGCCGGCAGGCGTAAGGAACAACGGATGAACGCCTACGAAGAACTCTCACACCCGCTGGCGCTCACCGTCTTTCTGGCGACGCTGCTGCTGCCTCTGCTCGTCGGCGTAGTCGCCATGCGGCGCACGCGCAGCACGTCGGACTTCCTGGTCGGCGGCCGCGCCATGGGCCGTCTCGTGGTGGCACTCTCGGCCGTGTCGTCGGGCCGATCGTCGTGGCTCGTGCTCGGCGTGAGCGGGATGGCGTACATGCGGGGCACGGGAGCCGTGTGGGCCGTGGCCGGCTACACGCTGGCCGAGCTGTTCCAGTTCGTGTTCATCGGCCGGCCTCTCCGGGAGGCGGCCGGGAGGCACGATTCGCTGACGCTGCTGGACTACTTCGACGCGCGCTTCGACGATCGCAGGCATCTCATCCGCACGACAGGCGCGATCATCATCGGCATCTTCCTGACGGCGTACGTCGCGGCGCAGTTCAACGCCGGCGCGAAGGCTCTCAGCACGGCGCTCGATCTTCCGCTCCTGGCGGCCCTGGCGGCCTCTGGCGTGCTCGTGATGGTCTACATGGTCATGGGTGGCTTTGTCGCCGTGGCCTACAACGATGTCGTGCGGGCCTTCATCATGATTGCCGGCCTCGTCGCGCTGCCGGCGTTCGGTCTGTACCAGGTTGGCGGCCTCGGCGCGCTGCTCGGCACGCTGGCCGAGCTGCACCCGGCGCACGTCGATCCGCTGTCCATCGGCGCGGGCGCGCTGCTGGGGTTTCTCGGCATCGGCCTGGGATCTCCAGGCCAGCCACACGTGGTCGTGCGCTACATGTCGGTCGACGATCCGAGCCGGCTGCGCTCCGCGGCGGTGATCGGAACCGTGTGGAACGTCGTCCTCGGGTGGGGCGCGGTGTTCATCGGCCTGCTCGGACGGATTGAGATCGGCGACCCCACGGCGCTGCCCGGCGGGGATCCGGAGATGGTGTTCCTGGTGCTCGCGTCGCGCGACTTCGGGCCCCTGCTCTACGGGCTCCTGGTCGGCGGCATCTTCGCGGCCATTCTCTCGACCGTCGACTCCCAGCTCCTCGTCGTGGCATCGACCGTCGTCCGAGACGTGTACGAGAAGATCGTGATGGCGGGGCGGACCGTGGACCCGAGCCGGGCCCTCACGCTCAACCGGGTGGTCGTGGTCGTGGCGGGAGTCGCGGCGCTGGTCTTCGCCTACGCGGCGCAGGATCTCGTCTTCTGGCTCGTGCTCTTCGCCTGGGGCGGGCTGGGGGCCGCGATCGGGCCCGCGCTCATTCTGTCGATCGCGTGGCCGGGGACGACACGGGCCGGCGTCGTGGCGGGAATGATCACCGGCGCCGTCGCGACGATCGTCTGGAAGCAGTTCTACAGCGGGCCGACGGGCATCTACGAGCTGCTCGTCGCGTTCCCGCTGGCGCTCGCGGCGATTGTCGCCGTCAGTGCGGCGACGCGGCACGGCGGAGTCGGTCGCCCGGCGGCCTGAACACAGGTCCGGCGCGCCCGACCGTGTAGAATGTGCCGGTGGACGGCCTCGCGCCCGAGATTCTCATCATCGCGATTCTCATCGTCGCGAACGGCGTGTTCGCGATGGCTGAGATTGCGGTCGTATCGGCCCGCAAGACGAAACTCCGGCACTGGGCCGACGAAGGCAACGCGCGAGCCCGGACGGCGCTCGATCTGGCCGCGAGCCCGAGCCGCTTCCTCGCCGCGGTGCAGGTCGGCATCTCGGCCGTCGGCGTGCTGGCCGGGGCGTTCGGCGGCGCCACGATCGCGGAGAGCATCGCCGCCTGGCTGCAGCGGTTTCCGACGCTCGCCCCCTACGGCGAGGCCATTGGCTTGGCCATCGTCGTCATCACGATCACCTACTTTTCGCTGGTCATCGGCGAGCTGGTGCCGAAGCGCCTCGCGCTGAACGCGCCCGAGCGGATTGCCTCACTCGTCGCCGGACCGATGCGAATGATCGCCGCCGCCGCGACGCCCGTCGTTCGCGTGCTCGAGGTGTCGACCAACGCCGTTCTCTGGCTGCTGCGCGCGAAGCCGTCGCAGGATCCGGTCATCACGCCAGAGGAACTGAAGGTGCTCATCAGCCAGGGCACCGAAAGCGGGATCTTCGAGCTGGCCGAGCAGGAGATGCTCGAGGGCGTGCTGCACCTCGGCGAGCGCACGGTCGGGATGCTGATGACGCCTCGCACGCGCATGGTGTCGCTCGATGTCGACGAGACGCCGGAGGAGGTCCTGGGCAAGATCTCCTCGAGCCATCGCTCGCGTTTTCCGGTCGTGCAGCACGACGCCGAGAACGTCATCGGCATCGTCCGCGCGAAGGATCTGCTCGTGCAGATAATGAGCGGGGGGCGCTTCGATCTGCGGCCGCTGGTCCAGCCACCCGTCTTCGTGCCGGAGACGATGCCCGCGCCCAGAGTGCTCGAAGTGTTCAAGGAGCAGGGCGCACACATTGCCATGGTCACCGACGAGTACGGCAGCGTGCAGGGCCTCATCACGCACAACGACATCCTCGAGTCGATCGTGGGCGACATCCCGGCGCGAGGCGAAGGCCCGCCGCCCGGCGCCGTCCGCCGCGAGGACGGCTCGTGGCTTGTCGATGGTCTCATGAGCGTCGGCGAAGCCAGGGAGGCGCTCGATCTGCCGCCGCTGCCGGAAGAGGACGAGGGCGTCTACCACACCGTCGGAGGGTTCGTGCTCCACATGATGGGAACGATTCCCGCGGCGGGCCAGCACTTCGACTGGCGGGACTGGCGCTTCGAAGTCATGGACATGGATGGGCGGCGGATCGACAAGGTCCTCGTGAGCGCGCGGCCGCAGCCCCCTAGTGCCCTGGAACCGTGATTCCTCACACAATTCCCGGGCGGGGCATCCCGCCTCGCGGCGTTGCTCAACGCTCAAAGACCGGGAGTATTCTCGGTCGTCGCGCCTGGCGATCCGGGCGCCGCGCTCCGGGGCTTCTGCTAGGCATCACGGCTCCAGGGCACCAGCCCTGACCCCGAGTCCCTGCGCGCCGCCCGCCGCCTCTCCCTGTCGCCTGCCCCCTGTCCCCGTCCCTGTCGCCCGTCGCCCGTTGCCGGTCGCCTGGTCGCCTATTGCCCGCCCGCGTCGTAGTAGACCAGCAGGTCCGTCTCCGGACACGCCGCGCCCAACTGGCGCAGCATCGTCCCGACCTGACCGCGGTGGTGCGCCGAGTGGTTCAGCACGTGGTGGATCTGCTGCCACAGCGGATACCGCCACGACTCGCCCTTGAGGTTGCGGTACTCGATCACGCGGTGAAGGTCGTCCTGTATCAGTCCCTGCAGGAACTCGGAGCGCTCGGCATCGACGCTGAAGTGGCGCTCGTGGAGGCGGCGGGCGTCCGGGAAGTCAGCGGGCGCCCACACCAGTGTGGGCGAGGTGCCCTTCCACCGCTGCAGCCAGATCCACTCGCCCCAGACGATGTGCAGCAGCGTGTCGCGCACCGAGGCGTGGCTGCTCTTGAGGTTCTTCACGAAGTCGGCCGGCGCGAGGTGCGCGGCCGTGGCCAGCATGCGCTCGTTGGCCCAGGCGTCGTGGCGGAACAGGGCGGCGGTGGTGGCGAGATCCATGCGGATGTCCTCCCGGCCGGCGGCTGCGCCAAGGCCATCTGTCGTATGGGGCGGCTCCATGGTAACAGGATCGTCCCCGAGCGCGGCATCGGCGCGCCCGAAACGACATCTGGGGACTGAGGACTGGGGATTGGCTCGGTCCGGGTCCGGCTCGGGAGCCGGGTGCGACTCCCGACTCCCGGCTCCCGACTCCCGGCAGAGATGTACTTACTTGACCGCGTATCCCGCCGGCACCTCGAACAGCGACGCGTTCGGCTCGTTCCGCAGGACTCCCGTGAGCCGGTAGGTCGTCTCGCCGCTCCGGGGGTCGGCGTGCTTCGTCATCACGAGCACCTGCAGATCCGCCGAGAACCACTCCTCGGACGTGATGGTGATCGGCTGTTCGTTGCCGATCGCGCCGGCCGGAATCACCGTGGTCGTCCGGCTGCCCTTGGCCTCGACTCCCTCGAGGGTCCTGACGCCGAGATCCTCCTTGGTCGAGGCCCCGGCCTGTTCGCTGAACTCTCGGAGCCGGACGCTGGACGCTCCCTCACCGCTGAACGTGGCTTTCCCTGTCTTGGCGCTCAACGTACCCTTGCCGTCCCGCGATGTGATGATCACCGCCGATCCGCTCGTCACATGCAACTGCTGCGCATCCTTCTCGGTGACGTACACCGCCACCCCGATGCGGCGTGCCGTGTTCGTGGACGGGTCGAGCGAGTAGCCGGTGCCCGCCACCGGGTCGCTGATGACTACGCTGGTCACCTGGCCGTCGGCGTCGAGCGTTTCGCGGCGCGTCCGCCCCTTCGAGTCCCGATAGACACGGGTCACGTTCCGCCGCACGATGCGGTTCCCGTCGGCGAGCGTCTGGACGGTCTCCTTCACTTCCTCGCCGGAGTACGGCGCGCCCGACACCGTCTTGGCCTCGAACGACAGATGAACGCCGCCAGCGACGCCCTTCTCCGTAAGGACCTGCACGTGCTGTGACGCCGCCACCTGTTTCTGGTGTTCGTAGGCGACGGTCTGCGCGCCGGCGGTCGCCGCCAGGGCGATCAGGCCGATCGCAGCCACTGTGGTTTTCATTGCCTGCTCCTTTCGTTCACTTCGACACTCACGAATCTGATCGCCCTTGCCACGTCGTCCTGCCCGACGAGCAGGTCCGCCTCGACCAGGCGGTCCGCCGACGTGGGCGCCACGTCGAATCCGTACGCCGGCAGCGACGCCGCTGGCAGCGCCACTCGGACGACGCGCCCGCTCTCGAGCGGCGGCAAGCCCACCGCTGTCGGCAGCGCGACGAACGTCATCTCTTCCGCTTCGGCGGCTGGGGCCGGCCCCCCGGGTGAGCGCCATCGCCCGACAACCTGCCACGCAGCCACCGCGACGACCATGACCGCGGCGGCGGCGAGCCACGGCCGCGCCTGCAGCCATCCGACTGCCGACCGGGAGCCCGTCCGCCCGCGCACGGCTTCAGCCGCCCGGGCGGCGAACGCACTCAGCAGTTCCTGTTCGATCGCGACCGCCCGTGGCGACGGCGTTGCAGACTCCGACACCTCCTTCAGCGCCGTCGAGAGCTGCCGCTCGCGCGCGAAGCGGGCCGTGCACGACTCGCACGTGGACAGGTGGCGGTCGAGTTCGGCCCGCCTTCTCCCCTCGGCCTCGACGCCGCGGGCGAGATCGATCACGTCGGCTTCGAAGTCCCGGCAGTTCATGCGAACCTCCCTCCGGCAGCGGTCGACGAGGACCCTTCGGCGGTCAGCCCGCGTCCGTCATTCCGGGGACGCGAAACGGATCCCGGACTCCAGTCGTGGATGCCCGCTTCCGCGGGAATGACGGCAAAGAGCGCGCCTTCGCGGGACTGACGTCGGGGAATCACCGTCCAGTCCTCCCTAGCACCAAGGAAGCGCACCGTCCCTCAGGAACGGCGGCCTCGGCTCCCGTCGCCGCGAACACGCCCCCCGCCGTCAGCTTCTCCGCGAGCAACGCGCGCGCGCGGTGCAACCGCGAGCGGATCGTTCCCACGGGACACCCGGCCGCGGAGGCTGCCTCCACGTACGGCAGCTCCTGCAGATCGCACAGGACCAGCGCCTCGCGGTACGGCACGGGCAGCGTGCGAATCGCCCGCCGGAGGATCTCGACCCGTTCGCTCCGCAGCAGGCCCGCCAGCGGATCCGCCGCCCCCGGGTCCTCGCCGGCCGGCTCGTCCGCCCCGCTGAGATCGGCGAAGGTCAGCCGGCGGTCGCGGTCGAGCCGCTGGAGGACGCAGTTCCGGGCGATGCCGCAGAGCCAGGCGGCGACCGACGCCCGGCTCGCGTCGTACCGATGGGCGTCGCGCATGACGATCAGAAACACCTCCTGGACGACGTCGTCGGCCGTCGCGGCGGAGGCCGTCATGTGGAAGGCAAAGCGGAAGACATCCGGATGGCGCCGCTGGAACAGCTCGGTGAAGGCCCCGGCATCGCCGCCAGCCAGGCGCATGAGCAGGTGATCGTCTGGATCCCGGTCAGCCCGCGGCTCGGCAGTCATGTCCTCCCTGTACGACGTCCTCGCCAGGTATTCAGTTCTGGAAGGCAGGAAGTTCCACGAATCCACAATCAGCGCTTCCGTTCGGCAGACTGCCGGATGTACGCGACCCAGCGGTCCACCAGCGCGACGTTCGAGCCCGAGGCAGCCCGGTACTGCTCCCCGAGACGCGCGGCCAGTTCGGCGTCTTCGGCGGCCGCGCGGATCGACGTACCCGCCGCATGCGCGTCGTACAGCAGCCGCACGCCCAGGAACAGGGTGTCCGCGTCGCTGCCGTGCCGTGAGAGATAGTCCTCGAGCGTGTCGAGTGCCGCGCGCGGCTGTCCGGAGAGAGACTGCGCGACGGCCATCCGCGGCAGAAACAGGTCGTCGTCGGGCCACCGCTCGCGTGCCTCCTCGAGCGTGGCGAGCGCCTGCTGACCGTTACGCTGGCGCAGGTAGGCGTCCGCCAGGAGGTCGTAGACGACGCGCGATCCGTCTTCCGAAATGAGCGTCGTCTGCCAGGCCCCGATCGCGTGCTCGTCCTGGTTGCCCGCTGCAAAACACGCGCCCAGATAGAACGCCGCCGGCAGGAAGTCACTCGCGATCTCGACGGCCGCCCGGAACTCGGCCGCCGCCAGGTTGAGGTCGCCTCGCTTGAAGAGCACGAGCCCCTTCAGGAACGGCACGGCCAGTTGGGTCGCGTCGGCCCGATCGAGCAGGGCCCCCGCGGACTCGAACTCGCCCTGTTCGAGCGCCGCCATCGCCTCGGCGACGGGCCCGGCCGCGCTCGCCGGGTCGGCCGCGCGGAGGCGCGAGAGGAAGTACGCCAACGCGTCGGCGCGCAACACATCGTCCCGCGCGAAGCGCCGCCCCAGGGCACCCGACTCGCCAGGCGTGAAGCGAATCCTCGGCACGCGCACGCCGGCGAGAGCGCCCGGCGTCAGGGGATCGGCGCGATCGACCGTCACGGCCCGCACCGCGCGCCCGAGCGTCTTGCCTCCGGCGAACGCCGTCGCGGACACGCCGTACTCGCCCGGCGGCAGCAGCGCGAGATCGAACTCGGCCTCCGCCTGGGCGCGCCCGTCCTCGGGCCGCGTCACACGACCGGGTTCCCTGAAAATCAGCGCGGCGTCTGGCCCGCTCTCCACTGCGAACTCGACTCGGTCCACCGGCGCAGTGGCCTCCGGATAGACCTCGAGGTAGGCGACCATCCGCCCTCCCCGGACGTGCCCTCCGACGATGGGCGCGCTGGCGCCGCCTCGCGCGGGATCGAAGATCAGGAGATCGCTGAAACGCGCGCCCTCGCCGGCGGGCAGCGTCGCCTCGAACCGGTGCGTCACGCTCCCGATGCGGCCTTCCGGGTCCATCACCACAGTACGAAGGGTGTACGGGCCCGGGGGCAGAACCACCGCGCCCGCGAACGGCCATGACGCGTCCGCCTCCGGCGCTGGGGTCACCCGCTGCGTGTCGATGGACGAACGGGTCAGTTCCCCTCTGCGGTCGTAGAACGCCAGGCCGACTCTCAGTTCGGCCGGGCCCGCGACGCCACGGCCGACATCAGCCCTGACGATGACCCGGACCGCGTCGGATATCTTGTCCTTCACGTTCCCGGTCGCCACCCGCACGGGCAGGTCACGAACCGTCTTTCCCGATCGGAGGATGGACGCGATGCGTTCGTCGGGCGACGCACCCGCGGGGGCGGCATCGACCGTGAACCGCTGCCGACTCCGCACCTCCGAGCCGGGCCGGCGTGTCTTGACGGTCACCTGGTGCGGACGGCCGTCCCGATCCTCGGGTTCCGTCTCGATCGCGAGCGCGTAGTAGGCGGAAAGCTCGCGTGCGATGCGGTCGAAGGCGGCGTCGGCGCCGGTCGGCACCCGCGCGAGCGCGCCGCCGCTGGCGCCGGCGATGTCCTCCAGACCGGCGGCCAGGAGCATCCGGTCCAGACCCACCGATGGCAGCACGCCCTGCCGATCCGCCCCGAACGCGTCCGTCAGCGCGGTGTCGACGTGCAGCACGTGCACGGCCATGTTCGCGGTCGCCGCGGCCTCGCCGAGGGCGCGAATCGCCGGCGTGTTGTTCTCGACGCCCGGGCCGTTCGACGAGAAGAGCCCCGCGCTCACCAGAACCAGCGTCTTTCGGCCTTCGACGGCCTTGAAGCTCTCGACGAGCCCGGCGAGGCTCTGCAGGCTGCGCGCCGCTCTCATCTGCACCATCAGGACCGTCTGCTGCACGATCACCGACAGCTCGTCGGCGCAGGCCTTGAGCTCGATCGGACTCGGTGTGCCGATCCGACACTCCCGGTCGAACGCCTTGTTGTACGCGAAGCTGTCCCCGTTGGCGATGTCGACGGCTTCGCTCAGCCCCACGCGGAGCCGGCTGATCCCGCCAGCCGGATCCGCTGTCCCGACGATGCGCCCGAGGGCCTGTTCGATGGGACCGCGGTCGATCGTGGGCGGGACGAACACGTCAGGAGCCGGAAACGACGCGAAGGCCACGCGGTCGGTCGGATCGAGGTTCGCCAGGAACCGCCGCGCCGCCTCGATGGCGGGATGGGCACCCAGGGGCGTGAACCCGGAGTGGTCGACGGCGAGGACGATCAGGCGCTCCGGCGGCAGATCCGCGGTGTCGCGCTCGTTGGTGCTGAAGCCGGAACCGGTCGCGGGCGGCGCCGGCCGACCCGCCTTTCGGACGTCGAAGTACTGCACGGTGACGATGCGGCGGGGGCGGCCATCGACGAGCACGTCGAAGTCCGCGGCGCCGAGGCCCGGCACGTGCTGGCCGTCGCGGTCGACCACCGTCGCCTCGATCGTCACCAGATCGATGCCGGACCGGAACGTCGGCGGCGCCTGCGGAGACGCAGCGGCCGGCGGGTCCTGCGCGGCTGGAGCCGTCGTCAGAAGCGCGGTCAGCAGCGTGGCGCCGAGCCCCATCCGAGTGAGCATGAAACCGATCCTCCCGCGGACCATCCCGGCCTACCTCGGGACCGCGCGATAGCCCCGACGCGCGCGGACCTGGTATCCGGTACCGGGCAGCTCGACGCGAATCTCGCGCCAGCGGCCGTCCTTGCGCGTGTCCTCGGGCACGTATCCAATCACGTACTGGTTCGACAGGTCCGCGATGATCTCGTGAAACACGCGATCCAGTCCGTCCAGATCCGCGAAGAACGCCTGGCCGCCGCTCTTTTCCGCGAGCCGCTCGAGGATGGCTCTGAAGTTCAGGTTCTCGCGCGCTCGACCCTGGCCGATGGCGTACACCACGGCGTCGCTCGATTCGAGGAGGCGTTCCGCCGCCTCCAGGGGAACCTTGCTGTGGAGATCCTCGCCGTCGCTGAACACGACCATCGCGCGGCGCCCGGACTGCTGCCCGAGGCTGCGGACGGACTTGACGATGACGTCGTAGAGGGCCGTCCCGCCCCAGGGCGAGAGCCGGTCGATCGCCCGCAGGCGCCCGGCGAGGTCGGCCTGCGGCCCGGCCACGGTAAAGACCGCGTTGTTGAAGGCGAGGATGGTCACGCGATCGGCCGAACGGAGGTTCGACAGGAACTTCTTCACGGCCCCTTTCACCGTCGGCATGGCCGGCTTCATGCTGCTGCTGAAGTCGACGGCGACGACGATCTCCAGGGGCGTATCTTCGGCCTCGAAGGCCGTGATGGCCTGGCGGACACCATCCTCGTACACCCTGAAGGCGCCCTTGTCCAGGCCTCGTACGAATCGGTTGCGCCCGGAGGTCACCGTCGCCGTGATCTGCACGACGTCCACGTCGACCGTCTCGGTGTACTCCACGCCCTTCGTCCGGATGCTGCGAGCCACGCGCCGGCCGTCCGCCAGCGTCACCGTCGCACGCAGGACGTGCTCCGTAATGGCGCGCCCGGCGTTCCACCGGCAGGCGAAGGGCGGGCGTTCGAGCGTGCAGACCAGGCTGCCGTCGGCGAACAGGCTCACGCTGCGCACCGGTGCGTCGGCCGGCTCGATCCGGATGCGGATCGTGGTCTCGCCACCGGCATAGCCTTCGTCGCGAGGGCTTTCGAAAACGATCACCGGATCCGGGGACTGCCCGGACGTCGGACGCTGGAACCACGCGCACGCCACAAAGGCCGCCAGAGCGACCACGATTCCGAATCGTGCGCCTCGAACCGTCACTCCTGCCTCCCCTCGGGCCTCAGCGGCCCGCCGACGGTCAGGGCCGCGACGTACTCATCGACGCGCTCGGCCAGCCGCGGCACCGCCGCGACCATGGCCAGCCAGTCGTCCTCGTAGGCGAGTCTGACCTCGTCGATGTAGTCCTGCGCCGCCGCCGACAGGACGGAGCGGGTGAGCGCGGCCGGAAGGCCGCGCGCGCCGACCGCCTCGGCCATCGCCAGCGAGAGGTCCGGCAGCAGCGCGGCGACGAGCGCGCTGCCCCGGCGCCCGGCAAGCAGCTCGACCGCCTGGCTTGGCGGAAACACGACCGCCCAACGTCCGTCGAGCCATCGGCCCGAGGTGCCCCAGACGTCCAGGTGGGCGGCATCGACAGCCGGATCCATCCCGAGGCGCATGACCTCACCGAGCGAGAGGAATTCGTTCATGCGATCTGCCTCGTTCGCCAGCGTCCACGAGAGCAGATGGCGGCGCAGGTCCGTGATGCCCGCCTCGGCGGCGATCGCCGGCCACGCCTCCGGTGCGGTCTCGAGGGTCTCGAGCCGCGCGCGTCCCCGCGCGAGCGCGGTCACCACGACCTCGCGGCCCGCGTCGGTACAGTCGAACGGATTCGCGAGCACGACACCGTCGATGACGGCGAACCGGTCGCTGTCCTTGATGGTCGGTGCCTCGGGCACGTGATCCGCGACGACGCGCCGCAGCGCCTGCTCGCCCAGCGCAATGTCCAGGCCGAGGATCGATCCCCTGAGGAACCATCCGGTGCGCCCGGTGTCCTGCCTGGCCAGGAGCCACGGATTCGCAACCGGCGCGTCAAGGAGCGGGAGCGTCAGTCCCCAATCGTGCCTGACGGACGGATCGCCGGCCATCAGGAGCAGACCGTCGGGATCGGCCACGTGCGGCGCGTAGGCCAGCGACACCAGAGCGCGGGCCAGGAGGTCGTCGGCTCGACGCAGCAGGTCGCGTGCGGCGAGCGTGAGATCGGCCGTCCTGCCGGTCGTGCGGGCCGCGTCGACCACGCGGCGGGCATCCCGCGCCAGGGCCTTGCCATCGAGCCACTCGGCGGCGCCGTTCTCTGCGGCGCTCAGCACTCCGGACACGGCCTGTTCCACATCGGACACCCGCGCGCGGAAACTGGCAGCCGGTGCGCCCGGGTCCATGACGTTGGCCGCGGCCCGCAGCAGCGGCAGGACGGCATCGATGGACAGCCCGCGCTGCCGGCGCCGGATGTCGCGGAGGCGCGCCTGCTCCGCCCCGGCGAGATCGACGACATACGAGAGGCCTTCGAGCGTCAGCCGCAGGTTTGGCGAGTCCGCGGGACCGAGCGTGCGGCCCGCGAACGCCGCGAGGACAACGTCTTCGGCGCTGCGCTCGGCTGGGGCGCCATCGGCGTCCCCCAGCCCCTGGATCACCGCTGGCAGGTACGCGTCCTCGACCCATCGCCCGACGGCACCCGCGAAGCCGTCCTCGGCGCTGACCGGCAGATTACAGAGGACCCGAACGAGGTCCTCGGCCCGCGCGGGCTCGATGACCCGACCGAGCCGGGCCCGGTCGACGAGCGAGAGCCCTCCCTGAAAGAGCGCATACGCCGTCCTGGCGCGTTCGCCGTTGCCGAGGGAGACCAGCGTGTCCGCCGTGACCATGGCCGCCGCGTACACCGATGGGTCTGTGACGCCGATGCGCTCCAGCGTCGCCCCGAGCACGCGGTCGCGTCCGAGCCCTCTGAGCGCCACCAGCACGTCCGGCAGCTGAAACGCCGACGCTCCGGCAAAGACCCGATGGCCGAACCACCACGTTTCGGCTTTCGGCGCCGAGTAATCGACGCCCGCGAGCAGGTCCACCATCCCGGCCGCGTCGATCGTGTCTTCTTCAGCGAGCGCATCCCCGGCCGCGCTCGGGTCGGACAGCAGGCCCCCACCTGCGAACACGCGCCGCCAGAACCCACCCCCTCGCGGCCCCTGAAGCGTGCCGTCCTCCCGCACGGGCGTCATGACCAGCACGTGCGCCAGGTCGTAACGACTTCGATAGAACGGACGCACGCGCGGGTCCCACCCGGCCAGCCCAGGCCCCATCGCCCGGTACACTCTCCTGAACCGGCGCAGTCGGGACTCGGGATCGGCGTCCCACAGGCCGAGCAGGAAGCGCCGGCGCGGCTCGTCGAGCAGCATCGCCGTGTCGTAGAGCAGCGCCAGGCGGCCGCCGTCCCGGTCGAGGAGCGCGGGCACGAAACGTTCCGGGTCGCGCGGAGACGCCCCGGCCAGTGCCTCCCAGAGTGGCTCGACCTCGTCGCCGCCGGGCACGAGGGCCCGGCCGGACGCGATCCGGATCGATCGTCCGAAGCCGGCGAACACGCCCGCGCGGTCCGGCTTGGCGATGGCTCTGACGACGGCCGCGTGTTCCGCCAGATACCCGCGTGTCGCGTCGTCCAGCGTCGTGAGACCGTAGTAGAGCATCGCGGCGGTACGGTCGCTGAGAATGGAGGCGACGAGCGACGCCGCGTACGCCGTCTTCGCGCGCGTCAGCGACGGCCAGACGTCAGGCGGCAGCGGGAGCGGCACGTCATCGGATGGCAGGGCCAGCGAGATCGGGTCACCTCGGTTGATCCTCGTCATCGCATCGTCGACATCGAGGCCAGCGGTCCGGAGGTGCTCGCGCCGGCTGGCGTGCGACGAGGTCGAAGCCGGCAGCAGGCGGTATCCACGCCCCTCGGGTGTGAGCGTGCAGCCGAGCGCCGTGGCCAGCGCCTCGAAGCGGGCGCGCTGATCCTTGTCTGCCGCCGGGACCCCGGCGGGAACGGTCGGGCCGGTGGCCGTGACGGCATGCTCGAACGCCGTGAGCGCCGCCAGGTAGTCGAGCACGCGGGTCCGGCGCTCGTCGATCCTCGCGTCGGCGCGCTCAGGGGACTCGTAGATCACGCGGATCACGTCGCGCAGGGCCGTCGTGCGCGGTCGCGACGGGTCCAGTCCCGCGACGTCGAGCAATCCAGTGACGCGGCCGGGAATCCGCAGAGATGCCCAACCGCCGGATCCGGGGGCCGCGGACGGTGAAGCGCTCGCCTGACTGGCGAACGCGGTGCACAGCAGGAGTGCGACGGCCGACAGCACTGTCTGCATCTGCCTCCCCGCCGAACACCCCCGTTCTAGAGCGGGTCTCGTCCCGGAGTTGCCCCGGAGTCGACCCGCTCTAGATGCCTTGAAGGCCAAGATCCGTTGCCAATGAGTCAAATCTTCACGACGGCCTTCAAGGCGTCTACGCCCCGCCGTAGGCGGGGCAACGAAACACTGTGATCTAGCGAGGCGGAGCCGCTTCCACATGCCTCGGCGGTCTGAGGCGCAGCTCGCTAGAACGGGTGGAACGCCTCTTTATAGCAGGACGCGACGACATTGCACAGCCAAGAAATCGCCCGTCAAAACTCCGCGGCGCGTGGAATCGTCTACTACCGAGAAGCGTGGCGCCGCGCCGTGCGACGGGCACGCCCAGGAGGGTTCGCGATGGGCAGCATCTGGCAGGACGTCCGCTACTGGGCGCGGGTCGCGCGCAGGCACCCGACCGCCGTCTCCGTCGCGATCGTATCGCTCGCCATCGGGATCGGCGCCAACTCGGTCGTGTTCAGCCTGGTGGACGGCATGTTCCTGCGGCCGCTCCCGGTACGCGATCCGGACACCCTCGTCCGCGTGGACTGGCAGCGGGCCGACGGCGGCCGGAACGACTTCGCCTGGGCCGACTTCGAGACGCTCCACGCGGCGGGCGGCGCGTTCGCCGATCTCGCCGTGCAGAATCGCCGGGGCGGCCTGCTGGACGACGGCAGCGGAGAGCTCGAACTGGTCCTGCTGACCGTCGTCTCTGACAACTACTTTCCGCTCCTGGGCGTCGAGGCGTCCCGAGGCCGACTGTTCCGTGAGGATCTCGACGCCGCACTCGAGAGCGGGCCAGCGGTCGCCATCACAGACGGGTTGTGGCGTCGGCGTTTCGGATCCGATCCCGACATCGCCGGCCGCACGCTGAGACTCAACAACCGGCCGTTCACCATCGTCGGCGTCCTGCCGCCAGGATTCCGGGGCCTCCAGCGGGCGTTCGAAACCGATCTGTGGGTCCCTGTCAGCACCTGGCGCGCCATGGGCAACGCCCAGGAGTTCGAGGACCGGGTCGTGGGCCAGTTCGAGGTGGTCGGACGATTGAATCCGGCCGCGAGCCTGGCGTCGGCACAGGCGCAACTCGACGCGTTCACCACACGCCTCCGAGAGGAGCGGCCCGAGGAAACGCGGGGTCGCCGCCTGACCGTCCGAACCCAGTCGGAGTACGAGCAGTCGGGGGCAAGCCGGCTGCTGCCGCCCATCCTGCTGTCGATCACCACGCTGCTGGTGGTCATCGCGTGCGCCAACGTGGCTCAACTGCTGCTCGCGCTGGCCGAGACGAGGCGCCGCGAGGTCGCCATCCGTCAGGCCCTCGGCGCGAGCCGCCGGCGGCTCGTCCGGCAGATGCTGACCGAGAGCGTGATCCTCGCCGTCGCGGGCGCGGCCGTGGCGCTGCTGGTGGCCCGGTGGCTGATACCGCTCGTCCCGTCGCTCCTGCCGCCGGGGCCTTCATTCCTGCACTACGACATCCGCCTCGACGGCCGAGTGGTCGCCGCTGCGTCGACGACCAGCGTGCTGGCGGTCCTGTTCTTCGGGCTGATCCCGGCCTTTCGTGCGTCGCGTGCCGATCTGAACAGCGTCATCAAGTCGGGCGGCTGGGAGACGAGGCGGCGATTCGGCGGCCGGCGGCTGCTGGTGATGTCGCAGTCGATGCTCGGGGTGACGCTGCTCTCCGTCGGCGGCCTGCTGTCGCTCAGCTTCGCGCGGGCCCAGCAGGCCCGCCCCGGGTTCGACATCGATCGGATGTCTGTGCTGATGCTCGTGTCGCTGGGCACGCCTCGCGCGGGGACTGCGACCACCGCCGACGAGATCGTCCGTCGTGTCGCATCCCTGCCTGGCATCCAGAGCGTGGCCTTCAGCCGGCGGTTCCCCTTGTCCGCGTCAGGAGGCGGCGCGACACGCGACGTCGCCATTCCCGGCCGCGACGCGCCCGCGGACGATCAGGTGCTCCGGATCCGCTACAACCAGGTCAGCCCATCCTGGTTCGCGACCACAGGGACGCGCGTGCTCGCCGGACGGGTGTTCGCGCGGACGGACGGGCCCGACGCGACGCCCGTCGCCATTGTGAACGATACGATGGCCCATCAGTTCTGGCCGGGCGGCGATGCCGTTGGCCGTTGGATCACCGCCGGCGGAACGAACCTGCAGATTGTCGGCATCGTCGAGAACGGACCCGTCAATTCGCTGCACGAGGCGCCTCAGCCGTTCCTCTACGTCCCGTTCGCCCAGTTCCCGTCCGGCGAGCTGACGTTCGTGTTCGAAGGCGTACGCGATCCGGCGGCGCTGGTGCCGGCCATCAGGAGCGAGATGCGCGCGGCGGCACCGGCCTACGCGCAGCTCACGCTGACCACGCTGGGCGAGCACCTGCGCAACGCGCTCTACCAGGACTGGCTGCAGGCCGTGCTGTCGATCACGCTGGCCGGGCTGGGCATGGCGCTTGCCGCCGTCGGCCTGGCCGGTGTCGTCATTCACTCGGTTGCGCGGCGATCGCGCGAGATCGGTGTGCGCGCGGCACTGGGAGCCCGCCGCGTCGACATCGGTCTGATGGTGTTCCGCGAAGGCCTGCTCCTCGTTGGCAGCGGCTCCGCGGTGGGTGTCGGGCTGTCGCTGGCCGCGGGACAGGCGATCTCGAATCTGCTGGTCGGCGTCAGCCCCTATCATCCGCTGGTGCTGGGATCGAGCGTCGCGGTCGTCGTCTTCATCGGCCTCGCGGCCACCGCGTATCCTGCCTGGAGGGCCACGCGCGTGGATCCCGTGCTGGTGCTGCGCGCGGAGTAGCGCGCGCCGTCCTACCAAGCCAGCAGGCGGCTGAACTTCACCAGGAATACGTTCTCGGGCGCGACGCGGAACAGATCCCGCATGCCGCCGCCGAACGAGAAGGTTCCGTCGCGGTCCATCCCGGTCCGCCCCTGAGACCAGACGACGAAAAAGGTCGAGCCCGGGCGGTACTCCCAGCGAACGACGAGGTTCGACCGGAACTGGCGGAAGCCGTAGTCCGGATCGCCCAGCCGGTAGTCCGTCGTGCCGTCGCCATTCTCGTCGATGCCCACGATCCCGCCGCCACGCGTCACCTGTGCCACAGGGAACTGATAGAAGCGGTTGGCGAACGCCGCCGCGCGCGGGTCGGACACCTGCTTGAAATCGGTGTACGCGCCCGACGAGACGAACGGCTGCCCGTAAAACTGCACCGTGAGGGTCGGCGTGATCGCGTAGTTCACCCTGGCCGTCAGGCTGACGGTCCGCTGTTCGAGACCGGCGAGCACGTAGCGCGGGCTCCCGTCCGCCGACGCGGTTCCCACATACTGCAGGCGCGGATCGCGCAGCGTCACGTTGGGCTGCAGCGAAACGTCGAGCGCCGTCGAGGGGCGCCAGAACACGCCCACGCCGAACCAGCGCTGGTCTTCTTCTCCGTTCGGATCGAAGAGCCGGCCCGCCTGGAACGACGCGTTGAGCTTCCGCCGCTGGTCGGTGCGCACGAAGAGATTGGCCTGCGATCGCGCGGAGGTCATCATGGCCGGCCCGCCGCGCAGCAGCGTGGTCTCGAGGTATTCGCTGTTGGTCTCGTACACGGTCGACAGGCGCCAAAAGTTTCTGAACTGCACGTTCAGCGCTCCGTACCCGCCGAGCCCCGTGCGCTCGCCGCTGTAGACGTGGTTCACCCAGAAGGCGCCCGACATGTTGAACGTCCGGAACACCCAGAACGGCTGGAACTCGTTGTAGTCGGCCTGGACGCGCGTGACGATGTAGTTGGCCGTGCGCTGATAGCCCACGTCATTCAACTCGAGGCTTGGCGAGCGCCAGGCCAGGCTGCCGTTGATGAGGAACCGGCTGTTGCCGCTGCGGCCCACTTCGAGGCTGCCGCCGTTGCCGGCGAGCGACGTCCTCGTCGGGTCGTAGTTCAGGTACGACGCGTCGGGCCGCTGGAAGAACCGGGGCGACGCCCGCTGCGTGCGCGCGATGGCGGCCGGGCTTCCCTGCACGTAGCTGAACACCGCCGCGCCGCGCGCATAGTACGCCCGGTCGCGCCAGTAGTGCGTGAAGTCGCCGCCCCACGTGTAGGCCGACTCGTGCAGGACGTCGAACTGTGGCTCGTCGAGCCGCCGGTTGACCGCGGTCGCCATGCCGCCCACCAGCGTCTGCCCCTGGCGGTAGTCCTTCTGCAGCCGGGCGACGAAGTAGTTGGTCAGCGGCTCGACCGCGATCGGGCGCTCGGCCGAGCCGGCGGCGATCGTTGCGCGCTCCTCCCCGGTCACGCTGTTGAGCACGCCCAGGCCCAGCCCGGAACTCGTCTTTCCGGTGATCTTCGCCGCGCCGAGAATCGATGTGCGATCGGGCACGTCGAGAAACTCGCCGCCGCTCGCGGGCGGGTCGTAGTGCGGCGCGCGCCCGATGCGACGCGAATAGAACAGGCGATCGATGGCCGAGGTCCCGAATGACGTGATCGGCATGTCGAAGACACGCGCGCCCTCGACGAAGAACGGCCGCTTCTCGGGGTAGAAGGTTTCGAACGCGGTCAGGTTGACCACCGAGGGAGCCGGACGGGCCGGGCTGGTGAGTTGGACGGAATCCGGAGCCACCTCGTCGGAAGGCCTGCTTCGGTTCTTGTTACGAAGTCCTTCGGCTCTCGAGCAGCCCGATTGCCCGGGGCGTTCTTGGCTACGCGCGATGGCCGGTGTGATCCGGGCGAGGCCGGGGGTACCTTCGAAGGTGCTCCGGACCGGGGAGGTCCAGGCCTCGGGGCTAGTCGTGGTCGTCCAGCGCCTTCGACACGCTCACGCCGTCCGTCCCGAGGTGCATGGTCTGCGTCACGAGGGGCTTCGTTGTCGAATAGACGGCGAAGCCGCATGGCCCGGTGAACAAGCGTCCGGTCTGGTTGTCGTACGTCTCCTCGAACGCCCCAAGCACTTCCGCCAGGACGCTGATGGCCAGTGGCGTCAGATACATGAAGTGTCTCAGGATTGGATAGCCGGGAATCCACAGGTGCTCGTTCACCGGCCTGGCTAGATCGGGCCGGTTGTCCCGGGTCCCGGAGAGGAGGCACCCCCACCCGTCCGGCAGCGAGTCGCAGACGCGCTCGAACTCGGCCCTGAACCCGTCCATGAACACACAATCGTCCTCAAGCAGCATCGTGAAACCACGGAACCGCTGCCGGGCAAGCCAGTCGAAGGTCGAGGCCATCGTCATGTGGTGCGCGACCCACCCGGGATCGATGACGCCCCGTTCGTTGCCCGGGCACCGCAGATAGCTCACCGTCCGCTCGGTGCGAATGTCGTATACCCTGGCGTCGATGGCCCGGATGACCTCGTACCGGCGGATTCCAGCCGAGGCGAACTGGTCCTTCATGTGCGCCAGCCTGTCAGTCCTGCGCCGCAGATTCACGACGTACACGCGCGTTTGGGACAACCACGTCCGACGGAAAGCCCGCCGCCACTGCATCCTATCGACTCCCCTCTCAAGCCCCCAGCACGGCTCGGGATCCGCTGCCCCGCTTCATTCACACAGGGCAGCCAGCGCAG
>CAYZYG010000018.1:45038-59565 GCA_964481395.1 uncultured Vicinamibacterales bacterium
CAGCACGGCTCGGGATCCGCTGCCCCGCTTCATTCACACAGGGCAGCCAGCGCAGCGTCGTACTGGCCGGCCACTTCGGCTTCGTTCGTAACGCACATGTTGAGATCCCGCAGCAGGCCGTCCTCCAGCGCGTACATCCAGCCGTGCACAGACAGTTCCTGCCCACGCGACCAGGCGTCGCGCGCCACGGTCGACTGACAGACGTTGACGACCTGCTCGATGGCGTTCAGCTCGCACAGCCGGCGATGGCGGAGCTGTTCGGTGGCCAGACCGTCGATCTGCGTCCGGTGCATGTCGTGCACGTCGCGGACGTGTCGGATCCAGTTGTCGACGACGCCCAGCCGGTCGCCGCGCAGCGCCGCCAGGACGCCGCCGCAGCAATAGTGGCCGCAGACGATCACGTGCCGGACGCGCAGCACGTCGACGGCGAGCTGCAGAGCCGACAGGCAGTTCAGATCCGCGTGGGCGACGACGTTCGCGACGTTGCGGTGGACGAACAGCTCGCCGGCCGGCAGGCCAACGATCTGGTTGGCGGGCACGCGGCTGTCGGAGCAACCGATCCAGAAGTACGGCGGCTTCTGCTGCACCGAGAGCCGCTTGAAGAACTCGGGATCGGCCTTGGCCTCCGCCGCGGCCCACGCCCGGTTGTTGTCGAAGAGATGGCTCAGTACGCGCACGATGAGTCCTCCTCACGGAATTCCGGGGGGCCAGACCGCAAGAGGGTATCAGAAACGCCGCGCTAGAAGATCACCCCTGCGCCGACAAAAGGCGTCAGTACCGAGGCCAGCAGCGCGCCTGTCACGGCGAGCGGGTGTCGATGGGTCGCCATGTCCGTTCCTCCGTCACCTGGCCTTCGCCGTCGGGAACTCTTCGGGGACTGGTGACACGCACGCGTGAACGAGATCGTTCACGCCCTGTCGCGCGGCGGCGACTCGGCGGTGCGTGTGGGACGGACGGTCGCCGTATTCGTCGTGCGCGATCCCGCCGGACAAGGAGACGCCGCTCTGGGCCTCGGATGAGGCGCCGATCTACGACTGGTCGGGCGAGGAGATCTCGCCCTGTCAGGCCTTCGCCGTCAACTACACCGGCGGCATTGGCCGGCACTCGACCGCGATGGACTCGATGGGGTTCCGGTGCGTCAAGCCGGCCGGAACCGCCAGGTAGGACCGACGCGCCACTCACCGGGGCGCGGAGCCGGTCTCCACTCCGGCGAACCCGCGGCCGGGCGCCTACTCCACCCGCAGCGCCACGACCGGGTTCAGGCGTGACGCACGCCAGGCGGGCACGAGGTTGGCCAGCGCCGCCACGCCCAGGACGCACGTGACCGACACGCCCCAGGCCACCGGGTCCGCGACACCGACGCCGTACACGGCGCTCGCGATCAGCATGGCCGCGCCCGCGGCGAGCGGCACGCCGAGCGCCACGCCCGCCACCGCCACCCACGCGCCCTGATGCATGACCAGGCGGAGGACGCCCTGCGGCGACGACCCGATGGCCAGGCGGATGCCGATCTCCCGCGTGCGCCGCGCCACCGAGTACGCGATCACGCCGTAGAGGCCGATCGCCGCCAGCAGCGCGCCCACCACGCCGATGATGCCGACGAGCCACGCCCCGGCGCGCACGGGCAGCAGTGTCGCCGCCACCTGCGCCTCGAGCGTCTGGTCTTCGATGAACACGAGATTCGGTTCCATGGCCAGCAGGGCGTGGCGCATCTCGACGAGCAGGCGCTCCGCATCGCCGCGCGTGCGCGCGGCCAGCACCTGGTAGCTGTCGAACCGCTGGGTCTGGGAGAAGTGGATCTGCGGCTGCGCGCCCTCCCCGATCGTCCGGATCCGGTGGTCGGCCACCACGCCTACGATCTCGACCACCGCGTGGTTCGCGTCGCGCAGCATCACGCGTTCGCCCACGGCGCTCCGGTCCGGCCAGAACCGCTTCGCCATCGTCTCGTTGACGACCGCCACACGGGGCGTCTCGGGCGTGTCGGTCTCGGCGAAAATCCGCCCGTCGAGGATCCGTACGCCGATCGTCTCGAAGTACTCCGGCGACACGCGGACGCTCGAGACCGTCGTGCCGGCGTCACCGGGCGTGTTGTGCCCGGGAATGTGCAGCGACGCGTTGCTGAAGTTGATGGAGAACGGGAGGCGCGACGCCAGCGCCACGTGCTCGACGCCGGGGATCGCCCGGATGCGCGCGATGGCCTGCTCCCAGAACTGACGGCTCCGCCCATCGTCGTACCCGGCCAGTTCGGCGTCCGTGGCAATCCCCGCCACGCCCGTCGGATCGAAGCCGACGTCCGCGCGCTCGGCGGCCATCAGGCTCCGCGCGAGGATCCCGGCCGACACGAGCAGCACCAGGGCGAAGGCCATCTGCGCGGCGACGAGCGCGTCGCGCAGCGTGAGCCGGCGCGCAACACGGACGGGCCGCTCCCCGCCCGCGTGCAGGTCGCGCATCAGATCCGTCCGCGACGCGCGCAGCGCCGGCGCGAGGCCGGCCACAACACCGGCGAGCGTCGTCACGCCGAGCGTGAACAGCAGCACCCGGGCGTTCAACCCGAGATCGATCGACACCGGCACAGGCAGGCCGACCTCCAGCGTCGAGAGCGCGCCGCTCAGCCACCACGCGAGCAGGACGCCTCCCGCCCCGCCCAGGAGCGCGAGCACCACGCTTTCCACGAGGAGTTGCCGCAACACCTGCCCGCGGCTGGCGCCCAGCGACTGGCGGATGGCCAGCTCCCGCGTGCGCGCCGACGCGCGGGCCAGCAGCATGTTCGCGACGTTGGCGCAGACGATGAGGAGGGCGAGGCCGAAGGCGGTGAGCAGGCCCGCCGCCATCGGCGCGAGGGCCTGGTTCGCGGCCGGATGGAGGCGCACGTCGTTCGTCGGCACGGCCGACATGCGGCGGTCCCGGTTCGTGTCCGGGTACGCCTCCGCGAGCTGCGCCATCAGCACCTGGAGGTTCGCCTGCGCCGACGCCGCGGAAACGCCAGGCTTCAGGCGGCCCTTGACGAACATCCAGCGCTGTCCCCGGCGGTCGAGTCGGCTCGTGCCCGTGGGCGACGCGGTGCTTTCGGAGATGCCGGCCGGGTCGACTTCGTTGACGTAGGCGACCGGAACCCACAGGTCGGCGTCGACGATCGGCGTCATGCCCGAGAACCAGGCCGGCGCGACGCCCACGATCGTGTAGTGGTGGCCGCGGATGCGGAGCGTCTTGCCGAGGACGTCTGGGGTTCCCCCCAGCTCCCGCCGCCAGAAGCCGTCGGAGATCACGGCCGCGCGGTCGGCGCCCGGCCGGTCGTCGTCGGGCGTGAGCGTGCGTCCGAGGTGCGCGCCGACGCCGAGCATCGCGAAGTAGTTGCCCGTGACGACCTCGCCGAAGAGCAGGCGCGATCCCTCGTCCAGGTTCTGGGCCGCGATCATCGGCGAGAAGCCCAGCATGTCCGAGAAGACCTCGTTGCGGTCTCTGAGGTCGAGGTAGTCGAGATAGGAACTGGTGCTGTACTGGTCCCCGTCGCTCGCGCTGGTGAAGACGTCGACGAGCGCCTCCGGACGATCCACCGGCAACGGCCTGAAGAGCAGCGCGTCGGTCAGGCCGAAGACGGCGGTATTGAAGCCGATGCCGACGGCGAGCGAGAGAACAGCGACCGCGGTGAACCCAGGGCTGCGCCGGAACCACCTGAAGGCGTAGCGCACGTCCGTGACGAAACCGCTGAGCATGGAACGACCTCCCGGGTACAGCGCCCGATGTGGGGTACTACGAACGGGAGAGCGGCGGGGTTCGATCCTAGCCCTCCGCGCTGGCCCGGCTGTGCCGGCAGCAGCGCCGATCCGTTGCCGCGGCAGGCCTGCCCCCGGGAGCGCGTCTGGATTCGTTGCACCGTCAGAAGTTCCTCGACACCTGCACCGACAGCGTCCGGGGCTGGACGAGCCTCGTCCCCACGAACACGGACTGGAAGTTGTACAACGCCGTGCGGTTCGTGAGGTTCGTGATCTGCACCTGCAGGTTCCACGTCCTCCGACCGCGATGGTCGCGGCGCTCCAGCCCCGCGGATACGTCGACGATCGTGCGAGGCCGGACCCGCGGCGTGGCGGACTCCAGATCGACGTACGGGAGGAGATCGCTGAAGTCCGGATCGGCCGCCACGGCGGCGGGGTCTGATGGATTCGACACGAGCCCGCTGTCGTAGCGGACGGATCCGCCGACCCACAGCGGGCCTGGCGGATCGAATGCCAGGAGCCCGTGGAGGCCGAGCCGCTGATCGTGGTCGATCGGAAACGGTCCCGCCGACAGCAGGTCCACCGCGTCCTGACCGAGAAACAGGCCCCCGGTGAAGGGCGGCGTCGAGACGGCCCGGCCGGTCGTCACGCTGAGCGACCCGGACCACCCCCGGCGGGGCAGCAGGCTGACGCGCGCCTCCACGCCGGTAACCTCGATGCCCTGCAGCGTCGTCGGAAAGATGATCCCGGTGTCGAAGAAATTGTTGTTGTCCTGCTGATCGCGCGACAGCTTGCGGTACACCGACGCGTCGACCGTGAGCAGGGCACGCGCCGAGAACTGGGCGCCGATCTCGTAGACGTGCTGGCGCTCCGGCTGGATCGGGCGATACGCGCCGCCAAGCGCCTCCCGTACGCTGGCCGGGGCCAGCCGGCTCGCGGCCTCCGAACTCGACAGGAGCAGGTTCTCGTTCGGGGGCGTCTGGTAGTTGCGGTTGTAGGACGCCCGCAGGACGACGTCGCGCCCCGGGATCCGGTACGCGATGCCGATCCGGGGCTGCCACTGCCGCCCGTGGACCAGAAACCGGTAATCGTCGAAGCGGAGTCCGGCGGTGAGCGACACGTTCCTGAATCGCAGCGTCGACTCGGCGAACGCGCTGACCTGGGTGCCCGCCCGGCTGTCGTCGAACACGAAGGGTGAGCCGCCGCGCGTCAGGTCGTGAGGCAGGAGCGCCTCGTTGTACCCGGGTGTGCCGGGCACGTTGAACGACGGCGACGTCAGGGCCATCGAGAAGTGCTCGTCGACGGGGAACCGTCGGACCTCCCCGCCGGCGCGAACGAGCGGACCGCCCAGATCGTGTGTGTACCGGACGCTCCCCGTGAGCGTCGACAGGCGCCGGTCCTGCGCTGCCGTCACGGGCGTGTCCCCGGCACTCGGATGCAGCGTAGCGGCCGTCGTGCGGTACCCGATCGTCGACTCGATCGTCGACGACGACCCGAGGGTATGGAGGAGCGAACTCCAGGCGGACACGTCACCGAGTTCCTGCCGCTGATCCTGACCCGCCGCGTGCTGCGACCTGAGGTTCGCCACGTCGAAGCGAGAGGCGCCGCCCATCACGTTGAACCGGAGCTGCGAGCGGTCCGTCAGCCTGGCGTCGACCCGCCCGAAGGCTCTGGCGTAGCGCCCGCCATTGTGGAGGTTGTCGCGCGACACCTGGTCGAGAAAGCGGTCCGTCCGTGCGGCCGTCAGCGACCCGAAGTAGCCGACGCGCCCGCGTTCGCCTCCCACCTGCGCGGACCCCTGAACCGTGCGGAATCCCCCGATGGTCCCTGCCACGGCTCCTGCCAGCGCGCGGCCGGTTCCGAGCCCGCTGCGGCTGTTCAGCACGGCCACGCCCGACACCTTGCTGCCGAACTCCGCAGGGATGTTGCCGGTCAGCAGTTCGGCCGTCTGGACGACGGCGACGTCGAGCGAATTGGCGAACGCGCCCGTCAACTGGTCGCTGATGGCGAACCCGTCGATGACGAAGGTCATCTGGTTGTGCGCGCCCCGCGGGTGGATGGCGCCGTTGGCGTTCTGCGCGAAGCCCGGAAAGGCGACCAGGACCGATTCGATCCCCCGGCTGGTGATCGCGATCGGCATGCGCTCGATGCGGGTCACGCTGACCGCGTGCCGCGTGCCCGCCGACGTCGTATCGACGGCCGACGCCGGCGGTGTCACCGTCACCGCTTCGCTGAGAGACGCGAGCGGCAGGATCACCTCCAGGTCGAGCGGGACGCCGGTCGTCGTCTGGACGCGGCGCTGCTGCGCGACGAACCCGGGCAGGCTGAAGGTGAGATCGTGGGTGCCGGCGGGAAGGTTGGCGAGGTCGAATCGGCCCGCCGCGTCGGTGACGGTCTCCCGTTCGAGTCCGCTGGCGGGGTGCTTCAGCCCGACGGACACGCCGGGAATCGCGGCGCGCTGCTCGTCACGCACCACGCCACCCACGGAGGTCGTCTGGGCGCCGGCCAAGGCAGGTGTGCCAAGCAGCCACGCGAGACACCCGACGATCGCGCCGAGACGGGGCGCCGACGCGAAGCGGCGGTCCCCGGCGTACCGCTGGCGCGTCGGGACACGAAGGGTCCTTCGGCCGATCTTCTGTAGTGGGGGCCACATGATCCGTCCTACTGTCTACTGTCTACTACCTACTATCTACTGATCTACCCCTCCCTTCCAAGACCAGCCGTCCGTTCCCGAAGTCCATGTGCACCCGATACGGCCACAGGAGCGGATTCCCGAGGATGCCCGCGGCATAGCGCCCCCCAATCCGGTTGAGGGCATCCATCGCGAACTCGTGAACGGTCTGCTCCCGGAGCACCAGCCCGCCCAGCGCGATCGCGAGCCCGTCGACGCGATTGACGTACTGGGGGCCCTGTGCCCCGCGGATGCCCGATCGGACGATGCGCGCGGGATCGACGGCGGGCTTCACGTGCTCCTCGAAGATCGCCCGATCGACAAGGTGGGTCGCGGCGGCCGAGTCCAGGATGTAGAGGGCCCGCGGCGCCCCGCCCACCGACGCCTCCACCATCGTCTGGTCGAACACATACAGGGGCACGTCGGCGGCGACGGCTGTCCTGTCGATGCGGGCCGCCAGCAGGTCGGGCCGGCCGAGCGGTGACAGGTCGATCACGCCCGCGTCGACGTCGAGGGTGACGTTGAAGCGTTTCAGGAAGCCCGTGCCGATGAGCCCCTTCTTCAGGCCGCGGAAGGGGTGGATATCCGACACCATGACGGGGACGGTCCGGAAGGTGATCCCGCGCAACTCCACGCGATCCAAGACGGAGAAGCGCACGGCCGCCGCGCCCGTGCCGACCCCTGTCGCTTCCGAACTGCCCGTCAGCGGGAGCCCGAGTTCCTCGGCCAGGAGGGGACTCAGCGTCATGAAGTCCGCCGAGGCGGAGTCGATGTCGAAGGGATACTCGGCCCGGCCGTTGAGTCGGAATCCGATGCGGCGGATCCGATCCTGCGGATTGTCGTTGGTCAGGAGCGGCACGCGAGTGGTGTCGCCCGGCCCATCCCGGTCGAACAGCCGCTTCCCGCCGACAGCCTCGATCTGCGTGAGGTTGTTGACGAGCCAGGGCGGCAGCGGCTTCCCCCCGCGCGCGAACCGGTGCTCGGCCAACTGGCGGACCTCGGCGATCTCGGTGGGCTCGCCGCCCTCCCACGCGATTCGCCACAACTGGCGGAGGGCCTCCTCGTAGAAGTCGGCCGAGTCGACGGCGCGCCGGAGGTACCCGGCGGCCGCGGGATTGCCGCGCGCGCGCGCCAGCCGTCCCATCGCCAGGAACGCTTCCGGATCGCCAGGACCCAGCACCCTCCCAGCCTCGTCCAGGCGACCCGCCTTGACGAGCGCGAGGCCCGCGAGGTCGTTCGTGCGCCTGTCGGTGCCTGGCAGGGCCAGCACCTCGTCAGCGAGCCGCGCGGCGTCGCGGAAGGCATTCTGCCGGAGCAGCGTGAGGAGGCGCTCGGCCGCGTCGGGCCGGGGAACGCCTGCGCTGATGCGTCCGCCCCGGTACTCGAAGCGCTGGCCCAGGCGCTCGGGGATGGCGATCGGGATGCCGGGCACGCGCTGGCGGAAGGCGTCGGCGAACTCCCGGTACATCTGCGCGCCGGCCTCGGCATGCATGGGGAACACGGCCTTAGGCCGGAATCGCTCGAGCAGATCCCTGGTCTGCGCCGCGTACTGGAACTCCTCCCGCGACACCCCGGGCACGAACGCGATGTCGATCGACGGCGCGAGCGTCTGCAGGTACGGGAAGTCGGCCTGGTAGTCCATCCGGTAGTCGCCGTTGTGATAGATGACGAGGCCGTCGACCTTCACCAGAAAGGCCACCTCGGGTACGCCGGCGTGGTGCGAGTTGATGGTGGCGACCTGGAGGCCGTCCTGTGAGAAGGTCGCGCGGGGCCCGGCCAGCACGTGGTGCGTCGCATCGGCGGCGGTCGCCTGCCAGCCGAAGAAGTAGCGGACATCTGCGGCGGCAGACGTCTTGCCGAGCACCGCCGGGTCGAAGTGGTCCTCGTGACTGTGGGTCACGAAGACGCGCACACGCTCGAGGCGGATCTCGTCGGGGTCGATCCACCCGTGTTCCAGGCCACCTTCGGCTGGACCTTTCCGGGGCACGGGGCCATCTCGCCGCTCCTGGTAGTCGAAGACGAGAAGGTGGCGGGCCGTCCGGACCGCGAACCCGCAGTGGCCCAGGTACCAGATCAGCGCCTCGCCGTCGCGCGGGGCCGTGCGACTCCCGGGCGCTGCCGCCCGGGACACAGGCGCCTGGCCGGCCTCCAGACCCAGGGTCAGAACCCCTGCCCCCACGGCCACCACCGCGAGGAACAGCATCATCCCAGCCGCCGCGCGGCAACCGGACCGAATCGTCACGCGCACCGACATCTCCATCGAGTCCTCCCGCTCGTCTGCAAGCTCAGACACCTTGTGCTGCGGGCATGTTCCCTGGAAATCCCCTCCGAATCGACATCGAATGCGCCGGAGCCCTATCCGGTGGGCGTTCGCGAACGGAATCGTCGTCGTCGCGAAACCGGGGACGCAAACCGCCCCGAGCCCTGGTATTTCTGCTACAGTTCCCGAACGCCGCCCCAGCCCCCGGAGGTTCACCAACGTGACACGCCGGATTCTCATTCTCGCTGCCGTGGCCGCCTGGGCCGCGGGAGCCGGTCTGGCCGCGGCGCAAGTGGCCCAGCCGACACCCGTGCTCGCCATCCGCGGCGCCACCATCCTGACCATCACCAACGGGACCGTTCCGAACGGCACGGTGCTCGTGCGGGACGGCAAGATCGCCGCCGTCGGTCCCGACGTGCAGGTGCCCCCCGGGGCCGACGTCGTCGATGCCACCGGCAAGTACCTGACGCCCGGCATCATCGACGCGCATTCGCACATCGCGGCCGAGTCGATCAACGAGGGCGGCACGACGGTCTCGTCGATGACGAACGTCCTCGACATCCTGGATCCGACCGACGTCAACATCTACCGCGATCTGGCCGGCGGCTGCACGATGGCCAACGTGCTGCACGGGAGCGCCAACCCCATCGGCGGCACGAACAGCGTCATCAAGCTGCGCTGGGGCAAGACCCGCGTCGAGGATCTGCTCTTCGACGGCGCGGTGCCCGGTCTCAAGTTCGCGCTCGGGGAGAATCCCAAGCGCCCGGGTTCAGGACAGGGCCGCGGGCCTCGCCGCTATCCCGCCACGCGGCAGGGCGTCGAGTTCGTGATCCGCGATGCGTTCACGCGCGCGCAAGCGTACCAGAAGGCATGGGCCGACCACCGCGCCAGGCGTGCGGCAGGCGAGACCCTCGTCGAGCCCCGACGCGATTTGCAGCTCGAACCGCTCGTCGAGGTGCTCGAGGGCAAGCGGCTCGTGCACGCGCACGCGTACCGCGCCGACGAGATGCTGATGCTGATCCGTCTCGCCGAGGAGATGGGCTTCAAGGTGGCGAGCTTCGAACACACGAACGAGGGCTACAAGGTCGCGAAAGAGCTGGCCGCGGCGGGCGTCGTCGCCTCGAGCTTCGCCGACTGGTGGGGTTACAAGGAAGAGGTCATCGACTCGACGCCGTACAGCCCGGCCATCATGACGAAGAAGGGCGTGACGGTCGCCATCACGTCCGACAGCGCCGAGCACGCGCGCCGGCTGAACCTCGAGGCGGCCAAGGCCATCAAGTGGGGTGGGCTGACCGAAGACGAGGCCCTCCGGATGGTCACCATCAACGCGGCGAAGAGCCTGCGCGTCCAGGACCGCGTGGGATCGATCGAGGTCGGTAAGGACGCGGATCTGGTCATCTGGACGAAGCACCCGCTGTCGACCTACACCACGGTCGAGCGGACCTACATCGACGGCCAGCTCTACTACGATCGGAAGACGGACGAAGCGCGTATCGCCGACCTCGAACGCGAGAAGGCGGCGCTGGTCGCCGCGGAAGCCGCCGCAGCGAAAGGCAAGCCCGGCGACGCGGAGAAGCCGAAGGAGAAGGCCGGAGCCGAGCCTGCGGCTGGAAGCCCGCAAGGCGGCCTGGTCGCCGCGCCGCCGCCGCCGAAACCCGCTCCCGCTCCGCGCGAGGGCGCGGTGGTCGCCATCACGAATGCCCGCATCCACCCGGTGACCAGCCCGACGATCCCCCGCGGCACCATCCTCGTCTGGGGACGCTACATCGTCGCGGTTGGCCCGGACGTCCAGGTGCCGGCCGGGGCGCAGGTCCTCGACGTGAAGGGGGCCGACGTCTATCCCGGCTGGATCGACGCGTTCTCGACGCTCGGGATCGTCGAGCCGGGCCCGGGCGGCTGGTACAACGACGTCGCCGAGATGCTCGACGACAACGCGCACCTCCGGACGCGGGTCGCCTACAAAGCCGACAGCGACGCGATCGCGATCGCCCGCACGAACGGGGTCACGTCGGCCGCCATCGTGCCTGCCGGCGGCACGCTCGGCGGCGATATCCCGATGATGAACCTCGACGGCTGGACGTGGGAGGAGGCCACAGTGAGGCCAGCCATCGGCATGGTCCTGCGCTTCCCCGGGCTCGGAGGCGGGGGCGGGTCGGGCGGAGGCGCCGGAGGCGGCAGCGCAGCCCGCGAACGGACGTATGACGACCTGAAGAAGGAACGCGACAAGAGGCTCGACGAGATCGCGGCCCTCTTCGACCACGCCCGAGCGTACGCCAAGGCCGGCCCGGATCGCACCGTCGACTGGGCGCTCGAGGCCCTCGGTCCGATCGTGTCCGGGCGCCAGCCGCTCGTCGTGGCGACGCGCTCCGACGCCGACATTCGCGAGGCCATCGCGTTCGCCGAGCGCCTGCAGGTCCGACTGATCGTTGCGGCCGGCCCCGAAGCGGCCCTCGCGGCGCCGCTCCTCGCGGAGAAGAAGGTCCCCGTCATCCTGACCGGCATCCTCACCACGCCGTCGCGTGACGACCAGTTCCACACGGCGAGTTACCAGGCTCCGGCCGTGCTGGCGAAGGCAGGGATCGACTTCGTCATCTCCAGCGGAGGCGACACGACGAACGTGCGCCTGCTCCCGTATGAGGCCGCCATGGCGGTGGCCTGGGGCCTCGACCGCGACGAGGCCATCAGGGCCCTCACGATCCGGCCCGCCGAACTGCTGGGCGTCTCGGACGTCATGGGCAGCCTCGAGCCGGGCAAGCTGGCCAATCTGGTCATCGCGACCGGCGACCCGCTCGAAATCCGGACCGTTGTCACGCACGTGTTCATCAACGGACGCGACGTCGGCGTCTCCGACCGGCATCGCGAGTTGTACGAGAAGTGGATGGGGAGGCAGTGACCATGACGACGAGACTCAGACTCCCGCTTCTCGCCTCGTGCGCAGCAGTCGCGCTCGTCGCCGTGCTCCGTGCGGAGGCCCCGCGCGTCTTCGCCATCACGCACGCCCGCATCGTCACGGCCGCCGGGCCGGCGATCGAGGACGGCACGGTCGTCCTGCGCGACGGTCTCATCGCGGCCGTCGGCGCGAACGTCGCCGTGCCTGCCGACGCGCGCATCATCGACGGCAAGGGGCACACCGTGTACCCGGGCCTCATCGACATGGGCACCACCCAGCCGGTGGACGTGCCGCGAGCCGACGACCAGCCCGCGCCCGCCACGACCGAGCAGGCGGAGCGGGCAAAGCGCGCCGCGATCTTCCGGCCGGGCTTCGAGGCGGCCGAGCACATCAAAACAGACGACAAAGGGCTGGCCGCGCTCGCCGATGCGGGGATCACCACCGTGCTCGCGATTCCCGACGGCACCGTCTTTCCCGGACGTTCGGCGCTCGTCAACGTCGTGCCGCCGGCGGACGAGCCACAGATCGGTTCGCAGGCCGACGTGCGCGACTATCTGCTCGTGGTCAAGGCACCGGTCGCGCTCCATCTCGTGTACACGGATCGCCCGCCGGGCAGCGGGTATCCCGACTCGCTGATGGGCGTGATCGCATTCGTGCGGCAGTCGTTCCTCGACGCGCAGCACGCGCGCCTGGCCTCGCAGGCGTACGCCCGGAAGCCGGCCGGCCGTGAGCGGCCGCAGCCGGATCCCGGTTTCGAGGCGCTGCTTCCGGCGCTCGACCGGACGCTGCCGGTGGCCTTCGCCGCGCAGGAGCTGCGCGAGATCCACCGCGCGCTCGCCATGGCGTCAGAGTTCAAGCTCGACCCGATCGTGGTCGGCGGCCTCGAAGCCGACCGGGCCGCGGCCGAGCTGAAAGCCGCGGCAGCGAGAGTGATCGTCAGTCTGAACGTGCCGGCGCGCGCGAAGACCCTGGCGCCGGATGCCGACGAGCCGATTCGCGTGCTGCGCCAGCGGGCGAACGCGCTGAAAGCGCCCGCGGCGCTCGCCAAGGCGGGCGTCACGTTCGCGTTCGCGTCGGGCGGCCTGAAGGACCCGAAGGACTTCCTGAAGCACGCGGCCCGAGCCGTGAAGGAAGGCCTCGCAGCCGACGCCGCCGTCCGGGCGCTGACGATCGACGCCGCGCGCATTGCCGGCGCGGCGGACCGGACAGGCTCGCTGGAACCGGGCAAGATCGCGAACCTGATCGTGACGAACGGCGATCTGTTCGCCGACAACACGACGATCGTGCACGTGTTCGTGGACGGGCGGCTGGTCAGGAGGTAGCCCCGCGAGGGCGTTGCCGGTCGGGCGTTCCAGGCTGGTCGGGTGCCGCGTGCGCTACGGTGCCAGCGCCACGCGGTTCTTGCCCTGGCGCTTGGCCTCGTAGACGGCGTCGTCCGCGCGCTTGATGAGGATCTCCAGCGTCTGACCGGCGACCAGCACCGCGACGCCGAAGCTGCCCGTCACCGGGTGCGGCGTGCCGTCGGCGTCCGTCACGCCGGCCGAGCGACCGGCCTCCGCCTCGATCGTCGCCCGGAGGCGCTCCGCGGCGGCAAGGCCGCCCTCGGCTCCCGTCTCCGGCATGATCACCATGAACTCCTCGCCCCCATATCGGGTCGCGATGTCGATGCTGGTGGTCTTCACCGAGGTCGGCTCGTCGTAGCGCCGGACCTTCTGCTTCAGGATGCCGGCCACCGCGCGGAGCACGTCATCGCCCTTGAGGTGTCCGTAACGGTCGTTCACCGCCTTGAAATCATCGAGATCGACCATGATGAGCGTCAGCGGACGCCCGTACCGCGTCGACCTCGAGACCTCCGAGCTGAGGCGCTCGTGGAAGTACCGGTAGTTGTACAGGCCCGTCAACGCGTCGGTGACGGCCATCCGCTCGGCTGCGGCCAGGAGCCGCGCCTGCCGGATGCCGACGGCGATCTGGGCGCTGAGCGCCGTCAGCAGGCGGACGTCATCGTCGTCAAACGCATTCTCGGTGCTGCTCTCGATCGTGAGCACACCGTACAACTCCTGCGCGAACGCGATGGGGGCCGCGATTTCCGAACGCACGCCCTCGATTCCGGATGGGATGTAGTCGGGCTCGGCCCGGACATCGCCGACGTTGACCGTCCGCCGCTCGCGGGCGCAGCGACCGGTGATCCCCATGCCGATCGGAATCCTGAGCCCGACAAGATCCTCGGAGAACTTCCCGGTCGACGCTTCGAACACCAGATGGAAGCCTTCCGCCCGCAGGATCGCGCAGGAATCGTGATGCAGCCGGTTCCGGATCTGTTCGACGACCCAGGGCACGAGTTCCTCGGACCGGGTGACGCTCAGGAGCTGGATCCCGATGTCCTGCACCAGTTCGAGCTGGCTGCGAATCTGCGCGTTGTGCACGGCGACGCCAATCTGGGTCGCCAGCGTCCGCAGGATGTGCAGATCCCTGTCTCCGAACGCACGGGCCTTCTTGCTCTGCGTATTCAGCACGCCCAGCAGACGCCCCCGGAAGACGATGGGCACGTCGAGTTCCGAGCGGAACACCTCGTCGCCGAAGTGCACGTAGAACGGGCACTGCTGGATGTCCGGGATGTTCATCTCGGTGCGCTGGGCCGCGCACCGGCCCGTGACCCCGGTCCCGATGGGAATACGGCTGCCGATGATGTCTTCCGAGTAGGACGTGACGGCACGGATGACGAGATCCTGCCGTTCCTTCAGCAGGATGCAGCAGTACGAGTAGTCGAGCGACGCGGCGATGCGGTCGACCGTCAGGCGGAGGAGGCGGTCCAGGTTCTGCTCCGCGCTGACCTGGAGCCCGATCTGCAGGAGTAGTTCGACGTCGGATTCAGAGGCCCGGCGCAACGGGCCTTCATCCTCGCCCATGGCCCACCCGTCTTGCTCTTGCGGGGAAAGAAACTGGCGTACTGACCGGTCATCGTACACGCCCCACGCCCGTCCCGCAAGGGCCGG
>CAYZYG010000019.1:0-56616 GCA_964481395.1 uncultured Vicinamibacterales bacterium
CGCTCGTGCTGACGTTCCGGTTCAGGTTGAACCACGTATTGGTGTTCAGCCAGTCCCGGCGATAGTAGAAGTACGCGCTGCCCTGCCAGGTGTTCGTGCCGGAGCGCGTGACGAACCTGACCTGGGCCGCGCCCTGGCTGCCCATGTCGGCGCCCTGCGCCGCCGTGGAAATCGTGGCCTCCTCCACGGCGTCCAGCCGCGGGCTGACCCGCGTGAACATCCCGTCCCAGGACTTGGCGTAGTTGTCCTGGATGTTCATGCCGTCGAGGGTGATGTTGACGGCGCTCTGCGGGAGGCCGTTGATCGTGCCGTCACGCAGGCTGCCCGTCGTCGTGGACACGCCCGGCGTGTAGGACAGCAGCTCGAACGCCGCCCGGCCCGCGAGCGGGAGGTTCGAAATCTGGGCCTTCGACAGTGTCGTCGCGACCGAGGTGGCCTGCGTCTGGACGATTTCCGACGCGCCCGACACGACGACGGTTTCCTCGAGCGTGCCGAGTTCGAGCACGGCCTTCACCGAGGCCGTCTGGGCGACGCTCGCGACGACGTCGTTCAGGACGGCCGTCTTGAAGCCCATCAGCGTGACGGTCACCGAATAGGTGCCAGGCGGGACGGCCGGGATGACGAACGCGCCATCCGAGCCGCTCACGGCGGCGAACGTCGTCCCCGTGGCGACGTCCTTCACCTGGATGTCGGCGCCGGGAACGACCGCGCCCGACGAGTCCACGACGGTGCCGGCAATCGTCGAAGTGGAACCGCCTTGCGCGAATGCGAGCGTGCCCACCGCGAGACACATCGCGGTGAGCAGGAGTACGGTGAGACACGTACCTCTGCCACGTCTCATGCTGACCTCCCTCCGAACCCACGCACAACAACAACAGCAACAACCGGACGCGGCCCGTCTTCAGGCCGCTCCAGCGCGAAACCACCCGAGGACGATGCCCGGCAGCGGGCCGCCCCCCGGCGGAGCCACGCAGAGTCTAACGCCGGCGCGCAGGCGGATCAATCGGATGTTTGAGACGGGGCAGGGCGGCGGGGGGAGGCAGGACGGTGATCCGACCCCAGAATTCAGGAGCCAGGAGCCAGGAGCCAGGAGCCAGGAGCCAGAAGCCAGAAGCCAGAAGCCAGGAGCCAGAACACAGGAGACAGAATGGGACGCGCCGGCCTGGACGGCCGGCCGTGCTTGTCGGCCCTCGCGGGCCGGGAATCACGCGGCGGGCGAGGATCACAGCTGAGCCACGCCTCGGCCTGCGGCCGGAGTGGACAGGATCGTGATCCTCGTCGGGGCCCGGGACCCGGAACCCGGGTGCCGCACCGCGAACACGCCCGGGAAGGGACACGGCAGGGCTTCTGGCGGTGCGCCTGGCCCGAGGATCACAGACGAGCCGGGGGAGGGCGAGAGCCCTCCCCCGGGAAGACCGCTCCTACCGCCAGCTGAGGCGGAAAGCCAGCTGGCCCGTTCGCGCCGAGTCGGTGGCGCCCGTGACCTGGAAGCTGTCCGTCACGCTGCCGACGTAGCCGTTGACGGGCGTGAAGTTCACGCGGTTGAACACATTGAAGATCTGCAACTGGATCTCACCCGTGAGCGGGCCGGCGAACCGAATCCGCTTGGCGATCGTGAAGTCGAACCGGATCACCGGCGGGCCCGTGACGATGAGATTGCCCGTGCCGCAGGCGCCGTACGCGCGCTGCGGGCTCGTGCCCTGGACGGCGGTTTCGAGGCAGTCGGGGCCGTTGGCCGGGGCGAGGTACCGACCCGTGGGCGTTCCGGCCGTGTAGCCGGTGGCCGAAATGCTGAAGGCCTGGACGGTGGCGTTGATGACGTCTTCCGGCAGCATCCAGACGAGCGTGCGATACGGGTTGTTCGGGTCGGTCGACTTGCGCATCTTGTGGAGGCTCTTGAACTCGTCCAGCGTCATGCCCACCAGCCGCACGTTGCCGAAATCGACCATCCGTCCCGTCTGGAACCGGGCGACGCCCATGAAGCTCCAGTCGCCGATGAAGCCGTTGAGCAGGCGGCCGACTCCGCTGGCGAAACGCCGGCCCTGGCCGAAGGGCAGGTCGTAAAGCCAGTTCACCGACAGGTTGTGGTGCACGTTGCCGAGGCTCGCCGACCCGTTCGTGTAGGTCTGCTCGACCTCCTTCCACGGCACGCGGAACGAGTAGAAGTCCTGCTGGTAGCCCTTGCCGTAGGTGTAGTTGGCCTGGACCTGGAGGCCCTGGTTGTAGCGGCGGTTGAAGATGAGCTGCAGGCCGTTGTAGCGGGTGTCACCGCCGTTGGTGACGACCGTCGCGGCGTTGACGTACGGATTCACGACCCAGAAGTTGACCGGCAGCCCCGCGTTCACCATGTTCGCGAAGTAGTTCGTCCGCAGGTTGTTGGCGGCGGTCTGCGGATTCGGATTGAGCGAGTAAAGCGACTGGACGAGCGTGGTGTTCCGCCAGCCCGACCCGGTGTAGCGGGCAGCATCCCCCGAGGCGCTGGATCCGTTCAGGTGCGCCAGGTAGATGGGCAGCGGGCTCGTTCCGGTGCCGGGCCCGTAGTAGGCGAAGGTATTCCCGCGGCCCGCCGCGATGTTGGCGAGCAGGTTGGCCTGGGCCGCGCGGAACTCGTTGATGAAGCCGTTGTCGACGGTGTTGACTTCGTTGTAGTTGAGGGCGCCGGCGAGGTTGCGCAGCGTCCAGTTGTCGTAGCTGGTCGAGTGGATGAAGCGCATCTCGACGGACGTGTTGCGGCCGAGGGCCCGCTGCAGGCCGATCGTGCCCGACATGGCGAACGGGAGCTTGAGGTTCGGGTCGAAGGCCCGGACGTTCGAGCTGAACGACGGGACGGCCATCGGATAGACGCGCTCCAGCGGTACATCCGGCGGTCCGAGGTTGCTGCCGGTGAAGAGGACCGGCAGCGGTCCGAGATTCTGGTTGGCGAGGTTGCGCGTGGCGTCGATGCGGATGCCGGGATTGTCCCCGTACACCTCGGTCATGTCGCTCATGCCGCCGCGCTGGAACGCCAGGTTGAACCCGCCGCGGACGACGGAGTCGCCGGGCTTGCCGAAGATCCGCCTCAGCCAGCCTTCGTCGAAGCCGGTGGTCCACGCCGCGCCGATGCTGGGGGCGAAGTTATTCAGATCGGTATCGAACGCCTTGGTACCCTTCGTCAGCATCTCGTACATCGTGGGCGAGCCTTCCAGCACGCCGGGTCGGTACAGATTGCCGAGGTTGGAGCCCACTGAGCCGACGACGAGACCGCTGCCCGGGCCGGTCGGGCCGAACACGTCGGCGATGTCGGCGAACGAATAGCTGTTGTTGAGCGCGTAGAAGGGGAGCTGCACCTCGTACCGGATGCCCGGGTTGATGGTCAGGTTGGGCTTCCAGCGCCAGCTGTCCTGGACGAAGAAGCCGAGCTGCCACATCCGCCCTTCCTGTCGGCTCTGGCCGAGGATGTTGTAGGTTTCGCCGTCGGCTCCCACGCGGGCCTCACGCCCGATCGCGGTCACGCGGCCTGTGAGCACGGCGTAGAGATTCCGGGCGTTGGTCAGGTCTGTGCTCGAGGCGCCGGGGAAGTTCGTGGTGTTGAACATGGTGTCGGCAGGATCGCCCGACGCCATGCCCAGCGTGACCGTCGGGACGTGCTGTTTGTTCAGGAGCCACACGTCGCCGCGCGTGACCGATCCGCCGATGATCAGACTATGCTTGCCCTTGAGCCAGTTCAGGGTGTTTTCGAAGACCTTCGTCGACCCTTCGCGCGCGCTGTACGCGGCGGTGCCAAAGGGGTTACTGATGCTCTTGAACGCGCTCCACGAAATGAGATAGCCGTTCATGTCTCCAACAGCCTGGCCACCGTACAGGTCCGGGCTGAGATCAGGCGAGAACTTCGTCGCGCCGCCGGTGCCGCCGAAGCGGAACTCGTTCACCATGTTCGGCGTCAGGGTCGAGCGCAGGGAAATCTGCGTCGTGTACCGCGCCGAGTCCTGCAACCCGTGCAGCGGAAAGCCCGGGAACACCGCCTGGCGGCTGTTCGTCGTGTCCGGATCCGACAGCAGCTTGTTGTAGGTGCCCGAGGCCGTCAGCCGGTGCTTCGAGGTCACGTTATAGTCGAGGCGGACGGTGGGGTACTTCGTGTTGCTCTTCGTCTTCTGCTGCCAGGCGAAGGACTGCGTCAGCGGGTCGATCGTGGACGTGACCGTCCCCTGTGACGTCGAAGCCCGGACGTCCGCCAGCAGCTTCGCGACGATCGGATCGATCCGGGCGACGTGGCCGTTCTGCGCAGCGAGGGCCATCAGGTCGACGGTACCTCGGGAGTACTGGAACAGCCCCTGCTCCGAACTCGGGCTCATAATCGTCCGCGTGTCCGTGCGTGTGCCGGGCGAGTCGATCCACTCGTAATTGACGAAGAAGAACGCCTTGTCCCTGATGATCGGCCCGCCGATCCGGCCGCCGGGCTGGTCGTAGAAGGTCCGCGGCTTCGCCGTGGGCGCGCCGGTCGTCGGATCGACGTTGCGGTTCAGGTTGAACCAGGTGTTGGTGTTCAGCCAGTCGCGACGGAAGTAGAAATACGCGCTGCCCTGCCACGTATTCGACCCTGACCGGGTGACGAAGCGGATCTGGGCCGCGCCCTGACTACCCATGTCCGCGCCCTGCGCCGCGGTGGAGATCGTCGCTTCCTCCACGGCGTCCAGCCGCGGGCTGACGCGCGTGAACATGCCGTCCCAGGACTTGGCGTAGTTGTCCTGGATGTTCATGCCGTCCAGCGTGATGTTCACCGCGCTCTGCGGGAGGCCGTTGATCGTCCCGTCACGCAGACTGCCCGTGGTCGTCGACACGCCAGGTGTGAAGGAGAGCAGCTCGAAGGCTGCCCGTCCGACGACCGGCAAGGTAGAGATCTGCGTCTTGGACAGCGTCGTTGCCACGGCGGTGGCCTGGGTCTGCACGATCTCGGACGCCCCCGAGACCACGACCGTCTCTTCCAGGGTGCCGAGTTCGAGCACCGCCTTCACGGACGCCGTCTGAGCGACGCTCGCGATGACGTCATTGAGGACAGCCGTCTTGAAGCCCATCAGCGTGACGGTCACCGTGTAGGTGCCCGGCGGGACGGCCGGGATCACGAACGCGCCGTCCGCGCCGCTCACGGCGGCATATGTGGTGCCCGTCGCCACGTCCTTCACGAGGACGTCGGCGCCCGGAACCACGGCACCCGACGAATCCACGACGCTGCCGGCGATGGTCGAGGTCGACCCGCCCTGAGCGAACGCGGGTGAGCCGGGTGCCAGGAGCACGGCGGCGAACAGGAGCGCGGCGGCGACGCGCCACGACCTGACACCCGTGCCCTGGCCGGTTCGACAGAATCTGATCATGACTACCTCCCCGACAAGACAAGTGGCGGTCCTCCGACCCTGGGGATACCCCCGCGGCGGACGGACCTCGAGCTAAAGGGGAACGGCGCAGCCGGGCGGCTGGACGAACAAAGCAAAAGGTGGGAAGCGCCCCGCGCCACCCTGGTGGGAGTGTGGCGTGAGACCCTGTCTCGCGGCCAGTGTGTTGGGTATCACACTGGTGGATAGAACCCTAGTTCTACCGCAATGACGACAGTAAATTACCGCCATCAACAACCCACGTCAAGGCATTACTCCGGCATCACTCCGGGGACTGCTCCGGCAGGGCGGCCTCGCTACCGTGCCGCCCGGACGCTGCGCGCATCAGTGGGGCGTTTCGACGGCTTTTCCCCGGACAGCGCGCTAGCCGCCCCAACCTGCGACGGGTACAGGCCGCCCCGTTCCGGGGATCCGGTGGGCAGCCTCACCTGCGCCGGAGTGGCCGACCGGCGGCCATTCGGTCTTGAACTCGGGTCGGGACGCTCGGTGAGGCCCGGTCGTTCGGGAGGCGCGGTCGGCGGGCTCGTGCGATGACTGCCTGGATCGCACGGGCCCGTCGGGTCCGGGTGTCGAGCCCGTGACGTTGCCCGCCGAGCCGGAGGTAGCGTCAACGATTGGGGATCGTGGCTTCCAAACGAAGACTGAATACGCCCCCAGGCCGATTGTTGGCCCCAAGTGCCGCGCGTAGCGTGTCCTCAGTCGCGGGCTGACATCCCCTGTCGTGTGCCCGGAGATGGGGTGTCCGGGCGGCACCGCCTGGCGAGACGTCAGCGCGGTACCCGCCTGGTCGGCGCGCGATGGTGCCCCGTCCGTTGCGCCGCCGGCACGATCGGCGGCTCGGCGGGGGGGCTCCAGCTCCCGGGCACGTTGCCGGGTGCACGGCGGTCGCGCCTCCATCCGCCGCGGCCCTCGAGGAGGTCCTCATGAAGTTGCGCAGACCGGCGGCTGTTTCTCTGACGGCGGCACTGCTGCTCATCCTGAGCGGCGTGGATGCCTCCGCCCAGGGCGGCGCGACGGCCACGTCGTTGAGCGGGGTGGTCGTTGACTCCTCGGGCGGGGTGCTGCCCGGGGCCGATGTGACGGTCAAGAACAATGGGACGGGGTTCGTCTACACGGCGGTGACGAGCGAGAACGGAAGCTTCACGGTGCCGGCGCTGCCGCCGGGGAGCTACGCGGTGACGGTGGCGCTGATGGGATTCAAGACGTGGGTGGCGCCGGAGGTGGTGCTGGCCGCGGCGATTCCCGGCAGTGTCCGGGCGGTGCTGGAACTCGGGACCCTGGAGGAGACGGTCATCGTCGAGGGCGGGGCCGAGATCGTGCAGACGACGACGGCGGCGGTGGCGACGACGCTGAACGTGAAGCAGGTGACGAACCTGCCGCTGAACAGCCGGAGCGCGCTAGACTTCATCGCGTTCCTGCCGGGGGTCGACACGGCGTCGACCGTGCGGAACTCGACCGTGATGGGACTGCCGCAGAGCGCGATCAACATCACGATCGACGGCATGAACGTCCAGGACAACTACCTCAAGACGAGCGACGGGTTCTTCACCCGCGTGACGCCGCGGCTCGATGCGGTCGAGGAGGTGACCTTCACGAGTGCCGCCCAGGGGGCGGATGCGGGCGGCCAGGGTGCGGTGCAGATCCGGTTCGCGACGCGGTCGGGGACGAACGAGTACCGCGGGAGCGGGTACTACTACTACCGGAGCGACGCGCTGAACGCGAACACGTGGTTCAACGAGCGGGACAACATCCCGAAGGCGGAACTGGTGCAGCACCAGCCGGGCGCGCGCTTCGGCGGGCCGATCGTCATTCCGAAGGTGTTCGACGGGCACAACCGGGCGTTCTTCTTCGTGAACTACGAGGAGTTCTACCAGCCGCGGAAGATCACGGACAACCGGACCATCCTGACCACCCTGGCCCAGCAGGGCATCTTCCAGTACAACACCAGCGCGGGCGTTCGGACGGTGGACCTGCTGGCGCTGGCGGCCTCGCGGGGCCAGATCTCGACGATCGATCCGCTCGTCGGGCAGTTGCTGGCGGACATCCGGGCATCGACGGCGACGACGGGGACGATCACCGCGCTGACGAATCCGGCCGTCGAGCGGTTTACATTCCAGCAGGACCAGAAATCCCACAACCGCTACCCGACGGTGCGGTTCGACGTGAACGCCACCCAGAATCACCGCGTGAGCTTCTCGTCGAACTACCAGCACATCATGTCCGATCCGGACACGACCAACAGCCGGCAGCAGCGCTTCCCCGGGTTCCCGTACAAGGGCATCCAGGACTCGACGCGTTTCACGTGGCAGACGTCGGTGCGCTCGACACTGGGGCGGTCGCTCGTGAACGAGGTTCGGGTCGGCGGCACGGGCGGGGCGACGCAGTTCAACCCGAACGTAACGGTGGACATGTGGAGCAACGCGGGCCTGGCAAACGAGGGCGGCTACTCGCTGAACATCAACCGGGCGCTGGGCATCACGAACGCGTCCAGCAGCACGACGCCCAGTTCGCGCGAGGCATCGACGTTCATCATCGAGAACACGCTGAACTGGCTGAAGGGCGCGCACTCGATGAGTCTCGGGGGCCAGTGGACGCGGGCGGACGTCTGGCTGAAGAACCAGCGCCTGGTGCCAACGATGGACTTTGAGATCCTGTCCGGGCATCCGGCGCTGAGTATGTTCAGCACGTCGAACTTTCCGGGAATCTCGAGTTCGGACCTGACGAACGCGCGGCGGCTCTACGCGGTGCTGACGGGGAACGTCTCGACGATCACCCGGGAGGCGCGGCGGGACGAGAGCACAGGCAACTACGTGGTGCTCGGGCCGTCGCGGCAGCTGGGGCGAATGGACGACGTGGGGTTCTTCGCGCAGGACTCGTGGCGGCTGCGCAAGGACCTGACGGTGAACCTGGGGCTGCGCTACGGGTTCCAGCTGCCGTTCCGGTCCCTCAACGACAGCTACTCGACCGCGACGGTGGCAGACGTCCTGGGGATCACGGGCGTGGGGCCGGACTTCGTGCCTGGGGCGCTCGTGACGAATCTCGGCAACCTGTTCCAGCCGGGCGTGATGACCGGCGCCTCCCCGACGTTCAAGCAGCTCGCCAAGGGCGTGAAGACCTACAACACCGACTGGAACAACTGGGCACCGAGCGTGGGCGTTGCGTGGACCCCGCATGCGGAGTCGGGCTTCCTGGCGCGCCTGCTGGGCAACGAGGGCGACACCGTCGTCCGGGGCGGCTGGACGACGGCCTACCAGCGCAATGGCATGAGCGACTACACGGGGCGCTTCGGTGCCAATCCCGGCATCCTGATCACGGCGAACCGGTCGCTGTCGGACGGGAACCTTGGAACGCTGCCGCTGCTGCTGCGGGAGCCGGACCGGTTGGGTCCACCGCCGGTGCCTGACGCCCCTGCCTACCCGATGTCGCCCCCGAGCGTGACGAACTCGGTCAACATCTTCGACCCCGATCTCGAAGTGCCGTACTCGCGGACGTGGTCCGCCGGCATCCAGCGGGCGATCTCGCGAGACACGGTCATCGAGGTGCGCTACAACGGGTCGCGCAGCTACGAGGGGTGGACGACCTACAACTACAACGAGGTGAACATCACCACGAACGGGTTCCTGGACGAGTTCAAGCTGGCGCAGCAGAACCTCCAGGCCAACATCGCGGCCGGCCGCGGCAACAACTTCCGCTACTACGGCCCGGGTACGGGGACCCATCCGCTCCCGATCTACCTGGCCTTCTTCAGCGGGATCTCGCCCAGCGAGGCCGGGAACCCGGCCCGCTACTCGTCGTCGAGCTTCGCCTCCTCGACGTTCTACAACCTGCTGGCGATGCGGAACCCGTCGCCCCAGACGGCGGCCGGGACAGGGTCGTCCGGCCTGATGGGGTCGTCAACCCGGCGCGAGAACGCCATTCGGGCGGGGCTGCCGGCGAACTTCTTCCTGGCCAACCCCGATCTGCTGGGCGGGGCCAACATCACGAGCAACGGCGGGTTCACGAAGTATCACGGAGCGACCGTCGAGCTGCGGCGCCGGATGAACGCGGGCCTGCAGTTCCAGGTCAGCTACTCGTACGGCATCTCGCACGACTCGAACCGCTACTCGTTCCTCGTGCCGCGGCTGACGACGCGGCAGACGGGAGCCGAGGGCGGCATCGAGCATGCCCTCAAGGGCAACTGGGTGTACGAGCTGCCGTGGGGCAAGGGCCGGAGGTACCTGAGCGACATGAACCCGGTCCTGGACCGGATCCTGGGGGGCTGGAACCTCTTCGGGACGTTCCGCATCCAGAGCGGACGGCTGCTGGATTTCGGGAACATCCGGCTGGTCGGCATGTCCGAGCGGGAGTTCATGGACCTGTTCAAGCTGCGAATCGACGCCGGGCAGCGCGTGTGGATGCTGCCGCAGGACGTGATTGACGAGTCGGTGAAGGCATTCTCGGTGAGCGCGACGTCACCGGACGGCTACAGCTCGCTGGGGGCCCCGAGCGGGCGGTACATCGCACCGGCGAACGGGCCGGACTGCATCGAATCGATCTCCGGGTACGGAAACTGCGGACTTCGGACGCTGGTGGTGACTGGGCCGGTCCGTTCACGCTTCGACTTCACGCTGTCGAAGCAGGTCCCGATCAAGGGCAAGGTGAACTTTGAGTTCCAGGCCCAGATCCTCAACGTGTTCAACAAGGTGAACTTCACGCCGGTGACGGGGACCGGCTCGGACCCGGACGATTACGAGGTCACGGGGCTCGCCGACGTGGGCCGCGAGATGCAGCTGGTATTCAGGATCAATTTCTAGGCGACAGGCGACAGGCGGCAGGCGACAGGGAAGGGGCCGGCGACAGGCGACAGGCGACAGGCGACAGGTAAGGATCCGGCGCCCATCGCCTGCCGCCGGTCCTAGACGCTTTGAAGGCCAGGATCCTGTTGCGAATGAGTCAAGTTTTGCGACGGCCTGCAAGACGTCTACGCCCCGCCGTAGGCGGGGCAACGAAACACGGTGATCTAGCGAGGCGGAGCCGCATCCACATGCCTCGACGGTCTGAGGCGCAGCCTCGCGAGACGTCTTGAAGGCCAGGATCCTGTTGCGAATGAGTCAAGTGTCGCGACGGCCTGCAAGACGTCTACGCCCCGCCGTAGGCGGGGCAACGAAACACGGTGATCTAGCGAGGCGGAGCCGCATCCACATGCCTCGACGGTCTGAGGCGCAGCCTCGCTAGAAGTTCCCGACCCTGGTATTCACCACGTTGCTGAAGATCGAGCCGAAGGTGTAGCTGAATCCGAAGCGGAGCGAGCGCCGAAAGGACGTGGCCAGCTGTCGCTGCCGGACGAGCACTTCCTCGTCGGTGGCGTCGCCCTTGGGCAGGTAGATCTGGTCGTGAATCGACGAGGCCGAGGCCTCGACGTTGAACGAGAATCCCCTGAAGATCCGGATATCGGCCTCGGCCGACAGCGTCCGCTTGTTCAGCGACGTGTCGTGGAGGTACTGGGACAGTTCCAGGTCGGCGCTCACGGATCCCCACGTTTTCCTGAGGTCGAAGGCGGAGCGCAGGGCGTGGTACGGCACCGTCTCCTTGAGCTTCCCGTAGATCGTTTCCTCGTAGTACTCGTTCGCCGATAGCCCCAGCCGATACTGAATCGTGAGCTGCTGCCTGGTGGAGTCGGCGTAGCGGAAGACGTTGTATTCGACTGCGCCGGCCGTGCCCACGCTGCTGCGGCGGTTCTCGTAGGTGGTCGAACCGAAGCTGCCGCGGAGCCCGGCCGACCAGTGGTCCGTGAGGCTCTTGATGACGGATCCTCCGGTGTTGACGGATCGCCGCACGTAGAACCGCTTCCCGCCGTCGCTGAACGTGTACTCGGTCTCGCGGTAGTCCTGCGAGGCGGAGAGGTTGATCTTCCAGGCGTCGGTCGTACGGTTGGCCGAGAAGGAGCTTTCCACACGGTCGGCGGTGTTCGACGACTCGCTGTCGGCCGTCAGGTTGAGTCGCGCCCGCATGACCCAGTAGTGCCACGGGTCGGAGGTCGAGCGTGCATCACCAGCGGGTTGACGGGCCGACGATTCGTTGGGATGCGACACACGCAGGGTTCGGCCCAACTCCGTGTGCAGGGCATAGCGGACGAGCCCGAGCTTGAGGGTGTTGACGAACTGCCGCCGTCGGTTCTCGTCACTCTCGTTGGGAATCGTCGTGAACACGACCTCGTCGTCAACGCCTGCGAACCGTCCCTGTCCCGTGAACTGGAGTGTGTACTCCGTGCCCCCGGCCGCGGTGCCTCTCGCGGTCACCAGGACGTGTGCGTCCGCCATCTCACGGACATTGACGTAGTCCAGGTAGGTGATCTCGGTCTTGACGTAGTCGTTCCAGCAATTCGTCCGGCAGTCGAGATAGATCGTGAGCGCCGGGCTCTCGACGGCGGCCGCGGCAGGCAGCGACCCGACGGGCGCGGGCCCCTGGGCCGCGAGCGGCGTCGCCCCCAGCGTGGCCAGCGTCGTCACCGCAAGGAACAGGATGGGCAAGGCTCTTGGCATGGACTCCTCAGCCATTCGGTCGGGAAGGGGCCGGTCAGGACAGCACCAGCGGACGACCACTCGCGCGCGAGAGCATGGTACTTGGCCGAGGGCTTCAAGGGAAGGGCTTTTGAGGCATGGCCTCGCTCGGGTCTATCCCAGGAACGTGCCGTCTTCGAGTTCACGGAACGCGCGGTCCAGTTCCTCCTGCGTGTTCATGACGATCGGTCCGTACCAGGCCACGGGCTCCTCGATGGGACGGCCCGACACGAGCAGGAAACGGATCCCGCGCTCGCCGGCCTGTACGGTGACCTGATTGCCCGAGTCGAACAGGACCAGCGATCGGTTGCCGGCGGCCCCGCCGCCGACGGGCCCGGCTGCGGACGGACCCACCCCCTCGGTTCTGACCGCCATCGGCTCCGACGCATCGGCAAAGCGGCCGTCTCCGTCGAACACGTACGCGAACGCGTGGCGCGAATCCTCGACCGGGAGCGTCCGCCGCACGCCAGGCGGCACCCAGATGTCCAGATACCTCGGGTCGGCCGCGATCCCGTCGACGGGACCGCGCACCCCCCAGAAGCTCCCGCAGATGACGCGCGCCCGCGTGCCGTCATCCTCGGTCACCTCCGGGATGTCGGCCGACCGCACACCCTGATAGCGGGGAGCCGTCATCTTGAGCGAGGAGGGCAGATTCGCCCAGAGCTGGAACCCGTGCATCCGGCCCAGGTCGTCGCCACGCGGCATCTCCTGATGGACGATGCCGCGGCCGGCGGTCATCCACTGGACGTCGCCGGCGCCGATCGTGTCGCGGGTGCCCAGGCTATCGCCGTGGTCGACCGATCCCGCCAGCACATAGGTGATGGTCTCGATGCCCCGGTGAGGGTGCCACGGGAATCCGCGCCGGTAGTCCTCCGGATCGTCTCCGCGGAAGTCGTCGAGCAGGAGAAACGGGTCGAACTCGCCCGGATCGCCGAAGCCGAACGCGCGGCGGAGCCGCACGCCCGCGCCTTCGATGGCGGGCTGGGACGTGACGACGCGCCGGACAGGGCGGATGGACATGGGAGCCTCCGTGGACGGGTTCTACCAGCTTAGACCAGTCCACGAAGGATGGGGTTCCCGCCCCGGTGGGAGGACGGCGACGGGGACCGTCAGCCGGCCAGGACGCGCGCCACGGTCGCCAGGAACTCCTGCTGGTCGATGGGCTTGGCCAGGAAGCCCTCCGGCGGCGGCACGTGCTTGCGCGTGCTGATGAAGTGCTTGAACGGCTCGGGGTCTCCGCCGAATCCGGTCACCGCCGTCACGATGATGACGGGCGTGCCCTTGAGTTCGGGATCGTCCTTCAGGTCTCGATAAAAGCGGATACCCGACTCCTCCGGCATCGTGATGTCGAGGCACACCAGGTCCGGCCGTTCCTGTTTGACCTTCTCGAACCCGGTCCGTCCGTTCTCGGCGCTGCAGGTGTCGTAGCCGTTGTCGCGCAGCAGCGTCTCCAGGTAGGTCACCACCGAGGGCTCGTCGTCAATCACGAGCACGAGTTTCGGTTTCGCAGTCATGTCATGCCCTCCGGTTCCATCGGGGCTGGTTCGTCTCGCTGGCCCGCGACCTACGTGTCCGCGCGGCCGCTTCCCCCGCGCACGGCCTCGAGTGCCCGCCGCAGGGCGTCGCTGGACGCGCCCTTGAGGCTCTTCTCGAGCTCGTCCTTCAGGGTCAGCCGGTCCTCGGTCTCGGCCGCCTCCTCGATGCCGAGCGCCCGCTGGATGCTGCGGACGTAGGTCATCGGGTTGACCGGCTTCTCCAGGTACGTGCCCGGGCCGCTGATGACGCCGTTGTCCAGCAGCTCCTGAAGGGTGGTTTTGCCGAGTTCATCGCGGGCGTGCGCCGTGACCACGAGCACGGGAATTCGAGAGAGCACGCGGTCCTTGCGCAATTCGTAGAGCAGCTTGTGGCCCGATTTCCTCGGCATGATGAGATCGAGCGAAATCAGGTCCGGTTTCCGCTCCCGAATGATGGCGAGGGCCTCCTCGCCGTCGCTCGCCGTCAGCACCGTGAAGCCCGCATCGTCGAGGAGCGTGGCCAGGTACCGCTGGACGTCCGGCTCGTCATCCACAACCAGAACCGTCTTGCCTGTGGCAGGATTCATGCGGGCCTCCTCAATGGTTCTTTCTGGCCCGTTCTGGCTGGGGCTTGGCCTTGTCGGGCTGGGGCAGGCGGTGACGGGGGAACTCAAGGCGAAAGACGGAACCGACGCCCTCCTCCGTCTCGAACGACACGCGTCCCCCATGTTGCTGCACAATCTTCCGCGTGGTCAACAGGCCGAGACCGGTGCCTTTCTCAGATCCCTTGGTGCTGAAGAAGTTCGTGAAGACCTTCTTCCGGATCTCCGAGTCCATCCCGATCCCGTCGTCGAAGACTTCGAAGATCAGCGTGCCGTCCTCGTCTCGCGTGGTGAGCGTGACGTGCTTGGAGGCCTTCTCGCTGACCTGACAGGCGTCGAGGGCGTTCGACACGAGGTTGGCCAGGCAGGTGTGGATGCCATCAGCGTCCAGGGCGGCGGCGGCCAGACCGGGCTCGAGCCGGGCCTCGAGACCGATGTGGGCCAGTCTCGCGGTTTCCGCATACAGTCCGATCACCTGGCTGGCGATTCGGTTCGGGTCGGTCATCGCGACCTTCGTCTTGCGCCCCTTGGCGAAGTCGAGGAACTCCTTGACGAAGGTCGAGATCCGCGTGATGTTCTCCTCGACCATCTGCCAGCCCTTGAGCAGCCGGTCGTAGTCGCCGCGCTGCATGCCGGAGCGCACGATGTAGACGCCGCCCTCGAGGCCCATCAGGACGTTCTTGATGCCGTGCGCGAGGCCGGCGACCGTCTGACCCACGGCGGCCAGACGCTCGGCCTCGAGCTTCTCCTGCTCGAGCAGCTTCGTCGCCGTGATGTCGGTCGACATTTCAATGACGTACGGGATGCGCCCGTCGGGGAGCACGAGCGGCAGCATGTGGACGAGATAGTGGATCTCCCGGCCATCGCGCAGGACGCCGTGTTCTTCGCGGACGCGGACCTTGCCGTCGGAGAAGGTCCTGGCGGCCGCGCAGTTTTCGCATCGCTCCGTCCGCCCCTTGTAGACGGCGAAGCATGGCTCCTGTTCCCAGGCCCCGTAGGCGGAGACGAACGAACGGTTCGCCTCGACGATCTGGAAGTCCCGGTCGATCACGCTGATGGCCACCGGGACCTGGTCCCAGAGCTCGGTGCGTACCCACTGTTTGACCGGATCGGAGGTCATGAGGCCCGCCTGTTCCGCCGCGTCACTGTCCGCCGCCGGCTCGCGGGGCGCCCGAAAGCGCGCCGGCATAGGGCTCGAGCGCGCGCAGGATCGACTCTGGGCTGTCGTCGCGGTGGCAATTCCGGCACTCGGCGAAGGTGACGGGGTACCGATCCGGCGTCAGCTTCTGTTGCTCGCTGTGGCAGGTGATGCACAGCGAGTGCATCGCGTCGAGATAGGCCGACGCCCGGCCGTCGAAGGTCCTGGGGCGCGGCACGCGCGCGTTCGCGAGCAGCATCTGCGCATGACAGCGGTCGCACCCGGCCGCCGTGGCCCGCGTCTTCGGCGCTGCGGGATCCGCGTGACACTTCACGCAGCCGGCGTTGCCATCCAGGCTCGCGACGTGGGACGCGTGGTCGAACATGTCCGAGGGCGAGTACATGTCGCGGTGACAGCCGGCGCAGGACGAGACCCGGTCGAACGGGACGGTGGCGTGGTGGCAGGACGTGCACGACGTCTCACGTCCGAGCGCCAGCTCGTGGAGGTCGTGGGGGAACAGCACGGTCCGTCCGTCACGGTTGCCGTCGATGGCCATCAGGCCGATCCGTGCCTGGAAGCGCGGGGCGTTCCCCGCCGACGGGTCGATGCGCAGGTCGTGACCTGGGATCGGATTCCTGGCGGTGACGATGCCCGGGACCACGCGGGCCTGGGCCGCGGGGACGGGGGCCGCGAGCTGGCCGGTGAGGGCGCTGCCCGGCAGGGCGGCCACGGCCACCGCCGCCCCGGCGACGAACCCCATGGAGTAGCGTCGCGGCGCCGCCAGCGACAGCGGCAGCAGCGGGACGGTCGCGTACGGGTCGATGCGCCGGCGTGTCGCCGGCTGGAGTGCCGGTTCGTGGTCGTCGGGATACACGCGCAGGTGCTCGACGAAGAAGATGAACACCAGCACGGCGCCCGCCACCACACCGGCGCTAACCGCGAACTCGACCCATGAGGGGAAGTACGCCATCCCTTCCGGCCGCCAGAACGCGACGATGGCGACGTTGAAGCGGTACCCGATGACGCCCACGACCACCGACAGGGCCAGCAGCCCCAGCGCGCGCGGGCGGCGCCTGACGGCCGGGATGGCCAGCAGGACTCCGGGCAGGAGCGCCGTGAGGGCCATCTCGAGCCAGAAGAGGCCGACGACGGGAGATGACGCGAAGGCCAGGTGCAACTGGCCGCGCACCGCGAGGTCGCCGAACCTCAGCGCGGCGTAGGACAGCAGCACCACGGACGCGGCACGCCCGAGGTTCGCCAGCCGATCGTCGGGCCGCTTGTGGTCGAAGAGCCAGGCCGTCACGAACGACTCCAGCGTGACCATGGCCAGGCCGACGCCGACGGCGGAGACGAGGAACAGGATCCAGATGATGGGGCTGTACCAGAGCGGGTGGACCCGGAACGGGGTGATGAGGAACAGCGAGCCCAGCGACGACTGGTGCAGCGTTGAGAGCATGATGCCCAGAATGACCAGGGGAATGGTCACCCGTTTCAACGCATCGTGGATCTTCCTGAAGAGCGGGCGATCGAAGACCGGGTGCTCGAGGACGACCGGGCTGAACTCGAGGGCCAGCACGGTCAGGTACAGCATGACGCACATCGCGACCTCGAACAGGACGGAGTGCGTCTGCGGGTACACGATCGGGTGCCAGATGTGCCAGGGCAGCCCGAGGTCGTAAACAAGGCCGACGGCGACCGCGACGTAGCCCAGGAAGGCGGTGAGAATGGCGGGCCTCACGAACACGCGGTACCGGGTCAGACCGAAGATGTAGACCGTGGCGGCAAGGGTGAAGCCGCCGGCGGCCAGCGCGACACCGGCCATGACGTCGAACGCAATCCACAGGCCCCACGGGGTGGCGTCCGAGAGGTTGGTGACGGCGCCGAGGCCGCGCGAGAACCTGGCGAGGCTGACGACCGCCAGCACGCCCATGATGGTCCACAGCACCGTCTTGACCGCAACGAGTCGCCTGTTCACTGGCCCTGCTCCTTCCCCGCGTCCGGCCCGCTCCCCGCAGGTGCGTCCGGCTGGCCCGCCGCCCGTCCAGCCTCGGCCTGAAGCCGCATCCGCCGTTCGGTGATCCAGTACACGCCTGCCATCAGGCCTCCGACGCCGAGGGCGAGCCCGGGCACCTTCTTGAGCGCCGCCCACGTCAGATCCGGAAGAGCCTGATCGAGCGTGCCTCCGCCCGCGACGAGGAAGTCGAGCGGGATGTCGGAGATCATGAGCACGGAGGTGCCGCCCACGTCGGACTCGCCGTAGACCCTGTTCACGTAGCGCCCGGGCGTCTCGCTGATGCGACGGCGCGCCTCGGCCAGCAGCGCCTCGCGCTCGCCGAAGATCGTCGCCTTGTGCGGGCAGGCCTCGACGCAGCCCGGCAGCTTGCCCTCGGCCAGGCGGTCGTAGCAGAGGTTGCACTTGCGGACGTACGGCACGTTCGCGGACCACTCGTAGCGCGGAATCTCGAACGGGCACGCGACCATGCAGTAGCGGCACCCCATGCACCGGTCGTTGTCGTACACGACCGGCCCCTCGGGCGTCTTCTGCATCGCGCCGACGAGGCAGGCCGAGACGCACGCGGGATCGACACAGTGCCGGCACTGCTGGCGGATCGACCGGCCCTCGCGGTGGACGATCGTCGTGAAGCGCGTGGCGGAAAGGTCGTCGATGGTGCGTTTCCAGCGGCGGGGCTTGTCGCCGGCGAGGTTCTGAACCCGCTTGCAGGCGGCCACGCACTGCTCGCACCCGGTGCAGAGCGTGGTGTCGGTGAGGATGGCTTTCGCGATCATACGGGCTCCGCTTCCTTCCCGAGGGCCGCGCCGACGCGGCTCCCGGCATCCATCGGCCAGTGCCAGCCCACTTCGGCGACCACCTGCGTCCCGGGCAGCAGGATCGCATGCGCGAGCTTCGTGGTCGGCAGCAGCACGAACACCAGGTTGCCGCTCATGACGTGCAGGAACAGGGCGCTCTCCAAAGACAGGGGATTGAACGCCGGATGCATCACCAGGAACCCGGTGACGAACGGCAGGGCCACGGCGGCGAGCAGCGCGTAGTCCGACGGCGTGGTGACGCCGCGCGTGGCCTTGGCCGTGCGGCGGAGGACGGCCAGGCCGGCCGCCATCACGACGGCGAGGACGGTCAGCACGTCCGCGAGGCCATTGGGGATCGCCGGCCAGCTGAGGCCGACGCCGCGCTGCCACAGCACGATGTGGCCCGCCAGGAACACGGGCGCGATGAGGATGGCCGCGTGGAAGACCACCGAGACACCCGTAAACAGCGGCTCGCGCCGGAGCGCCTTCGCCGGGAACAGCCACGACAGCGTCGCGCGCCAGATGTTGGCGGCGGGGAGGGACTTGTCTCCCGCGCGACGCATGATCCGGGTCGTTTCCCACACGGTCACGACGGCGTGGCGCAGCAGGCCCAGGACCATGAAGGTGAAACAGAAGATGAAGGCGGGCCCGCGGGCCCATTCAAGCCAGGCGTGCATCGGTCCTCCTACGCGTCAGCCGCCGGAGCCTGAGCGGCGGGCCGGGAGCCGGCCGGCGGGACGGCGTTCGCCGCCGGCGCGGCGGCATCGAAATCGAGCACTTTCAGCACGAGGTCGTGCAACCCGACGACCTCGACATCCAGCTGGTGGTCCTCGCAGATCTCCCTGAGCTGCTTCTTGCAGTTCGCGCACGGCGCCACGAGGTACTTCGCACCGGTCGCGCGGATCTGCTCGGCCTTGCGGCGCCCCATCGGGCCCGTCCGGAACTTCCGGATCTCGTCGATGGACACCGTGCCGCCCCCCCCGCCGCAGCAGTAGTTCTCGGTGCGGTTCGGCGTCATCTCGACGAAGTCCGCGCAGATCGCCCGCAGGATCTCGCGCGGCTCTTCGGTGATCCGACCCGCGCGGGCGATGTTGCAGGGATCGTGGTACGTGGCCCGTTCCCGGATGCGATCCGCCTTGAGCGGCAGGCGGCCGTCGCGGAGCTGCTTCGCCGTGTACTGCATGAAGTTCACGACCTCGGGCGCGTCCGGCCCGCAGAACGTCGGGACGAACCACGCGCTGCGCGTGGCGTGCCCGCACTCCCCGATGAGCACCTTGCGGCCTCTCAGCCGGCGGACCTCCGCGACCTCGTTCTTGACGATGCGCTCCATCATGCGGTCGCTGTAGAAGAGGCCGTAGTTGATCCCGTCGAAGTTCTTCGTGCCGATCGTCCAGGAGCCGCCCGTCACGTGCATGACGGCGGCGTTGCCCATCAGCGTGTCCGGCTCGAGGAGGTAATCCGAGACGGCGGGGAAGAACACGTACTCGGCGTCTTCGACGTCAATCGGGAACTTCACGTCGACGTTGTAGGTCTCCTTGATTTCGTCCTCGAGGAACTCGCAGGTGTCACGCAGCGCGGCCTCGGGGATGGCCGACGTGTTGCCGACGCCTTCGAGCTGCTCGCGCGTGGCCACCACCAGCGCCTTCGGAATGAGTTCCACCTCGGCCAGGAGCCAGCGCGCCAGGTGCGTGATGAGGCCGTGGTCGATCCCCATGGGGCAGGAGAGCTTGCACCGCCGGCAGGCCGTGCACCGGTAGTACGCCTCGCCCATCTGGTCGATGTACTCGTTTGTCAGCGTGAAGCCGCCCGTCGCGCGCGCGGCGAGCGCGCCGGCTCGCGTGAAGTACCGGCGGTACACCTTGAGCAGCAGTTCCGAGCGATGGCACGGGATGTCCTGGTCCTCGCCCGTCGACTGGTAGAGCTGGCACTCGGCGGCGCAACGGCCGCAGCGCGCGCTGGCCCGGCTGTACACCTCGAGGGGCAGGTGGTAGCTCGAATGCTCGAGGACGGCGGCGAACGCTTCGAGGAACCTGCGCGGCCGGTCCGTGGCGTCGAGCGTCCGCTGCTCGACGTAGAAGCTGTGCTTCGTCCGTGTATCGCTCATGATGGCTGATGCTCCCCGGCAGGCTGCACGGGGCAGGCTGCCTTGCGGTGACGGCCGCTGCCCGATTCGAGCTGGCCGGCGACGAAGCTCTTCAGGAGATCGTCGACCGTGCCTGACACCCACGAGATCACCCGGATGCCGCTCTCCTCGAGCGCGTCCTGGAGGAACTCCTGGACGCCGGCGCAGATGAGCAGGTTGACGTGCTGATCGCGCAGCAGGCGCAGGCGATCGAGGGCGTCCCGGCTCTGGAGGCAGAAGTCTTTCTCTTCGGTGACCGCCGAACCGGTGAGCGTGAAAATGGCGATCGTGGCCGAGTACTCGAAGCACGGGGCCACCGTCTCACCGAATCGAGGAATCGCCACTCGCACGCGCCACAGTCTCCGCAGGAACCCATGGCAAGACCCGGGCCACCTGGGCCCCTCGCCGAAAGGCCCCGTCAGACGGCCCCGTACGCGGCGAGGCGCCCTCTCACCGGGACCGGTGATGTTGCAATGTTGCAGCGTGTTGCGGTGCGGTTGTTGCGTTGGCGCAGCGTTGCGCGCGAGTGGCGCGTCGGGTTCGGACGATCACGAACGGGGGATGCTGCGGGGCGTCAGGTTGTACCGCTTCATCTTCCGCCAGAGGGTGGTCCGGTTGATGCCCAGCTCCGCCGCGGCCTTGCCGAGCGCGCCGTCGGCGTGGCTGATCGCGGCGCGGATGGCCTCGGCTTCCGCGGATTCGAGGCGGGTCGCCGGACGAATCGCGTGGGTCGGTTCGTGGCGCAGCGACTGGAGGTCTTCGGGCAGGTGAGCTACGTCGATTAACCGATCGTGGCAGAGCACGAACCCGTACTCGATGATGTTTTCGAGTTCCCGGACGTTGCCCGTCAGCTCGTGACGCATGAGGATTTCCATGACGGCGGGCGTGACGCCGGCAATCTGCTTCCCGCGCTTCGCGTTGAAACGCCGGACGAAGTGCTCGACGAGATAGGGAATGTCCTCGCGCCGCTCTCTGAGGGGCGGGATGGTCAGGCGCACCACGCTGAGCCGGAAGTAGAGGTCGTCGCGGAACTCGCCTTCGCTGACGAGGTCCGCGAGGCGCTTGTTCGTCGAAGCGACCACCCGTACATCGGCGCGCACGGTCTTGACCCCGCCGAGGGGCTCGTACTGACGTTCCTGCAGCACGCGCAGCAGCTTCACCTGCGTGGCCGGGGGCAAATCGCCGATCTCGTCGAAGACGATCGTGCCGCCTTCCGCCAAGGTGATCCGCCCGGGCTTGTCGCGCTTCGCATCGGTAAAGGCTCCCTGGACGTACCCGAAGAGCTCCGACTCGAACAGCGCGGTCGGCAGCGTGCCGCAGTTGACGACCACGTACGGCCCGTTGCGGCGGGGGCTTAAATTGTGGATTGCTCGCGCCAGCAGTTCCTTGCCCGACCCGCTGGGGCCTTCGATCAGCACCGTTGCGCCACTCTCGGCGATGTCCGGCAGCAGCGCGAAAATTTTCCGGAAGGCCCGGCTCCGCCCGACGATGTCCTCGAACGTGTACTGATGATCGATCTCGCGCCGGAGGTGCTCCAGCTGGGAGAGATCGCGAAAGGTCTCGACCGCGCCGATCAGCTCCCCGCTGCTGTCGCGCAGAACCGCGGTGCTGACGCTGATCGGCACGGAGCGGCCGGGGCTCGTCAGGATGCGTGCCGGGATCTCGATGAGATCGCGGTTCGTTTCAAGCGTCTGGCGCAGCGCGCATCCGCGCTCGCAGATATCCGCGTGGAAGATATCGGAGCACTTCTTGCCGATGGCCTCGTCCGCTGGGACGCCGGTGATGCGTTCGGCTGCCCGGTTGAACGACGTGATGCGCCAGTCCTGGTCGACGGTGAACACCCCGTCGGCGATGGAGCTGAGGATCGTCTCGAAGAAACGGCCGTTCGAACTCATGGGCAATCCCTGCGGGTTGGCGGCATCCCGGCACTGGGCGCCAGCCTGCGCCGATGTTGCGTTGCCTGCAACACGTTGCAGCGGGGACGCTTACTCGACCCGGCGGCGGCACCGCCACGCGCACGCCGCGCCTGCCGGGTCGAAAAGCAAACATCAGGCCAGCGGGGACGTGCACGACCCGGCCAGGTGCCTTCCCGCACCGGTGCCGATCGGACGTGGCGCGCCGGCGACGTTCAGGCCGCACCTCGCCAGCGCAGGCGAATCAGGAACGCGACCTCGACGAGCGCGCAGACGGTCAACGCCCGCGACATCATCAGCGCGCCGTACATCTCCCGGCCGAGCACGTCCCAGATGCTCAGGCCGACCAGGGCCAGGCACCCCAGCAGCGCCACGCGTTGTGGCGTGGGGAAGTCACCGAGCCGATCGAGCAGCAGCATGACGGCGGGCGTCGACAGAAGCAGGACGTAGTCCCAGCCCTGCGGCGACAGCAGCGGAATCACGAAGAGCAGCAGCGCGGCATCCAGGTGGTCGGGCGAGCGGGCCGGTGTCCGCCGGACGATCGCGACGGCGCACGCGGCGACCACGACGAGGGACAGGGCCAGGGTCAGGCGCGTGGCGGTCGGGCCGACGCCGAACCACGCGGCGAACATGCCCGCGATCGAGATCGTGTCCTGACCCACGAGATTCGGAGCGGTCGACGTCGTGACCACGAGCCACCAGTCCCTGAGCAGCGCCACGTTGCCGGTCCAGCCGTACCGCGCCGCGGGCAGGAGGATGCCGGCGACGAGGACCGCGCTGAACGCCGCCAGGGCCTGCCAGCGCCGCCGCACCGCGAGGTAGGGCAGAAAGACGATGGCATACGGCTTGACCATGGCGGCGGCGGCCAGCAGGCAGCCCGACAGCGGGTCGCGTCCGCGGCGCCACGCGCCCACGGCGCCCAGGACGAGCACGGCGAGCAGCAGGTTGCTCTGGCCCAGGTTGATCTCGCGCAGGTAGAACTTGGCCATGGCGGCGATTGTGAGGCCCACGAGAAAGATGGCGCTCCGGCGTCGCTCGGGCAGGAGCGCCAGCGAGCGATTCAGCAGGATGGCGAGCAGCAGCAGCGAGAGGGCGAACCACGTGCCGCGGGCCACCGCGGGGGGCAGCGCGGCGAGCGGCGCGACGGCGAACGCGAAGGCGGGCAGATACTTGAATTGCCAGTGACCGTCACCGGCCTGGTAGAGTGATGCGCCGGCGAGGACCCGCGTGCCCGCCACGCGGTAGACCTCGAAGTCCGCCATCTCGCGGTTGACCCGCGCGGCGAAGACGACCCCGGCGGCAGCGGCCAGCAGGGCCCCGGCGATCCAGAGGCGCGCGCGCATCACCGTTTGCCGGCCTTCAGTTGCTTGACGCGGTCGGCGGCCAACTCCCATGTCGTCCACGCTGTATGGCGATCCTCCCGGAGGTTCGGCGGGAGACGTGCCCGGAGCCCCGCCGCGGCAGTATACTCCTGTCTGGGACACCGACCCGGCCGCCGAATCTCGCCGTGCTATCGGTCCGGTTTCTTGGATCCATCGGTGCCGGAAAGACGGCATCACGGGGCTCGACGAGCGGCCGGATCCGAGGGCGGGCGGGCGTGCCACCGGAGGACGACCGCAAATCGGACGAGTCCGCGAGGGGGGCAGCACCGGGAACGCCGGTTGCTTCTACTCGGGTCGGTCTCGAGTTCGTCAGGGCCTGACGTGATGCATCAGCGAGCGCCGAAACCCACTCATCGCGGCACGGAGCCCCTCGACGGCGGCACGCCGGGCGAGTCGCTCGTGGACGAACTCGTGGCGAATGCCCGGCGGCGGCTCACGCGGCGGCGGGCCAACGGCCTGCCGGTCCAACAGTATGCGCGGGCGAACGAGCGTCCCTTCACGGTTGCGGAGCGGGGCCAAGTCACGATCCTGTTTGGGGGCCTCACCCCGGCTCACGAGACCTTGATTCAGGCCGTCCTGCAGTCGTGCGGGCACAAGGCCGAGCCGTTACCTCAGCCGGACCTCGAGGCCTGTCTGATCGGCCGGCAGTTTGGCAACAACGGCGTCTGTAATCCGGCGTATTTCACGGTCGGCAACCTGGTGAAGCACCTCAAGTGCCTCGAAGCGAGCGGGCTGAGCCGCCGCGAGATCGTCGACCGGTACGTCTTTTTCACCGCGGGAGGCTGCGGGCCGTGCCGCTTCGGCATGTACGAGGACGAGTACCGGCTGGCGCTTCGCAACGCGGGGTTCGAGGGGTTCCGCGTCCTGCTGTTCGAACAGAGCCAGGGGATCAACGCGCGAACGTATTCACCCGGCTTCGAACTGACGCTCCACCTGGGCCTGAGCGTGGTGAACGGCTTCACCCTGGCGGACGTGGTGCGGGACTTCGGGTATCGGACGCGGCCGTTCGAGGTGACCGCCGGGGCGACCAACGCCGCGGTGGAGGCCGCGCTGACGACGGCCGCGCGTCTGATCCGGGCCCGGCGGGCCGTCGAGGTTGGCGATCGCCTGCCACCGCGCCTGGCGCGCGCGGTGGCCAACAGGCCGGCGCTGAAGAAGTGGGTGCCGGTTGTCCTCAACGTGCGAGACCAGCTCTGGGGCCCGTACACGCGCGAGATGCGCCGCGCAACGGCCGCGGCCTTCTCGGCGCTCGAGGTCGATCGGCTGCGCGTGAAGCCGGTCGTGAAAGTCGTCGGCGAGTTCTGGGCCCAGACGACCGAGAGCGCGGGCAACTTCAACATGCTGGCGTTCCTCGAACGCGAGGGCGCGGAGGTCCTCGCCGACTCCCTCAGCACGTGGGTGCTCTTCCTGCTGACCACCGCGCGCTCGAGAATGCTGGCCAGCGCCGGGCTCGACGTGCCGATGTCGGGTCCGCAACTGCCGCGCTGGCGGGCGCTGGCCCGGGACCGCGCGGGTATCCTGAAGAAGCGGGCCTACTTCGCCCTCGGCCGCGATGTCTACCTCGGCGTCTACGAACGGTGCCGGCAGGCACTGGGCGGCGTGCCGAAGGCGCTCGTCGATCCGGCGACGTTCGCCGAGCTGGCACGGCCGTTCTACCACGAGCTGGCGCGCGGAGGTGAAGGCTACCTCGAAGTGGGGAAGCACGTTTACTACACGAGCCGCAACGGCGCGCACATGGTGTTGAGCCTCAAACCCTTCGGGTGCATGCCGTCGATGCAGTCCGACGGCGTGCAGCAGCTCGTGATGGCCCGGTTCAAGGACACGCTGTACCTGCCGATTGAGACGGCGCCCGATGGCGAGCTCGACGCGCACAGCCGCGTGCAGATGGCGCTGGTGGAAGCGCGGGCGAGGGCGGAGGCGGAGTTCGAGGAGGCGCTGGCCGGCACGGGCAAGCGCCTCGAGGATATCCGCGAGTACGTGGCGGGCCACCCGGAGATGCGCCGCGCGATGTACCACGTGCCGCACCGCGGCGGCGTCGCCGGGACGGCCGCCAATTTTGTGTGGCACGTGAGCGAACGCATGGATCAGGACCGCCGCCGGTGGTGGCGCCGGGCCTAGTCACCAGGTTGCCGATGCCTCTGTCTGCCCCCCTCCTGCTCGGGATTGACGTCGGGTCGACGGCCGTCAAGACGGTCGTGCTGCGCGACGCCGACGTGATCTGGTGCGACTACCGTCGCCACGAAAGCCGGCCGGCGGATCGCCTGCTCGACGTGCTGCGGGAGATCGAACACGAGACCGGAGCGTCCGCGGAGAGGTGCCGCGCCTTCATCGCGGGGTCGGCTGGCTCACCGTATGCCGATGCCATCGGCGCCCGTCCGGTGCAGGAGGTCACGGCGCTGTCCCTCGCCGTGCGCCAGCGCCATCCGGACGCCCACGCGGTCGTTGAACTCGGTGGCCAGGACGCCAAGATCCTGCTCTTCGAAGAGGACGCCGGCCGCATCCGGACGATCGTGTCGATGAACGACAAGTGCGCCGGGGGCACCGGCGCCGTCATCGACAAGCTGGCGGCCAAGCTGAAGATCCCGGCCGCCTCGGTGGGGGAATTGGGCTACCGCGGACTGCAGGTGTACCCCGTGGCGGGCAAGTGCGGGGTGTTCGCCGAAACCGATATCAACGGTCTGCAGAAGCGCGGCGTCCCGCCCGATGAACTCATGGCCTCGCTGTTCGACGCGATCGTGCTGCAGAATCTGGCGGTCCTGTCGCGCGGCCACACGCTGCGGCCTGGCGTCCTGCTGGTCGGCGGGCCGAATGCGTTCATCCGCGGACTACGCGAGGCGTGGCAGGCGCACATCACGCGGCTCTGGCAGGAGCGCGGCATCCGGGTGCCGGACGAAGAAGGGGCGCCCGCGCTCGTCGACGCGCCCGAGTACGCGGCGCATCTCGTCGCGCTCGGTGCGATCGAGTTCGGCCGGCGCGAGTCCGAGACGGTCGCGTACCGAGGGGCCGCGTCGCTCGCGGCGATGCTGTCGGGCTCGAGACCGGCTTCCCGCGCGCGGGGCGTGGCGGCCGTGGCGTGGTCGGGCTCCGATCTGCAGGCGTTCAGGGAACGCTACGCGCTGCCGGCCTGGCAGCCGCCGCCGCTGGCCCCGGGCTCGACCGTGCCGGGCTTCATCGGCCTCGACGCCGGGTCCACCTCGACGAAGGCGGTGCTGCTCTCCGAGGACGGAGAGGTGTGCGCCAAGTCGTACCAGCTGTCGCGCGGCAATCCCATCGAAGACGCCATCGACATGTTCAGGGCCCTGCGGCTCCAGGTGGAGTCCCAGGGCGCCTCGGTGGAGGTGCGCGGCCTGGTGACCACGGGCTACGCCAAAGACACGCTGCACGAGGTGTTCGCGGCGGACGCGGCCCTGGTCGAGACGGTGGCGCACGCGCAGTCCGCCTTGCAGATCTACGACGATCCGCACGTGATCGTGGATGTCGGCGGCCAGGACATCAAGATCATCGCGTTGCGCAATGGCCGCGTGAAAGACTTCCGGCTGAACACCCAGTGCTCGGCAGGGAACGGGTATTTCCTGCAGGCCATCGCCCACAGCTTCGGCATTCCCGTCGAGGCGTTCGCCGATCGCGCCTTCTCCGCGCGAGAGATGCCGCAGTTCAGCTACGGGTGCGTGCTGTTTCTGCAGTCCGAGATTGCCAGCGTCCAGCGACAGGGCTGGGAGCCCTCGGAGGTGCTCGCCGGCCTCGCCGCAGTCCTGCCGAAGAACGTGTTCCTCTACGTGGCCAAGGCGCCGAATCTGGCGCGGCTCGGGACGCGGTTCGTGCTCCAGGGAGGCACGCAGCGCAACCTCGCGGCGGTCAAGGCGCAGGTGGACTTCATCCGGGAGAACTTCGAAGGGCAGGCCCTCGAACCGGAGATCGCGCTGCACCCCCACTGCGGGGAGGCCGGGGCGATCGGCGCCGCGCTCGAGGCGCGTCGCCTCTGGCATGAGCGGGGCACGACGACGTTCATCGGACTCGACGCGGCCGAGCACATCAAGTACCGCACGCAGTGCGACGAAGAGACGCGGTGCCACTTCTGCACGAACGACTGCCTGCGGACGTTCATCGACGTCTGGAGCGAGGGGCCTGACGGGCAGCGCGATCCCGCGACGGATCGGCGCCTCATCGTGGCCAACTGCGAGAAGGGCGCGACCCAGGATCTCTCCAAGGTGCGGGCCATCAAGGCGAAACTCGATGCCCAGGCGGCCGGGACGCCGAATCTGGTGGCGCTCGCCGGACGCGAGGTCTGGAAGCCGGTCGAGGTCGAACGGGCCGCTCCGGTCCCGGGACGCGGCGCGTGGACGGCGTCGGCGCGCCGGCGGGCGGGGGTGGCGGCGGCCAGAGAACGCCTTCGGGTGGGCGTTCCCCGCGTGTTCAACATGTACGCCTACGCGCCGCTCTTCGGCGCCTACCTGCAGAGCCTCGGCGTCCGCCCCGGCAACATCGTCTACTCGGACCAGACGACGACAGAGCTGTTCAAGTCGGGGACGTCGCGCGGGGCCATCGACCCCTGCTATCCGTCGAAGATCGCCCTCGCGCACGTGCACAACCTGCTCGAGGTGAAGCACCGGAAGACGCCGCTGGATTGCGTGTTCTTCCCGATGATCGACATCCTGCCTGGCATGCTGGTCGGTGTGGTTGGGAACAACGCGTGCCCGACCGTCGCGCTCACGCCGCAGACGGTGCGGGCCGCGTTCACGAAGGAGGAGGACCTGTTCGCCGCGCTCGGCGTCCGGTATCTCTACCCCCTGCTGAACCTCGACGACCGGCGGTACTTCCGCCGCCAGATGTTCGAGGCCTGGGAGCCGCTGCTCGGCCTGTCACCGGAGGAGAACGAGCGGGCCGTGGAGATCGCGTTCGCCGCGCAGGCGCGGTACGAGGCGTCTATCCGCCGTCGGGCGCGTGACGTGCTGGAGGCCCTGGAACGCGACGGGCGTCTCGGCGTCGTGCTCCTCGGCCGTCCTTACCACCACGATCCCGGCCTGAACCACGGAATTGCCGAGGAACTGCAGAAGCTCGGGTATCCGGTCTTCTCGCAGAGCACGCTGCCGCTCGACGAGGACCTGCTGGAGCGGCTGTTCGGAGACGAGATTCGAGCCGGCACGATCCAACACCCGCTCGACATCGGGGACGTGTGGAAGAACTCGTTCTCGGCCAGCAGCAACAACAAGATCTGGGCCGCCAAATTCACCGCCCGGCATCCCAACCTTGTGGCGGTCGAGCTGTCCAACTTCAAGTGCGGCCACGACGCGCCGATCTTCTCGGTGATCGAAGAGATCATCGAGCGGTCGGGCACGCCGTTCTTCGCCTTCCGCGACCTCGACGAGAACCGGCCCACCGGATCCATCAAGCTGCGGCTCGAGACGATCGACTACTCGCTCAAGCGCTACCAGGAGCGCCTCACGCGGCAGCGGCGGCAGGCCCATCGTATCGACGGCTGGGTGACGGAGTACGAGCGCCGCCTGCGTGCGAGGCTCGAGCCGGTACCTGCGGATCCGACCGGTGCCGCGGACGGCGCCGTCCGCGTGTCCTGAGTGGTTCGAGTCGCATTCGCGGCCTCGTATGACGTGCGCCATCGGCGGCCGTGGTGGCTCCCCCGGCACTGAGAGCCTGGAAATCGTCCGGCTCCGCCGTAGCTGTCGGCCGTCAGCTCTCAGCGTTCCGCAACAACACGGTCAAGAACAGGCCTGTCCTTCCGTCTTTGCTGACCGCTGACCGCTGGAGGCGGACAGCGGACTGGATCTCTTCACAAGCACTGAGTCCTGAGGGCGCAGGTCCCGCTGCCGTCCCGGCGCATCGAAGGACTGACCTGAAGCGGACGCCCAGCCGAGCCGGACCCAGTGCCGGGCCGCACGGCACTGCAGACTCGCCTGACAGGTCCGTGGGTAAGCGCACGGCGGTGCCCCGTCGTATGAGTTCGGTACTGCTCTCCCCAGGCCGGGTGGTCCCGGCGCAGACCCGACTCACGGAGAACCCATGCGACGCGTCCTGGCAACTCTCGCGGTCCTCTTCGTCACGGGAAGCGCCGGAGCCGAGACCCAGTCCCCGGTACAGTCCCCTCCCGAGGTGCCGGCCACGCTCCGCGTGTTCATCGACTGCCCGGAGGGGTGCGACACGACGTTCTTCAGAAGCGATCTGGACTTCGTCAATCACGTGATCGACCGTGAGGTCGCGGACGTGCACGTGCTGGTCACGGAGGCCAACACCGGCGGCGGCGGCACCGAGTACACCGTGGCCCTCATCGGCCTCGGGCCGTTCGCGTCCCTGCGTGGTGAGCAGAAGTACGTTCACGGTGCCGGCGAAACAGACGATGCCGAGCGCCGGGGGGTACTGCGGGCCATCAGGCTGGGGCTGGTTCCCTTTCTGGCCCGCACCGCGCTCGCCGGCAGCCTGGACCTCGTCGTCCGGCGCCCGGCTGGCACAGAGGAGGAGCAGGCCCGGCGTCAGGCGCAGACGACCGACGATCCGTGGAACTTCTGGGTCTTCCGGGTCCGAGGGGACACGAACCTCTCGGGCGAGGAGGCCAGCAAGTCCGTCAGCCTCGACGGGTCGTTTTCGGCCTCGCGCGTGACGGAGCAGTGGAAGACCAGCATCAGGATCGACAGCGACTACCGGCGGAACACCTACAACCTCGACGAAGAGAACGAAGAGCCCTACGTGACCATCTCCCGCGACTCGTCGGTGAGCGGCCTCCAGGTACGGTCGCTGGGGCCCCACTGGGGTGTCGGGGTGAAGGGGTCGCTGGAGTCTTCGACGTACACGAACCACCTGCGGCTGTGGGAGGTGTCGCCGGCGATCGAGTACAACGTCTTTCCGTACAGCGAGACCACGCGCCGCCAGTTGACGTTCACGTATTCGTTGGGGTTCCAATACGCGAGCTACCGGCAGATGACCTTGTACGGCAAGCTCGACGAAGCGCTGATGTCCCACGAACTGGCCCTCAACTGGGACATGAAGCAGCCCTGGGGGACGCTCGACGTGGAGATCGACGCGTCGCAGTACCTGCCCGATACGAGCAAGAACCGCCTGGCGATCGAGGCGGACACCGAGGTCAGGCTGTTCAAAGGGTTCTCCCTGGACGTGAGAGCGGATGTGGCGTTCATCCGGGATCAGGTGTACCTGCCCGCCCGTGGCGCCACCGAACAGGAGATCCTCCTGCGTCTGCGGCAGATCCGGACGTCGTACGACTACGGGTTCAGCGTCGGCTTCAGCTATTCCTTCGGCTCGGTCTACAACAACGTCGTCAACTCGCGGCTGTCGGCGTTCTGATTGCCGGCCGGCGCAGGCGCGCGAGCCCCGTGGGCGCGGGCGGGCTCCGGGACGGGCGTGCGCCGTCCGCGGGCGGGTCAGTAGCCGGCGGCGCGGAGGGCGTTGACGACGCGCGTCTCGGCTCTTCCGATGTGCAGCAGCATCAGCGCGCGCGCGCGGTCGGGATCCTTGCCGCGCACCGCGTTGACGACCTCCACGTGCTCGGCCGTCGATGCCTCCGCGTCGATGCCCACCTCGAGACCGAGATAGAGCGGCCGCTGATGATGGTCGAGGGCGGACATCACGGCTGAGATGAGCTGCGTGTTGTGGGTGCAGCGGACGAGCGCCAGGTGGAACGCGCTGTTGGCCCGCAAGTAGGACGCGTAGGTCTGTTCGTCTCCCACCGTATACGTCAGCGTGCTCTTCGCGGCCAGTTCGTCGATGTCCTCGGGCGTTGCCCGCATGGCGGAGAGGGCGGCGGCTTCGGGTTCGAGGATGCGCCGCAGTTCGCAGAGTTCACGGAACCCCGAGACGGTCAGTGGGGCGATCACGTACCCGCGGTAGGGGCGGAGTTCGACGAGGCCCTCGAGGGCGAGGCGGTTGAGGGCCTCGCGCAAGGGGGTGCGGGAGATCCCCATCTCGGAGCAGAGGTCCTTCTCGACGACGCGCTGGCCGGGGAGGATCTCGCAGGTGAGGATCCGGTGCTTGAGGGTGGCGTAGACGCGGTCCGAGATGGCGGCGGGGCGGGAGACGGTGGGGTCAAGCTCGATGAGCGACCGGGGTCTGGTAGGGTCCATCGGCGTATATTTTATTCAAAAACTGGCGACCATTGAGGCCTCTCTGTGGCCAAGGATGGGCCGCTTGCGCCGTGAATGTATATTGTATATTATTTTGCCACCCAGGGGCCGCAGAGGTCAGCCTGCGAGACGGGACCCCCGGAACATACGCACCGCCCCTCGGCACAAGGAGACGTCATGCACCGTCTGCTCACCGTCCTCGTTCTCGTTTCACTCGTCCTGTGCGGATCGGTCGCCTCCGCACAAATCGCGGCCGTGGGGACCGTCCGCGGGTACGCCAAAGACTCGCAGGGCGGCGTGCTCCCGGGCGTCACGATCACGGCCACGAGCCCGACCGTGCCGGCACCTACCGTGGTGGTGACCGACGAACAGGGCTTCTACCGCCTCATCGACCTGCAGCCGGGCGACTACCGCATCGAGGCTGAACTCCAGGGCTTCAGGCGTTCCGTCCGGGATGGGGTTGCCGTCAGGGCGGGCCTGAACATCACCCTGGATATCGAGCTGTCCCTGGGCGGGCTCGAGGAGGTCGTCGAAGTCACGGCCGAGACGCCGCTGCTCGAGACGCAGAAGGCCGCCAGCGCCGTGAACATCAGCGGTGACCTGCAGCGCCAGTTGCCGCTCAGCTCCCGGGGCCAGTTCGCCGACTTCCTGGAAGTCACGCCCGGCGTGGCCGCTCGCGCAGGCGATGCCACCGGCGGCGGTCAGATCTACATGGTGCGCGGCGGCGAGCTCGAGAACCACGTGATCCAGCTCGACGGCGCCGACATGGGGTCCTTCAGGCAGAACCGGGCCGACCGCCTGCTCACGATGAACACCGATGCCATCGGCGACGCGCAAGTCAAGACGGCGGCGGTCGATGCGTCGGTGCCACTCGGTTCGGGCGCGGTGATCAACGTGTCGACCAAGTCGGGCACCGACCAGGTGAGGGGATCGTTCGGCGTCATCTTCACGCCCGAATCCTGGAACGGCAACAACGCCGGCGAGGGCACGGTCCGCTTCAACGAGATCCTGCAGCCCGATCTCTCCCTCGGCGGTCCGATCATGAAGGGCAAGGCCTGGGTGTACGGCGCGTACCGGTATACCGATCAGGCGTCTGGCATCGGTCGGTCGCCCGAACAGCTGGCCCTGCTGAGCGCCCTGAATCCCGGGTTCGAGCCCTTCGACAACTACGTCAAGTCCCACAACTACTACGTCAAGGCGACGGCCAACCTCTCGTCACGTCATCAGATGATGGTGTTCTACCAGCAGGACCGCCATCCCGAAGACGGCGACCGCGAGTACTACGCGAGCAAGATCTTCGTGACCGAGGCCGGCGGCATGGGCGTGGGCGGCCGCCTGCAGTCGGTCTGGTCGAGCAGCATCACCTCGCGCGTCATGATGTCCTACAACGACAAGACGACGAACTCCCGGTTCGATGTCTTCAAGGACGTCATGACTGACGGTCCGTCCCAGTCGGTCCATCAGAGCGCGTTCATCTCGAGCGGGCGTCTCCGGGGCACCGGCGAAATCGCGCTGATGAACAACGTCGGGGAGTTCGGCATCTCGCCGGCGTCGAAGACCACCTTCCAGGGCGACATCACCTACTACAAGTCCGGGTGGCTCGGCTCGCACGAGATCCAGACCGGCGTGTTCGTCCAGGCGCTTCGCGGCTACGACGAAACCAAGTACGCGAACGGAGGGTTTTCCTTCGAGGAACTCGTGCTCCGCGATCCGGCCAACCCGTCGGCCGGCCTGATTCCATTCCACCGGCAGGTCCGCGATGTGGCCCAGATCAGGGAGAGCGATACGGCCGCGGACGACGTCGGCTTCTACCTCCAGGATTCGTGGCGGCCGACTCCCCGCCTGACGCTGAATCTCGGCGTGCGCTTCGACTGGATCAAGGGCACGGAGCGGCTGTTCGACATCCAGCTGCAGGACGCGTGGCACATCGGGCCCCGCATCAGCGGCACGTGGCTCGTCACGCCGGACGGCAAGAACGTCGCGCGGGCCAGCATCGGGCGCGTGCACGAAATGCCGATGCCGCGCAACCTGGGCAGCGTCGGCGCCGCGTCGGCCGGGGTGACCGATTACTACGACAACAATCTCGACGGCACGTTCGAGACGGTCTTCTACACGCCGGGCACGACGTCCGCGCAGTCCGATCGCTACCCGGATCCCGATCACAACCAGCCGTTCATCGACGAGTGGACGCTGGGCTACGGCCGGCAGCTGCCCGGAGGCGTGGCGGTGAATGTCGGCTTCGTGAGGCGGGAATACAAGGACATTCCCGCGCTGATCGAGACGAACGGCATCTATGAAGGCAACGTGTTCAGGGGCTACGCCAACCAGGACTTCAACCAGATCTACCTCATCACCAACGACAGCTGGAGCCGGTACGTCTACTCCGGCATCGACCTGTCGGCCAGCAAGCGCGCACGGTCGATCCAGCTGCTTGCCGGCTACACACGGGGATTCCAGCACGTGGCCGGTACGTGGCGGCCGAACGACCCGGCTGCGTTCATCCAGCCCGAGGCCTTCCCGAACGACAAGGGGATCGGCAGCATCCGCGGCAACCAGACGAACAGCCTGTCCGGGTCAGCCGACACGCGCAGCCCGTCATGGCAGAAGCACAACCTTCGGCTCGGTGCGACGGCTTCGACGCCCTGGGGCATCACGCTTGCTGTCAACTACGCCTACCAGTCCGGGGCCTACTCGGGCCCGGTGGTCAAGAGAATCGCGGCGGCCGACCCGCAGTTCGGCCCGTCGACCGTGACGCTTCCGAACGGCCGGCGCGTGTCCAACCCGCTGGCGACGACGATCCGCTTCGCCGGCGCCGACCGCGGCGACGGCCAGCTGCAACTGAAGGCCCTCCAGAACCTCAACCTCAGGGTCGGCTACGACCTGAAGCTCGGGAGCGCCCGCAACGTGCAGTTGGCGCTCGACATCTTCAACCTGACGAACCAGGGGGCCTACGAACAGTGGCTCTCGGGCGCCAACCAGCAGTACAGTCCCAACTACGGCCTGGGGCGGGCGCTGCAGTTCCCGCGAGTCTTCCAGCTCTCGGCTCGATTCGAATTCTGACGTTCCGGTGAGCCGGCGCCCGGCTGCATGGGCATCCGGGCGCCCCTCGACCTCGGGCCGGCGACCTTCTCTCCACCGGCCGACATGCGAAGCGGGAGAACGATCATGAAACGATGGCGTCTGGCGGCGCTCCTCCTGGTGGCGGCGGCCCTCGTGCCGGTGTCGGGCCAGGAAGTGGCCACAACGATCACGCACGGTCCCATGCTGGGCCGTCTCACGGCGACGGACGTCGGCGTCTGGGCGCGTACCGCCCAGCCGGGTACGTTCCGCGTGCGCTACGGCACGGCGCCAGCGCAGCTGGACGCGTGGTCCGATCGGGCGACGACCCGTATCGAACACGACAACACGGGCTGGGTGCGCATCACCGGACTGACGCCCGACACGACGTACCACTATCAGGTCGTGGTGGACGGCGCGGACATGCCCATCCGTCCGCATGGATCGTTCACGACGCTGCCTTCCGCGGACGGCGTGAGGAACGCGGCGCACAATCCGAAGGGCCTGTTCAACTTCCGCTTCGAGTTCGGCACGGGCAACAACCAGCGGCCATCCGGCAGCGGTTCGTGGCCGCCGGCCTTCAGGACGATGCTGGACCGGCTCAAGGGCAGGGTCCACTTCCACATCCAGAACGGCGACTTCATCTACGAAGACGGGCGGGCTCTGCGCGTGGCCGACTGGCTCAAGCAGGTCGGCCTCACGGCGGCTCAGGCGCCTCCGCTCGTCAATCTGGCTCCCGCCATCGTCGGGGTCTGGCAGAACTACAAGATCTTCCTCGAGCGCGGCGACGCGCTCGCGGAGTGGCATCGCTACGTGCCGTCCTTCTTCACCTTCGACGACCACGAGATCCTGGACAACATCGACGGTGGCGCCACCATCGGGCGCCGGGACCGGCGTGCGGTGTTCCGGGATATCGGGACGCAGGCGTGGTACGACTACGTCGGGTGGGCGAACCCCGCGCCCGACGGGCGCATCCGGTTCGGGCAGGCACAGCTGAAGGCCGGCAGCGACATCCTCACGGACCCGGCGGCGGACTTCTCGACGCTCGGTCCCGAGGCGCGGGAGCCGGGCGCGCTGCACGTGCACTGGGGCGGCCGGGCGGCCGGCGTCCCACCCCGTGAACTGGCCGAACTCACGCAGGCCGATGGGGTGGATGGCGACCCGAACGCCAACGTGTACGAAATCGTCGAGGTGCTCGACGCCCATCGGCTCCGCGTGCGTCCGGCGGCGAAGGCCGACGGGCTGGCGTCGTACAGCATCGGGCGACACTCGTACTTCGACATGCGGGTGAGCAACACCCACTTCTTCGTCCTCGACACGCGCAGCTACCGGAGCGTCAGCGACCCGACGTCGATGAACCGGCCGGACCTGTCGATGCTCGGAGCCGCGCAGAAGGCCTGGCTGAAGGAGGGGATGCAGAAGAGCGACGCGGACGTGTTCTTCGTGGTGTCCCAGGTGACGATGATGATCCCGCACGTGGGAGGCACGCCGAGCGCCGGTGCGACCACGCGCGACCCGGCGGCCGCGCCGACGCGGGATGAAGCCTGGACGGGCTACCTGAACGAACGGGACGAGCTCATCCGATTCTGGGACGGCCTCGGCAAACCGGTGCTCGTCCTGACGGGTGACATCCACAACAGCTTCTCGATCAAGGTGACGGACCGGGTCTGGGAGTTCGCCTCGGGGCCCCACAACTCACGCAATCATCGGATGGACGCGGAAGGGAACCGGCCGGCCAACGGGACGTACGATTCCTCGGGTCGGACGTGCGAGATCCGGTGGTCGACGGCGTTCCTGCCGGACGTCCCGGCCGAACTGGTACGGCAGCCGATCTTCACGACCGTGCAGATCAACAACGTGTTCAACAACCGCCTCAAAGCCGGCGAGACCCGCTGGGTGGCGTTTCCGCGGCCCCAGGTCGTCGTGCAGTTCCACGACGGGTTCACTGGAGAGGTGATGTACGCGGAGTCCGTCCTGGGCGGACGGTAGAACAACGGCCGGAGGGTGGTGCCCCCGGCGGCGCGAAGGAGTGAGGGCAGATGCGGCAGGCAGACACGAAGGGACTCTTTCCTCCCGAATTACTGGACGCCATCCGGAGCCAGTTCGCCTATGTCGACTGGGACCCCTATTCCGGCAGGCGCGTGTTCTTCGATGCGGCGTCCGGGTCCTGCCGTCCGCACCGGGTAATCGAGGCAATCGCCCGCGAGACGTGCCTGCCAGATCAGCAGGGGCGCGCGAACCCGGGGTCGCGCCACGCCGTCGAGGCCACGGCGCAGGGCATCGCGGACCTGATGCTGTTCTTTGGCGCGACGTCGGGACACATCATTCCCGGGTGGAGCAGCAGCCACGTCATCTACCGGATCACGGACGCCGTGCTGGCGTCGGTGCCGGGCACGAACGTCGTGACGACCGGTCTGGACCACGCGTCGGTCCGGAGCGCGGTGAACCAGTTCGCCGCCCGCTATGGCAAGGAGGAGCGCATCGCGGATCCGGATCGGGACAGCGCATCGGTCCGTCCCGAGCGCGTCTACGAACAGATCGATCGGAACACGTGCTTCCTGGCCGTGACGCATACCTCCAACGTCACGGGCGCCGTCCTCGACGTGGAGACCATCGTGCGCGAGGCGCGGAAGATCAAGCCCGACCTCTACATCATGGTGGATGGCGTCCAGTACTCGCCGTCCGGGCCCATCGACGTCGAGGCGATCGGGGCGGACGCCTACGTCATCGCGCCGTACAAGAATTTCGGGATCAAAGGGTGCGGCTACGCGCACGCATCGGATCGCCTGGCGCGGCTGCCGCACTGGAAATATCACCTGAAGCCCGAGACGAGCTGGGATCTCGGCGGGGTCGAGCATCAGTCGTACGCCGCGTGGTCGGCGGTCGTCGACTACCTCTGCTGGCTGGGACGCCAGTTCTCCGACTGCAGCGACCGGCGGACGCTCGTGGTGACCGCGATGACCAGGATCAAAGCCCACCTCGAGGCCCTGCTGTCCATCCTGCTCAGCGGGACGCCGAACGCACCCGGCTTGCGCGGCATGGCGAATGTCGACGTGTACGGCATCGGGGATGATCTGACGCGGCAGTCACTGCTGGTCGGGTTCAACATGCATGGAGTAGACGCTGCCGACCTCTGCGATCGCTACCGTGAGCAGGGGTTCAGGCTGCACTCCGCCGGACACGATCCCTTCTTCGGCGCCATGCTCCATCAGTTGGGGCTCACGAGCTTCATCAGGCTGTCGGGCAGCCACTACAACACGCCTCAGGAAATCGAGCAGTTTCTCCAGGCGACGACGCGGATCGGACAGCGGACCGCAGTGGCCGCCACCGCCTGACGATGTGACGGTGCGGGCCTGCGGGCCCGCTCGTGGGCTGCACCGCCGAGACTCGCCCGGAGCGGACGGCGCGACGCCCGAGGGGTGATCCATGCCACACGCTTCTCCGAGAATTCCGCCACGCTTCGCGCCGCTGGCCGCGATCGCCGCCGTGGCCGTCGTGCTGGCGGTCGCGCCGGGCCAATCGCAGGGTCCTGCCGTCGCGGGCACGCCGGGCGTGAGCGCCGAGTTGTTCGGTGGTCTCGCCTGGCGCAGCATCGGGCCCGCCAGGGGCGGGCGGTCGATCGCGTGCGCGGGCAGCCCCACTCGTCCGAACGAGTACTACTTCGGGGCGACGGGCGGAGGGTTGTGGAAGACGACCAACGGTGGCGCGACGTGGGCGCCCGTGACCGACGGGCAGATCGAGAGCAGTTCCGTCGGGGCGGTGGCGGTATCCGAATCCAACCCGGACGTGGTGTACCTCGGCATGGGTGAGACCCAGCTGAGGGGAAACGTCATGCAGGGCGACGGGCTCTACCGCTCGACGGACGGCGGGAAGACGTGGAATCACATCGGCCTTCGCGACACGCAGGCGATCGGACGGATCCGCGTGCATCCGACGAACCCGGACGTGGTCTACGTGGCGGCGCTCGGTCACCCGTACGGGCGCAACGAGGAACGGGGCCTCTTCCGTTCACGCGACGGCGGTCGAACGTGGGTTCGCGTACTCTACCGGAGCGACAGGGCCGGAGGAATCGACGTCGATCTGGACGCGGCCGACCCGCAGGTCGTGTACGCCTCCCTGTGGGAGGTGTATCGCACGCCGTGGCTGCTCTCCAGCGGAGGCCCGGGATCCGGGCTCTTCAAGTCGACGGACGGCGGCGACACGTGGGCGGAGATCACCCGCAGCCCGGGTATGCCCGCCGGCGTGCTCGGCAAGATCACCATCGCCGTGTCCCGGGTGGACGGTCGCCGGGTGTGGGCGCTCGTCGAGGCCGAGGACGGCGGCCTGTTCCGCTCTGACGATGGCGGCGTGACCTGGACGAAAGTGAACGAGGAGCGGGACCTCCGGCAGCGGGCGTTCTACTTCTCGCGCATCGTCGCCGACCCGAAGGATCGCGACACCGTCTACGCACTGAATTACCGGCTCAACCGTTCCACCGACGGCGGCCGGACCTTTACGGTCCTCCCCGAGACGCACGCCGATCACCACGATCTGTGGATCGACCCCGGTAACCCGAGGCGCATGATCAACAGCAACGACGGTGGTGGCACGGTCAGCGTGGACGGAGGAGCGACCTGGACGCCGCAGACCTACCCCACGGCCCAGTTCTACCACGTGGCGACGACCGCGGACTTCCCGTTTCACGTCTGCGGCGCGCAGCAGGACAACTCGACGGCCTGCGTGCCCAGCGACGCGGGGACGCACTTGCGGAATCCGCGCCAGCCGCCCGGGCTCTGGCTGTACGCGGCAGGAGGCAACGAGAGCGGCTACATCGCGCCCCACCCGACGGATCCCGACATCTTCTACGCAGGAGGCCAGGAAGCGTACCTGACCCGCTACGACCGGCGGACCGGGCATACGCGTGACATCCAGCCGTTTCCGCGGCTGTACTCGGGCGAGTCCGCCGGCAGCGTCCCGGAACGCTGGAACTGGACGTTTCCGATCGCGGTGTCGCCCCTCGAGCCTGGCGTTGTCTATGCCGGGTCCCAGCACCTCTGGCGCACGACGAACGAAGGGCAGAGCTGGTCGCGCATCAGTCCGGACCTGACCCGCGCCGATCCCTCCACCCTCGGAGATTCCGGTGGGCCAATCACCAAGGACCAGAACGGTCCCGAGTTCTTCGCGACCATCTTCACCATCGCCCCGTCGCGTCTGGAGAAAGGGACGATCTTCATCGGGTCCGACGACGGGCGCGTCCACCTGACACGGGACGGCGGGGCGAGGTGGTCGAACATCACGCCGCCGGACATGCCCGACTTCACGACGGTGAGCCTCATCGACGCGTCGCCACACGAGCCGGGAACGGCCTGGGTCGCGGCCAAGCGGTACCGCCTGGACGACCGCGCGCCCTACGCCTGGCGCACGCGCGACTACGGGGCGACCTGGACGCGCATCATCGGCGGGATCGCGCAGGACGATTACGTGCACGCGATCCGGGAGGACCCGGCGCGGGCGGGCCTGCTGTTCGCGGGAACTGAACACGGCGTGTACGTCTCGTTCAACGGCGGCGACGACTGGCAGTCGCTGCTGCTCAATCTGCCCGACACGCAGGTTCCGGACCTCGTCGTCGAGGACCAGGATCTGGTGATCGCCACGCACGGACGGTCCTTCTACGTGCTGGACGGGATCGACCGGCTTCGGCAGATCGGCGTCGGCAACCCGGTTGAGCCCATCCACTTGTTCGCGCCCGGCCCCGCCTACCGGCGCGTGCGTCCCGCGATGATCGACTTCCACCTCGCGACCGAAGCCCGGACGGTCAGCCTCGAGATTCTCGACCGCGCCGGCGACGTCGTCCGGCGGTTCACCGGCGACGCGTTCAGGAAGTCCGGAGTGCATCGCGTGCAGTGGGACCTCCGGCATTCCGGGGCCCACACGTTTCCGGGGATGATCCTGCGGAGCGCCAATCCTGCACGCGGGCCGTGGGCCCCGCCAGGCACGTATCGCGTCCGCCTGACCGTCGACGGTCAGACCCGCGAGCAGGACGTGCGCGTGCTGAAGGATCCCAGGTTGAGAGATGTCACCGATGCCGATCTTCAGGCGCAGTTCGACCTCGCCCGGCGGATCAGCGGCAAGACCAGCGAGGCCAACCGGACGGTCTCGCGCATCCGCGCCCTCAAGGAGGAGGTGCGGGGACGGCTGGAGAAGAAACCGACCGCGGCCTTGGCGTCTGCGGCGGAGGCGCTGGTCGGGAAGCTGTCGGACATCGAGGCCTCTATCTATCAGGTCAAGAACCGGAGCCCGAAGGACCCGCTGAACTTCCCGATCAGACTGAACAACCGGATCGCCGCCCTGCAGGAGGTCGTCGAGAGCGCGGACGCCAAGCCGACCGACCAGGCCTACGAGGTCTTCAACCTGCTGGCGGCCGAGTTCGATGGGCTCCTGGCCAGGCTCGAGCGGGTCCTGGCCACGGAAGGCGCGAGTCTCAACCGGGCGCTGGCGAGCGAAGGGCTGGAGCCCGTGAGTATCCGTTAGAGACGGTCTTACAGCCTCTGCGGGTGGCGCCGGACGGGCGTCCGCCGCGGCGGAAGGCCCTCAGCCGTGGTCGTCTTTGTGGGCCTGAGCAGCGGTGGGCTGTCCGGTGACAGGATTCGCAGAGGTCGAGAAGCCGATTGTCGAGTGCATCGAGTCTGGACGTTGCCCCGTGAGGAACCCATGATGAAGACGATCACGCATGCGACGGTTCGCTTGAGTTCAGTTCGGCGGCGTGTTCCTGACGGCAGGAGGATCGCGGCCGCCGGACGACGCGGCGCGTTCGCCGCGGTGCTGCTGGTCCTGCTCACGTCGGGAGTCTGGGGCTGCGGGGAGAGCAGGCGCGCGCCCTCGGCGCCGGGCTCGCTGCCCGAGCCGGGCACGATGTTCCTTGCACCCGAGCGGATTCAGCTCGAGGCGGGCGGGCTCGCCGTGGCGGAGCGGGGCGTGATCTTCGTGCCGACGCACCGGGCCAGGCCCGGGAGCGGCGTGATCAGCCTGGAAGTCTACCGGTTCAAGGCGACGAACCCGTCGCCCGGGGTGCCTCCGATCTTCTACCTGTTCGGAGGGCCCAGTTTCGAGGGGCTCGCGCTGAACCTGGCCCGGAAGGGCTACTACGAGTCGCGCATCAAGCCGCTTCAGGACACGGCCGATGTGGTGATCGTGAGCCAGCGAGGCATCGGGCCCTCGAAGCCGACGACGCTCATCGAGATGCCGCCGCCGTTGCCCCTCGACCACGCGGCGACCGAGGAAGAGCGCGCCGTTCGGGTGCGCGAGAACGCCGAGCGCGAGAAGGCCTTCTGGACCGGACAGGGGCTCGACCTCGCGGGCTTCACCATCGTTGACGCGGCGGCGGACATCGACGACGTCCGCCGCGCCCTCGGGTACGAGCGGATCACGCTCTGGGGCGGCAGCTTCGGGTCGCACTGGGCCATGGCCGTCATGCGGTTCCATCCGCAGATCGTCGAGCGGGCCATCCTGAGAGGGATGGAAGGACCCGACCACACGTATGACATGCCGTCGTACGTGCTGAACGCGCTCAAGCGGATCGCGGCCGAGGCGGATAGCGCGCCGGCTCTGGCCGGCCAGATTCCCGCCGGGGGCCTCATGGCCGCCTTCGAGACGGTCATCGCACGGGCCGCGCAGGCGCCCGTGACGGTCACCGTTGACGATCCTGCCTCTGGCGAGCCGACCAAGGTGCGCTTCGACGCCGACGACGTCCGGGACATGGCGACTGGCTACACGGCGAGCGCCTCGTCTCGGCCCGGCATGCGCACGTGGGCTTCGGACGTGCTGACGCTGCATCGCGGAGACTTCACGGCGGCCGCACTGGCGCGGGTCCGGTCGCGGCAGAGCGAGCGCTTCAGAACGGCGAGCTACTACATGCTCGACTGCGGTTCGGGCATCAGCCGCGCCCGGGCGGAGCAATTGGCCGCCGACCCCGCCGTCGCCATCCTGGGACCGCTCGGCTTCAACTACCGGCACGCCTGCCCCGTGTGGGGCGTCGATCTGGGTGAGGCATTCCGGCAGAACTTCGAGACCGACATCCCGACGATCATCACCCAGGGGGACTACGACATCTCGACGCCGCTCGAGAACGCACAGGAGCTCGCGCCATTCTTCACGAAGGGACGGCTCGTTGTCGTTCATGGCGGCTCGCACCCCGCTCTCGACGATGCCATGGATGCGTCGCCGGAGTACGCGCAGGCGATCCTGACGTTCGCCCGAAGCGGAGACATGACGGCGCTGCCGGCCGAGGTTCGTCTGCCGCCCATCGACTGGGTGGTGCCGGCCCGAGCGGCCCGATAGGCCTCGCGCGAAACTCGTGCTGCTACGCTGCCTCCGGAGGGCGCGGGCGCAGCACTGCGGCCAGCGCGGCGGTGAGCCGCAGTGCCTTCAGATCGTCTTCCACCCGCGGGGCGAAGCCCGCAAGCTCGTTGCGGATGAGTTCGCCGGCCTCCTGCGCGGCGTCAGTCTCGAAACGGCCGGTGGACTGCTCCCAGCCTATTCGCCGGTACAGGCGCTCCAGGCCGGCCTCGTCCTGTACGCCGGGCGCGGCGGCCACCTCCAGGGCGTGCTGCAGCTCGTGACCCAACCAGACGATGCGTTCGTGCGGGAGGCCTTGCCGGCCGGCGACGCGGATTAGAACGTACCGCCGTCCGCCGGCTGCCGAGATCCAGTTGAGGCAGGCGGCCGGGGCACCGCCGGCGGTGTCGTACAGGTCCGTGACGTACACGATGAGGTCCGTCCATTCCAGCGCCTCGATCTGCGCTCGTACGATTGACGACGCCGCCGCGGCATCCGCGAGCAGGACCGCAGCGCCTGGACTGAGCGGGCGAGTGTGGGTGGATCGCGGGACCTCGCCAGCGAGCGAGACGTGTACCGCTCCTGCGATGGCCGCGACAACCAGGACCGTCCTCACGGCTGCCTCCTCGAGCTTCTTCACCGGAGATGACGGCGATACAACGGCGCGCCGCGGGCACCGATGTGACAACTCTATGACTGGCCTCGTCGTCATGGCGCACCTCTCACGAGTCCCGGCGGTCGTCCCCGCCCTGCGCACCGCCAGTCAGGGAGAACCTCAGCCCCGTGGCCGGTCACGGAGGGGCGGCGCGGTTACCGGTTGAGACGGCGGGACAGCCGGACGGGTGGTTGAGGAAACCTTCGGATTGGGCTGCCTTCGAGTTCGAGCCGGCCGGAACGCGTCGTGAGGGTTCTGCGAAGAAGATTCGCACCAACCGGCTGCGGGTATCGAACGTCACACAGGATGGGACGTGAGACCGGGGCTCCGCCTTCGCGGACGGTCAGGAGAGCGCCGCTCCGTTCGCGCATGCGGCGTGCTCACCTTCACGTCGCCGACGAACGGCCCGGCCAGCGTGCCGCGAAACGGCCAGAACATCGCGGCGCGGTTCGGGGCGATGATGGACGGCCCCCGGGTGAACTCAATGTCGGGGAGGCTGTCAGCCAGGACTGATACACGTCGGCCGGCGCGTGCGACGTTGTGAGGTATACTCTTACATCCTCGCTTTCTTGAGCCCTGCGGCCACTCCGGCCTTCAGCCCTCACCGAAGCACTTCCATGAGAGGGTTCATGCACCAGGCAACCACCATCCGGATCCTGAAGGAACTGATTGCCGCGCTCGACCGACGGGTCCCTCAGGTGCACCGCGAAGGCGAAGCAGCCATCGCTCGGGATGCCGCGGCCCTGAGAGCGAAGGCGCTGGCCCGGATCCAGGAACTGGAACACCGCCGGGCGCTGACGGCCTAGCCATCTTCAATGGGCGTGATCTGATCGGATGAACCAAGTTCTTCGTCACCCCCGCGGAGGCGGGGGTCCAGTCCTGGATTCCCGCTTTCGCGGGAATGACGATGGGGATCTCTGGTCCTCGGCGGTGTGAGGCGAAGCTTCACTGGCAGCCCGAGCTGCAGGTCTGTCTGCATTCGACCGACGCGGCATCCCGCCTCGCTGCGTTGCTCAACGCTCAAAGATGGGCCAATCTTCTCGCGTCTCGCGTCTCGCGTCTCGCGTCTCGCGCCTTGCGATCCGGGCGCATCGCCGGTCTCGTCCCTCGACAGGCTCGGGACGCCCCGAGGGCGTCGAAGGGCGGTGCGACGACCGACGTGCACGACGGGCGGCTGGACGTCTTGAAGGCCAGAAGCCGCCTGACCGGTTCAGGCAGGTTTCACTTTGAGTACACCCGCCTTGACGAGGGCTCCGGAGAAGTCGAAGACGTGGTGGGCGCTGACGATGCCCTCAGGGGACAGCACGTATTCCGCGGCTCCAGGGAATTCGAGGCGCGTGCCGACCTTGACATCGCCGAAGAAGGGGCCCGCCAGCGTCCCGCGGAACTGCCAGAAGAGCGCGGCCCGATTGGCTTCGACGATGGGCGGCCCCCAGGTGAACTCCATGTCGGGGAAGGCCGTCAGCCAGTACTGATACACGTCGGCGATGCGTGCGCGGCTCTTGACCAGACCGACGGCCGGGCTGTAGAACGTGCCCTGTTCGGTGTGGTCGGCCGCGATCGTCGCGGGGATTCGGCTGGCGAAGGACGCACGGTGACGCTCCAGCAGGGCGTCGATCTCTGACCGGGTCATGGTTGTCCTCCAGGGGCGGGCCCATCCTCATGATACGGCAGGCTGCGGCCACGGGGGGCAACGATCATCCCGGTGAGACCGATCAGCGGGGCCGGCGGCGGCCGGGCCGCGCCGGCCGGCCCGACCCAGACCTCGATCCCTCGGGTGCGTGCTTGTCGAGGATGGCCTGGAATCGAGACGGGCCGCTCGAGTGGCGCCCCTGCGGCGGGCGGTCTTTCCGAGGGGGACGCGTACCGTGCTGGGCCGGTCTCCCGCCGTCCCGGCGCGGGCCCCGAGCCGCGCGCGCTGCCGCCAGCCGGTCGCGAATCGGAATCTCCAGGCGCTCGGACGTCTTCTTCGTGTAGTCGAAGTCCGGAAGCGTGACCCGGGGCAGGGCCTTGCCGATGGCGCGCTCGATCGCCCGCAGGTCCTGCTCCTCGTCCGGCGAGACGAGCGTAAACGCATCACCCGTTGCCTCGGCCCTGGCCGTGCGCCCGACGCGGTGAATGTAGGCATCGGGGTCGGCGGGGACGTCGAAGTTGATGACGTGACCCAGTTCCGCGACGTCGATCCCCCGGGCCACGATGTCAGTAGCGACCAGAACGCGGTGCGTGCCGGCTTTGAAGCCCGCGAGCGCCGACGTGCGCTGGGCCTGGCTGCGATTGCCGTGGATCTTGGCGGACGAGATCCGGTGGCGCGCCAGGAAATCGGCGAGCCGGTTGGCGCGATGCTTGGTTCGCGTGAAGACGATCGCGTCGTCCACGATGTCGCGCGCGAGCAGCTCGACCAGCAGTGCGGGCTTGAGGTCGCGGGGGACGGGATAGACGGCCTGCGTGATGCCCACGGCCGGCGTGGATTTGCGTTCCAGATTGATGGTGGCCGGATCGCGGAGCATCTCGCGGGCCAGCGTGATGATGTCGCGCGGCATCGTGGCGCTGAAGAACAGCGTCTGGCGCTTGGCCGGGACCTGTTTCAGGATGCGCCGGATGTCGGGAAGGAAGCCCATGTCGAGCATCCGGTCGGCCTCGTCGAGTACCAGGACTTCGATGCCGGCCAGGCGCGCGTAGGGATGCCGGAGGTGGTCCAGCAGGCGGCCGGGCGTCGCGATCATCACATCCACGCCGGTACGGAAGGCGTGCTCCTGCGGCCCCATGCCGACGCCGCCGAAGACGGCCGCCCCCGTCACGGGGGTGTGGATGGCCAGTTCCTCGAGATGCGCGAGAATCTGCGCGGCGAGTTCCCGAGTTGGCGTCAGGACGAGCGCCCGTGTCTGGCGGCGCGGTGCCGCGACCAGGCGGTTCAGGATGGGCAGCAGGAAGGCCGCGGTCTTTCCGCTGCCGGTCATGGCGCAGGCCATCACGTCCTGGCCGGCCGTGGCCGGTGGAATCGCCTGCTCCTGGATCGGAGTCGGGTTGTGGAAGCCCAGCTCCCTGATGGCGCGCAGCAGGCTCGGGTGCAGTGGGAACTTGGAGAAAGGCACCCCTCAGCATACTCCTTCTCTGGCACCCGGCCTTGCGGTTGTCGTACGATAGCGCGCCAACGCGGCCACGGTACGGCCGACGAACCAGGAGACCTCGACATGCCTGAGGATGCGCCCGGCAAGACAGACCCAGCAGAGCCCACGGCCGAGCAGCCAGCCGCTTCGGCCCGGACCTCCGGCGTCGATCGCCGGACCTTCGTCCTGATGTCGCTGGCGGCCACGGCCGCCGGTGCGGTGGGCGCTGACGGGCTCCGGGCCCAGGGAGTTGGAGTCCCGGCCGCTCCGGTACAACCAGCGCAGCCGGCGCAGGCCTCGCCGCCGCCCGTTCCGCTTGGCAACGGCGAAACGATGGCGCTCCAGTTCCAGCCGTATCCGGGCGGCACAGGCGCGATGATGGAGCGGCTCGCAAAGGAGCGGGGCAGGGCCGCGTTCGACCGCGTCGCCTTCACCGTCGAACCCTGGCAGGGAACGGTGCCGTCGACCGACGACGACATCGCCTTCCTGCCGGCGCATCGCCTTTCCGCCTTGCTCAAAGAGCGGAGGATCACGTCGTCGCGTCTGACCGAAATCTACCTGGCCCGGCTAAGGCGCCTCAACCCGATCTTGCTGTGCGCGGTCAAGATCATGGAGGAGCAGGCGAGGGCCGAGGCCGCCCGGGCGGACGCCGAAATCGCCGCGGGGAAGTACCGCGGGCCGCTGCACGGACTGCCGTACGGGCTGAAAGACATCTTTTCGACGAAGGGGGTGCCCACCACCTGGGGGGCCGCGGACTTCGAGAGCCGCATCATCGACGAGGATGCCGAGGTTGTGGTGCGGCTGCGCGAGGCGGGCGCGGTACTCGTCGCCAAGCTCGCAACGGGCCTCTTCGCCCAGAACGATCAGTGGTTCAGGGGGCGGACGAACAATCCCTGGAATCTCACGCAGGGTTCGAGCGGATCGTCGGCCGGCCCGGCGTCTGCCACGATGGCCGGCTGCGTGGCGTTCGCCATCGGAACCGAAACCCAGGGGTCGATCGTGTCGCCGTCGCTGCGGTGCGGCGTCAGCGCGCTGCGGCCGACGTTCGGCCGCGTCAGCCGCGTCGGCGGGATGACCCTCGCCTGGTCGATGGACCGCGTCGGACCGATGTGCCGGACCATCGAGGACTGCGCCATGGTGTTCAGCGCCATCCACGGCGTCGACGAGAAGGATCCGTCGACGATTACCGCGCCATTCCAGTTCGAACGCCGCGTCAGGCTGGCCTCGCTGCGTATCGGCGTCGATCCCAACGCCCCGGCGGAGTTCGTCGCCACGCTGCGGGAGCTGGGGGCCGCGCTGAAGGAGGTGGGGCCGAGGCCGACGGTGGCCGGGCTCAACAGCGGCCTGAGTGTCGAAGGCGCGGCCGCCTTCGACGAGTACGTGCAGCGGAAGGCGAAGGAAACGGGTCTCGACTTGGGGGCCTTGCCCGAGAACTACGGGCGGGGACGCGGAGCGGGGCGGGGCGGTCAGGCGGCAGGCCCGGCGTCCGGTCGCGGCGGCGAGGGCGGCACGCCGTCGAGCCCGATGGCGCCGGCCGACTGGAACCCACGGTTCGTCAGCGGGCGGACCACCCGCGCCTTCGACTACGTGCAGAGTCAGCGGCGCCGCTACCTGCTGGTCCAGCGTTGGGCCGAGTTCATGGAAGACCTCGACATGTTCGTGGGCGCCCCATCGGCGGATATCGGTGCGAACGCCCAGACGGGGCACCCGTGCGTCGTCGTGCCCTACAAGTTCGACGTCCCGCCGCAGGGGGGCGGTCGGGGGCGCGGCGCCGCGCCGGCCGAACCTCCGCCGGTACTCAAGCCGCAGCCCATCTGCGCGGTGATCGTCGGCCGCCTGTTCGCCGACGACACGATCCTGTCCGTTGCCCATCAGGTGCAGATGCGGAACGGGATTCACCTGAAGCGGCCGGAACTGTAGCGGGCGGTGCTGCCGGCCGCGCCGGGCGAGCCGTGAGGGGCGGACGGCGCGCGCCGGGCCCGGATGTGCCGGCCTGGGTGGTCGCACGGTCGCCACGGTGCGGCGGCGCGGGTGCCCATTCTGAGCGCCATCGCCGGCGTCACCGGTGGCGGGCTTGCTACCCTGAGATCTGGGGGGCCTGTGAAACGTTCGTTCGCTGTCATCCTGCCGGCCGTGTCTCTGGCGCTGGCTGCGGTCTCGGTTGCCGAAGCGCAGATCCCGCGCGACGACTATCTGAAGTACGTGCCGCTGACGTATCCGAGCCTGGTCCGGGAGACAACCGCGAGCAGGGAGTTCCATCTGTACGGCGACACGGACGATCCCGCCTACCGCGACGTGGCGCCGAAGGATGGTATGGACGATGCTCGTGCGGCCTGGCTGGAGGCGCTCGCCGTGCGGTTCGCGCCGATCATGGTGCGGAACGCCGAGAGCCTTCCGTTCGACTTCCGGACGCTCTTCGCCGACGAAGGTTTTGCGCTCCACGTGGACAGATGGGACCTGGCGCGTCACGACTACTCCTACCTGGGCGGGCGTGACGTCGTGCTCGCCGAGCTGGCCGGGTCTCCGTGCCCGGCCGCGGCACAAGACGATCGGGCGGACTGCCAGTTGAAGGCGCTGCTGACGGAGTTCGGCCCGACCCGGGGGCCACTCGAACCGGAGGTCGCCGGCGGCGCCGAGCGGAAGCACTTCGCCGTCATGTACTTCGACATGCCGGGCCGCGACGAGAAGACCTGGAAGGAGGAGTACTACCCGAAGCCGGGTGTCGCCGGGCGTCACGATCTGCGGAAGGCCAGGCGCGTGTTCGTCCATCCCCTCGTGGCGGACGCGGGCTCGACCGACGCCGGTGAGCGTCGATATGAATTCGTCCTCCAGTACTGGTTCTTCTACCCGACGAACGACGGCCCCAACAACCACGAAGGCGACTGGGAGCACATCAACGTGATCGTTTCACGGCTGTCGACCGTGGAGCGCCCCTTCGCGGCTGGGGAAGTGGCGTCGCTGATCGCGGGGGCGAATCCCGCTGACGGCGATGACCCCCTGGTCATCCGCCGCATCGAGTACTACCTGCACCACTTCGTCTACGAGATGGACTTCGCGTCGCCGAATGTGTACCTGTCGCGCGAGGCGTGGAGCCGGCAGGTCGGCGAACGGATCGGCGGATCGCGCGGGGAACGCTGGGTGCTGGATCGGATCCGTGAGCGGGCCTGGCAGGACGCGGCCGAGACGCGGATCAACACCCGGCCGGTCGTGTGGATTGGCGGCGACGCGGTGGGCCTTCAGAGCGTGCTCCAGGTGCCGGGCGGGCTCAAGGACCGGGACGGCCACGCAAGCTATCCCTTCCGGGGGTACTTCAAGAAGGTCGGACCAGGCGTGGGCGAGCGTGTCGTCCGTGCGTTCGACCACCAGGAGTACTTCCGCCGGCCAGACGCGGGGCCCGACTATGTCGAGGACTACGGCCTGCCGGGACGCGTGGCGGTCCTGCCGGACTGGGAACGCGTCGCCGACCTCGTGCTGACCGATCCTGACGTGCGGCGTGCGTGGGCGTGGTTCGTCCTGCCCGTGCGTTTCGGATTCCCTGCGACGCCGTCGCCGGCGGCGGGAACGATCGCCCACGCCGACATGGGGAACGTCGCGCCGATCGGGCCAGCGTTCAACGGAGCGTGGAATCGCATCGGCGACGCGAGCGGGTACGCCCTGTACGACATCGCCCGTCTGCCCTGGGCCGCGCCGTTGGGCGTGACCGACAGCTTCTTTCCCCGGGCCGGATTCCTCAATGCGCCGGTGCTGTACTTCATGCTCAAGCCGCCGCTCGACCTCGTCTGGCGGACGCTGGCCCTGCCCGTCCGGGCAGCCACCGGCAGTCGCCAGCCCACCTTCGTCCCGGCCAACGCACCGGCCGAGCGCCTCGCCTCACTGGAAGCGGGGGTGATGGTGACACCGGTGAGCGAGGACTTCGTCTCGCTGTTCCTCAATCGCGAACAGCTGCTCGAGCTCAGCGTCCGACTGGCACTGGCGTTGCCGTCCGACGCGGATGACGTCACGCTGGTGCCGAAATTCCCGACCGTCGCGGCGCCGGTGTACGCCGTCGTGTTCCACCTCAGCCCGCGGTTCTCGACCGAGAGCTCGTTCACCGTGTACACGGCGAGAGTCGGGTTTGACGCCGTTGCGCCCGGCGTGAGGCCGGTCGCGGTTCGAGCGGACCTCGAACATTACGACTACCACGGCAACCTCCGGTTCAACATTCTGACCGGGGGCGTCCAGCCCTATGTCAAGTACGGGAACGGCCTGACGTGGTACCGGTTGAAGAACACGGCGGTGGACGGCGAGCAGATGATCGCCGCCTCGTCTCCTCGCTTCCGGCCCCGTGGGAGCTGGAGAGCGTTGGGCTTCAACGAGACCGTCTTTGGTGGGGGAGTGGATGTCGCGCCGATGAAGCTCGGGCGCGTCTGGCTGGGCGTGAAGGCCGGCTACGGTCTGGTCCACCACGACTTGGGATTCGAGCGCGAGGCCGGAGTGGAGCTGTCGCCGGAACTGGCGGTCGAACTCGCCGGACGGACCTACTCCGTCTGGCGCCACGAGATCCGGGTGTTCGGGACGATCGGGTTCTGATGCAGACTACAGTTCCCGAATCTTGATGTTCCTGAACCAGATGGCGTAGCCGTGGTCCTGGAGGCCGATGTAGCCTTCCTTTGAGATGCCCTCGGTGAAGCCGGGGAAAGTCTTGAACTTGCTGTTCTGGACCATCGCGTCCCATTCGGGCGTCCAGAGCGTGTACTCGACCACCTTCACGCCGTTCTGGGTGTGCGTCACCTTGCCGTCCTGCACCCGGATGACGATCGTGTTCCACTCGCCCGCAGGCTTCACGGTCTTGGGGTCCGCCGCGAGCATGTCGTAGAGTGACCCGGCCAGGTGGCTCGCCACCTTGTTGTCCGTGGCGTCGACGTTGTCGAGCACCTGCACCTCTGGCGCGGCGTAGTAGATGGGCTTCCCCGGTACTTCCCGGACGTTGTAGAAGATCCCTGAGTTGCCGGCCTTCTCCGTCTTCCAGTCGATCGACAGTTCGAAGTTGCGGAACTTCTTCACGCCGTAGAGGATGTCTCCGCCCGCGCCCTGCCCGGGTTTCCGCCCGTCGGCCGTGAACACCTTCATGGCCTGGTCCTCGATCACCCAGTTGGCGGGCATCTCCGTCCCGTTGCACTTCCGCCAGCCTTCGAAGTCTTTGCCGTTGAAGAGCAGCGTCCACCCCGCCGTCTTCTCGGCGTCCGTGAGGGTGTTGGGTGACTGTGCCTGGGCGGCGGTGCTGGCGCCGAGGATCAGGGCGAGAACGGCAGCGGACAGGGCGACGGGTGGTTTCATGAACCGGCCTCCGGCCGTACAGCTTACCGAAAAATGCTCCGCTTCTCGACCGAATCTCGACGGAGGCGTGGCAAGTTTCCCGCGCCATCCGCCCGCCGATCGGGCAAGATGTCGGGCTGACATGCCACGGACCCTCCTGTGGCTTCGCTCGCCGCGCAGCCTTCCGCTCGTCCTCGGGGACCCGGCGGGACGGCCGCGGCCGGGACCCACTGTGGCTCGCCCAGCCGCTGGAGGACGAGGGCCACCTGCTGTTCCAGGGCACGGACGGGGCGGTCGGCCGCCTGTTGGGCAAGCTCGCCGCGTCGCTGGACGGCCAGCGTGCGGTCCTGTTCGAGGAGCCGCACGCCCAGCACGATCAGCGCGGCGGCGGGGAGCGCCACGACGAGCATGACGCGGGCTCGAGCCGAAGGCCCTCGGGCGTTGGAGGCACGTCGATGAAGCAGTTCACTGCCGTGGTCGAACGGGACGCCGACACCGGTCTCTACGTCGGCTATGTTCCGGGACTTCCTGGTGCCCACACGCAGGCGGAGAGCCTTGACGAGCTGAACGTGAACCTCCGGGAGGTCGTCGCGATGCTCCTCGAGGACGGCGAGCAGGCGTTCGAAGCCGCGTTCGTTGGCATCCAGACCGTCCGAGTGGCCTAGCCCGTGGCGAAGCCTCCCGTTCTGAAGCCCCGTGAAGTCGTGGCGCACCTCGAGCGCCTCGGATTCGTCGAGATCCGCCAGTGAGGTTCCCACAAGCAGTTCCGGCACCCTGACGGCCGGGTGACCACGGTGCCGTTCCACCCGGGGCGCGACGTGTCGCCCACGCTCCTGCGCCAGATCGCCCGTGATGTCGGACTCTCGATCGACGAGTTGCTCGCCGGCCCGTCTCAGGGCTGATCGGCCAGTCTCGACCCGATCTCGACTCAGTGCCCATACCCGATCGACACGCGAGGTGTAGATTCCGGGACAGGAGCATGCCAGTGATGCGAACCACTCCGTCCCGCGCCGTGGCCGTCTTTCTGTGCACCGTGCTGCTGGCCGTCGCGCTGGGCGGCACGAGCGCACAGCAGAAGGCCGACGTTGCCCTGAAGGCGGCATCTGGCTGCTCGAGAGCTTCCTGCCGCCCGCGAAGCCGCCAGCCAAGTAGCAACGGGCTCCCACCATCGCAGAATCTGCCAGCCCGCGCGGAGAGGCAGTAGCAGATTCTGCGGCGATTCCATCACGAAGACACGAAAACCGGCCGTTTCTCCCGTCTGTTGCGGCGGCATCCGTCGTGCAAGACGACGATGTATGATGCAGCCGATGCCGCGTGTGCCACCGTTCGATCGTCCCGCCACGTACGAGGACCTGGTCGCCCTGCCGGACCACCTCGTCGCCGAAATCGTCGACGGGGAACTGCACGCGTCGCCACGGCCCGCGGTACCTCACATCCGCGCCGGCTCCGCCCTCGGGCGGCGGATCGGCAGCCCGTTCGATGACGGTGTGGGCGGCCCCGGCGGCTGGTGGATCCTCGACGAGCCCGAACTCCATCTGGAGCCGGATGTATTGGTGCCCGACCTCGCCGGCTGGCGGCGTGAGCGCATGCCGAAGATACCCGAGGCAGCGTACTTCGCGCTGGCGCCCGACTGGATCTGTGAGGTGGTCTCCCCGTCGACCGCGCGGCTGGATCGCACGAAGAAGCTGGCCATCTACGCCCGGGCCGGCGTCCCGCATGCGTGGATGGTCGATCCGATCGCGCGGACGGTGGAGGTGCTGCGCCTCGAGCAGGGCCGCTGGGTGATCCTCGCGACTCATGCCGGGACGGAGATCGTGCGCGCCGAGCCTTTCGCCGAAGTCGACCTGCCGTTGGCGTCGCTCTGGGTGGATTGACCGGTGAGCCGCATGGTGGCGGCCGGCAGTCGGTCTGCCCCGTAACCCCCTTGTGTGGCGACGGCGACGTCGCCTTCCGCCACGTCCTGCGAAGGGCCGAGCTTTCTCCGTCGAAGCGGCCGTCCTGCGGATCGCAGGATCTGCCAGCCCACGCGGCGAGGCGGTTGGCAGTTTCTGCGGCGTTCCCGCCTCGAACAGGCGAGAATCGGCTGATTGTCGTTGGGGCCGCCGCGGCATCCGTCGTGCAAGCCCTTCGACTCGCCGCGATCGCGCCTCGCTCAGGGCGAACCAGCCTGAACGAGAGGTGTTCGACGACGATGTATGATGCAGCCGATGCCGCGTGTGCCACCGTTCGATCGTCCCGCCACGTACGAGGACCTGGTCGCCCTGCCCGATCACCTGGTTGCTGAGATCGTCGACGGTGAACTCCATGCCTCTCCCCGGCCGGCGCCGAAACACGCCCGGGCGTACTCGTCGCTGGGAGTGCTGGTCGGGGGCCCGTTCGACCACGGCGTCGGCGGCCCCGGCGGCTGGTGGATCCTGGACGAGCCGGAACTTCACTTCGGTCCGCAGGTGCTGGTGCCAGACCTCGCCGGCTGGCGGCGGGTTCGCATGCCGAAGATGCCGGAGACGGCCTACTTCACGCTCGCGCCCGACTGGGTCTGCGAGGTCGTTTCCCCGTCCACAGCGCAGCTCGACCGGACGAAGAAGCTGGCGATCTACGCCCGCGCGGGCGTGCCGCATGCCTGGCTGGTCGATCCGGTCGCGCAGACGCTCGAGGTACTGCGCCTCGAGCAGGGGCGCTGGGTGATCCTCGCGACCCATGCCGGAGCGGAGGTCGTGCGCGCCGAGCCCTTCGCCGACGTCGACCTGCCGTTGGCGTCCCTCTGGGCCGACTGAGAGGCGGCGCCCGGGTCTGCGTCGGCCGGAGGATAGGGCGGTCTGGCTTATACTTGCCTCTACGCCACCGCACTGCCGCGGATGACGTCTACCGGGAAGGCCCACCGTGATCAGTCGATACCTTGCAGAGGCTCTGCGACGAGCCCGCTATGAAATCGTCGACGACGGGATCTACTGTGCCACGGTGACCGGCCTGCCTGGCGTCGTCGCAACGGGAAAAACCCTCGAAGGATGCCGTGATCAACTGGCTGAAGTGATCGAAGAGTGGTTACTCGTCCGTGTGGCCCTCGGGCTGAAGATACCTCGACTGGGCTCTGCTGTCGTTCAAGTCAAGCGAGCCAGCTGATGCCTCCGTTCGGGCCGGTCGGCCGTAGGCGCCTCATCTCGGGTTTGAGGAAGCTCGGGTTCACGGGGCCCTTTTCGGGAGGGCGCCATGAGTTCATGGTGCGTGGCACCACGGTGCTGACGGTGCCGAATCCGCATTCCGGCGACATCGGCGTGAAGCTGCTCTCCATCATCCTGAAACAGGGCGGCCTCTCCCGAGCAGAGTGGGAGCGTGTCTAGGTCGTGAACGTCATGCGGCCAGGCTACGCGTGCACGCCCGGCGCCTCGTGCCCGGTCCGGGCGACGTAGTCGACGTACGAGCCGGGGTAGACGTGGGGATGGGCGTCGGTGCCGCTCTCGCCGCCCAGCTCGAGCACCCGGTTGCTCAGCCCGCGCAGGAACGTCCGGTCGTGCGACACGAAGAGCATCGTGCCCTCGAAGCCGGCGAGCGCCTCGACGAGCATCTCTTTCGTCGCCAGGTCGAGGTGGTTCGTCGGCTCGTCGAGCACCAGGAAGTTGGGCGGATTGAGCAGCATCCGCGCCATCACGAGGCGCGTCTTCTCGCCGCCCGACAGCGCCCTGATCTTCTTGTCCACGTCGTCGCCCGAGAACTGAAACGCGCCGGCGAGATTCCGCAGCTGTCCGACCGACTCCTGCGGGAAGTCATGCTGCAGCTGCTCGTCGATCGTCAGATCCGGGTCGAGCAGATCGAGCGCCTGCTGCGAGAAGTACCCGAGCTGCAGGCTGGCGCCCAGGCGCACCTCGCCCGCGTCGGGCTCGAGCACCCCGGCGACCATGCGGAGCAGCGTGGTCTTGCCCGCGCCGTTCTTGCCCATGACGGCCCACCGCTCGCCGCGCCGGATGGTCAGATTGAGGCCGTCGTAGATCACCCGGCGCCCGTACGCCTTCGACACGCCTTCGATGGTCGCGACCAGGTCTCCTGAACGCGAGGGGCTCCTGAAGTCGAACTTCACGACGCGCCGCCGCTTCGGCAGCTCGATCAGCTCCACCTTCTCGAGGGCCTTCACGCGGCTCTGCACCTGCGCCGCCTTCGCCGCGTGCGCCGAGAACCGCTCGATGAAGCGGCGCTGCTTTGCCAGCATGGCCTGCTGGCTGGCGTAGGCCGCCTCCCGGTTCGCCTCGCGAATCGCGCGCTCCCGCTCGTAGAACTCGTAGTTGCCGGAATAGACGGTGATCTCGCCGCCGTCGATTTCGGCAATCTTCGACACCACGCGGTTCATGAAGTCCCGGTCGTGGGACGTCATCAGGAGGGCGCCAGGGAACGTTCGCAGGAAGGACTCCAGCCAGATGATCGACTCGATATCGAGGTGGTTCGTCGGCTCGTCCATCAGCAGGACGTCCGGCCGGCCGACGAGCACCCGGGCCATCGCCACGCGCATCTTCCATCCGCCGGAGAGCGCCCCGACGTCCCCGTCGATCCGCTCGTCGTCGAACCCCAGCCCGTGCAGGACCTCGCGCGCCTGGGCTTCGAGCGCGTAGCCGCCGAGGTGGTCGTACTCCTCCTGAACGTGCCCGAAGCGATCGAGGATCTGCTCCATGTCGTCCGCACGGCCGGGGTCGCCCATCGCGTGCTGCAGCGCCTCGAGTTCGTGGTGAAGGTCC